>NZ_JAOPWR010000092.1 GCF_025965585.1 Pseudonocardia sp.
CTGATGAGGTCGTGCGGCTCACCAGCGCGGCGACGTCGGCCAACTCGCTGACTTCACGTCGGCATGCCGAACACCGGCTCAGATGCGCGGCGTAGTCGGCGCGCTCGGGCGGGTTCAAGGCACCCAAGAGGAAGACGCCGCTGTCCACGAGACGTGGACACTCCGCCTGATCGAGCTCGGGACCGGAGGCGTTCACGACGCCACCCGCGCAGGATCCGACGTTCTCGGGGCGGAGCCGGCAGCGCGCAGCGACGGCGCGAGCGCACCGGAGGAGCCGAATGGGAGCGGACGGCGTGGGCGCCGGACGGCACCACCAGATGAGCGCTGTTCCGACCTGGCGAAGGCGAGCAAGGCCTGCGCGTGCTCGTCGTGCATCAGCCGCAGCGGTTCCGTCGAGACGTCGATGGGAACGCCGAGGGGCGGCGAAGTGCTCGACGGGGATCGGTGGAGGCGGCGCCGGTGCCTGGCCGGAACGGAGGTCACCTCTGTCGATAGGTCGCCTGGTTACGCGGCGATCAGCGGTGACGGTGTCCGGCATCGATCCTGAACGAAGCCGCCTGCCCCTCTCGTGTTGGTAGGTGCGCGCCGGGCCGTCCCGGCGTTCGGCGCGAGGAGTTCTCGTGCCGACCGACACGATCCGGTACCTCCTCGACCAGACGGTGCCGGGTGTTCAGCGCAGGCGTGAGCCGATCTTGACATTGTGCTCGGTGGTGCGCGGGTCATCGTTTCCGTGGATGGGTGTGGTGATGCTGCCCGCATGCTGGTTCTGCCGGTGGCTCTCGCCGCTCGTCGTGGCGGGATGCAAGGCCAACCGGTGAGAACGGGCAGCGTGGTGAGCCGGCCGAGCGCGGCGGCGAGGTCGTGCGCCAGGACCGCTGATTACGCAGCCACCGCCGGCGCTGCCCGCGGGTCAGCCTCGCTGCGACGTGCAGGATCCGGTGGCGCAGCGTCTTCAGCTCGGCCTTCGCCGTGAAGGAGCAGGTGCTGGGTCCAGGCGATCACGTCGACCACGATCATCACGAGAGCCTGCACGGACCCGGCTTCGATCCAGTCAGCAGATGATGTTGGTGTCGAAGCCGTGGGCGTCGGTGTACTGGACCATCTCGGTTCTGGCCCCGGTGAAGCTCGCGGCACACGCCGTGAGCGCGGTGGTGCTGTTGCCGGAGGTGGCGATCCAGAGCGGCAGAGCATAGAGCGCGTGGTTCGCGGCGAACTCCTTGCGCCAGGCGGCCTTGTAGGAGGCCGCCGACGAGCCGGCGTACCCGCCGGTGATCCGCTTCCACTGGAAAGGTGTGGAGTAGAGCCCGATCCTGGTCACGCCGTGGCTGCGCAGATAGTCGTACATGCCCTGCAACACGGCGGTGTTCGACACCCCGTCGCCGTGCCAGGCGTTTCGCGTCTCGACGTCGAGCCACCAGTGCACGCCCGCGACAGCACTGTTAGCGGTCCTTGCCCGGGCGAGGGTGTCGGCGCCCGCGTGCCAGCCGTAGTCGTAGGCGCAACCCGGGTCCGTCGTAGACCTGCTGTCGGCGCACAGCGCCGGGTCCTTCGCGCCGGTCGCGGGCCAGTAGAACGGGCTGCTTGGCGCGGGGTTGGCAGTGTTCACATAGACCGAGGCACCCGAGGGTGTGGCCGCGGCCCAGCGATACTGCCGGGTCAGACACGGGTTGGCGGAGAACGGGTGCCCGTTGTTGATGCCGACGATGCCGAAGGTGCCGTCGGTCGGCGGCGCAACGTTGCACTGCGGGTAGGAGATGTCGTGGCCGAAGACTCGCGTACCGGCGGCCCATGCCGTCGACATCGTCGCGGCGGTGATCAACGTCGTCAGTGCCGCCAGCACAACCACTCTCACCCAGATGGCCGTTGTGCGGGGGGCCTTATCTGCGGTTCCGAATGCAGGCCGCGGCCACGGGGCGAATTCGGTGGACGATGTTGTTCGGCGGCGGGCTCGACGCAAACAGTTGATCACTGAATGGCACCCTTCGAGTGATGCACGCGCAACGACAGAGTAGGCGGTTGCTACCGGGGACTCTCGCGAGAGAACACCAAACTGTTACGCGGGAGCACACCCTTGACCCAAGGGAGTCGACGTCGCCAAAGCATGTCCAGCAGAGCGTCTTGTTCATCGACGCCGAACCGACCGAGCTCATCCGGCCGCATACTACGCTCCAGGACCACATCGGACCTCAAAACGGACTCGACCCTCATTTGCGACTTCGGGCCTCTCGGCATGCGATGATCGTCGCGCTCTGACCGGCTCTGCCACTGCACCACACCGGCGAGGATCGCTGACGCGATGCACTGAACGATGCGCTCAGTGCCCGACGACTACAGAAGATCACGCGGCATCCACGAAACACCAGGCCCGGGGACTTGACCCGTTCACCGTTATGAGATCCCGCCGCGGGCCACGACGAAGACCGCCGACGATCTACTCGGCCACTACCGCCCAAGTCAACGACCCTCGATTCCCTGACACTAGACCGTATGAGGGGCCGGCGCCTCGCTCGTAAGTTGGCGCGGGTCACCGTCACGGCGGGTGGCGGTGCCGCATTTACGGGAGGCGCCGGTGCTGATGGAGCGTACGTGCGTGGGCCTGGATGTT
>NZ_JAOPWR010000187.1 GCF_025965585.1 Pseudonocardia sp.
TGGCCGGCATCCACCTGGAGGACCAGGTGATGCCCAAGAAGTGCGGGCACATGAGCGGCAAGGCCGTGATCGCGCGCGAGGAGATGGTCGGCAAGATCCACGCGGCCGTCGCCGCCCGCCGCGACCCCGACTTCGTGATCATCGCCCGCACCGACGCCGCCGCCGTCCACGGCCTGGGCGACGCCATCGCCCGGGCTCGCGCGTACGCCGAGGCCGGCGCCGACGTGTTGTTCGTCGAGGCCCCCACCAGCGAGGACGACATCGCGCGCGTCGCCTCGGAGCTGCGCGGGGTGGCGCCGTTGGTGTTCAACTGGGCGGAGGGAGGCCGCACGCCCCCGATCCCGCTGGAGCGGATCACCGAGCTGGGCTTCTCGCTGGTGCTCTTCCCGATCGCCACCCTGCTGGCGGCGACGGCGGGCATCCAGTCCGTCCTCGCGACGATCCGCAAGGACGGCACCCCCGCGGCGGCGATGCCCGGCCTGCCGACGTTCGACGGCTTCACCGATCTCATCGGCCTGCCCGAGATCCGTGACCTGGAGCAGCGCTTCGGCAGCTGACGAGCCCGCGGGTCGAAACACCCGCGCCGGCGCGTCGGCAGGATCTGGCGTGCGGACCGGCACGACCTGGTGCGCGAGTCGGCACACCTGGGCGTCGTCCCTCACCGGTCCGTGCCGACTCGGCCGCCGATCCGTGTCGACTCGCGGGGTGTGGCGCCACCCGATCCGGTCCGAGCGGGGGATCCCGCCTACTCTCGGGCGCCATGACCAAGGTTCGCGTGGCCGTGGTGTTCGGCGGGCGCAGCAGTGAGCACGCCATCTCCTGCGTCTCGGCAGGCAGCGTGCTTGCGCATCTCGACCCGGAACGCTACGAGGTCGTCCCCGTCGGGATCTCCACCACGGGCGCGTGGGTCCTCGGCTCCGACGACCCGGGCGAGCTGGCCATCTCCGACCGCTCGCTGCCGTCCGTCGACGCCACGCGCACCGCGCTGGCGCTGCCCGGCGACCCGACGCGCGGCGGGCTCGTCGTGCTCGACCCGGAGCGCGCTGGGGAGGTGTTCTCCCGCGTCGACGTCGTGTTCCCCGTGCTGCACGGGCCCTTCGGCGAGGACGGCACGATCCAGGGCCTGCTCGAGATGGCCGGCGTGCCGTACGTCGGGGCGGGGGTGCTGGCCAGCGCGGCGGCCATGGACAAGGAGTTCACGAAGAAGCTCCTCGCCGCCGAGGGCCTGCCCAGCGGCGACTTCGTCACCCTGCGCCCCGGCACCACCACGCTGACCCCTCAGCAGCGCGACCGGCTCGGGCTGCCGGTCTTCGTCAAGCCGGCCCGCGCCGGGTCGTCCATGGGCATCACCCGCGTCACGGCCTGGGACGCCCTCGACACCGCGATCGCCGCGGCGCGCGAGCACGACCCGAAGGTGCTGGTGGAGGCTGCGCTGGTCGGGCGCGAGGTCGAGTGCGGTGTGCTCGAGCTGCCCGACGGCACGCTCCGCACGAGCCTGCCGGCCGAGGTGCGCCTGGTCGGGGGCGCGGAGTTCTACGACTTCGAGTCCAAGTACCTCGACGACGTCTGCGAGTTCGACATCCCGGCCAAGCTCGACGACGACGCCACAGCCGCGCTGCAGGACATGGCGATCGCGGCGTTCCGCGCGTTGGACGGCCAGGGGCTCGCCCGCGTCGACTTCTTCGTCGGACCGGACGGCGCGCTGACCGTCAACGAGGTCAACACGATGCCCGGGTTCACCCCGACGTCGATGTACCCGCGGATGTGGGCGGTCACGGGCGTCGACTACCCGACGCTGCTCACCACCCTCGTCGAGACGGCGCTCGCGCGGGGCACCGGCCTGCGCTGAGGCGCGACCCGCGATGGGGTGTGTCCGCTCGCGCGTGGGCGTCAGGCGCCCGTCACAGCCCGGACGATCAGGAAGGCGTTCAGGCCGATGATCGTGGCCGCTGCGAGGCTCGCCAGGATGGTGGTGCTCCGGCGGTTCACCAGCTCCGCCATGATGTCCGAGCGCCGCGTCAGCAGCACCAGGGGCACCAGCGCGAACGGGATGCCGAACGACAGCACCACCTGCGAGAGGACGAGTGCGCGGGTGGGGTCGAAGCCGACGCCCAGCACGATCAGCGCGGGCACGAGGGTGAGCAGCCTGCGCGCCAGCAGCGGGATGCTGCGCCGGATGAACCCCTGCATCACGACCTGGCCCGCGTACGTCCCCACGCCCGACGACGCGAAGCCCGACGCGAGCAGGGCCAGGGCGAAGGCCAGCGCGGCGGGCTGGTCGAGGGCCCGGGCGAGGCCGGCGTGCACGCCCTCGAGGGTGTCGGTGTCCGGGATGCCGGTGCCGAAGAACAGCGCGGCCGCGATCACGAGCATCGCCCCGTTGACCACGCCGGCGAGCCCCATCCCGACCAGTACGTCGGTCTGCTGGCGGCGCAGCAGGAACTTCCGTTCCTCGACGCCGACGGCCGGGATGCGGCCCTGGGTGAGCGCCGAGTGCAGATAGATGACGTGCGGCATCACGGTGGCGCCGAGGATGCCGGTGGCCAGCAGCAGGCTGTCGGTGCCGTCGAAGCGCGGGACGAGCCCGGCGGCGAGGTCGGCTCCTCCGACGTCGATGCGGAAGGCCGTGGTGAGGAAGCCCAGCAGGATCACGCAGAACAGGCCGGCGATGGCCAGCTCGAACGGGCGGAAGCCCTTGTTCTGCAGTGCCAGTAGCGCGAAGGCCACGAGCCCGGTGATGACGCCGCCGGTGAACAGCGGGATGCCGAACAGCAGGTTCAGGGCGATGGCGCCGCCGATCACCTCGGCGAGGTCGGTGGCGACGGCCACGAGCTCGGCCTGCACCCACATCAGCCGTGTGACGGGCCGCGGGAACTGCTCGCGGCACATCTCCGGCAGGTTGCGGCCGGTGGCCATGCCCAGCTTGGCCGAGAGCGTCTGGATGAGCATCGCGAGCAGGTTGGCGGCGACGATCACCCAGAGCAGCAGGTAGCCGAACTGCGCGCCCGCGGAGAAGTTCGTGGCGAAGTTGCCGGGGTCGACGTAGGCGATCGCCGCGACGAACGCGGGCCCGAAGAAGATGAGCCTGCTGCGCCACCCGCCGCGCTCGCGGATCTCCGTGATGGTCTGCGGCCGGTCGCCGGTGGTGGTCATGCCGTCCCCTCGATCCGTCCGTGCACGAGCCGTGTCAGCGGGATGCCGAGCGGGTGGCGCAGTCCGTCCACCGTGATCCAGTAGGGGCCTCCGAACGGCTCGGGCTCCTCGACGTCCAGCAGCGCTCCGGGGAGCACCCCGAGCTGCCCGAGGTGGCGCAGTGCGGCGCTGTCACGGTCGGACACCCGCTCGACCCGGAACCGGGAGCCGGGCGGAACGGCCTCCAACGGGACGCCCCAGCTCTCGCTGTGCGGCCCGTCGCGCGGCGGGATCGGGTCGCCGTGGGGGTCGTGGGTGGGGTGGCCGAGCGCGGCGTCGATGCGTTCCTCGAGGCGGTCGGACAGCGCGTGCTCCAGCAGTTCGGCCTCGGCGTGCACCTCGTCCCACGGCACGTCCAGCGCGCGGGCGAGGAACGTCTCCAGCAGCCGGTGGCGGCGGATCACCCGCAGCGCCTCGCGCTCGCCCGCGTCGGTCAGCCGGAACCCCCGGCCGTCGGACCGGTCGATCAGCTCGCCGTCCTCGAGCCGCTTGACCATGGCCGACACCGACGGGGAGGAGACGCCCAGCTCCTGGGCCAGCATGCCGGTGGTGACGGTGTCGCCGTGCGTGCCGAGGTGGTAGACGGCCTTCAGGTAGTCCTCGGTAGCGCGCGACATAGCCGTCATGATGGGGGACGGTAGACAGGGCTAACAACCGCGGAAAGGGTCGTCTCAGAGTGAGACGGGTCTCCACTCGGCCTAACGGACGGCGACGGGCGTGGCCGGCAGCGTCGTGCGCACCACGTCGGAGACCTGCTGCAACGGGCCACTGCCGGCGCTGACCGGAGAGGTCACCACGACGTACACCGGGCGGTCGACGGCCACGTAGGTGACGACCACCGGATCGGGGACGCCGTCGTCGAGCTGCAGCCAGTTGACCCCGTTGATCACCAGCAGCGACGACATCGGCGTCAGCTCCTGAGGCCGGGGGAGGCCGCAGCGAAGCACCACCGGCCGCGGCGACGCCGCCCAGGCCCGGACTCCGGGCTGCACGGGCTCGGCGAGGGCGCGCTGGGGGAGCGTGCCGCTGTCGGCAGGGAGGTCGCCGTCGAGGTGTGCCAGCAGCGCTGTGCACTGCGCGCCGGACGCCTGGGGAGCGTCGACGGGAGCGGCGGCGTACGGGGTGGTGTCGGGTGGCGGCGGTGCGCTCCCGTCCAGCCCGCGCGCCCGCATCGTGATCGCGATGCCCGCCACCACGAGCGCGAGCAGCAGTGGCAGGGCGATCGCGATCGCGACCGGAGGCGACAGACGGTTCACGGACCGGCTCAGCCCAGCTTGACCACGGGGCAGGTCAGCGTGCGGGTGATGCCGCCGACGCCCTGCACGCGGGCCACGACCAGCTGACCGAGCTCGTCCACGGTGCCGGCCTCGGCGCGGACGATCACGTCGTAGGGGCCGGTCACGTCCTCGGCTGAGAGGACGCCGGTGATACGGGAGATCTCACCGGCCACGGCGGCGGCCTTGCCGACCTCGGTCTGGACCAGGATGTAGGCCTGCACCACGGCGTGCCCCTTTCATCGACGGAGTGTCATCTTGACGGCAACACGAGACTGCGCAGGTGGGGACGTCGCAAGGGAAACGTACCGGAGGAGACCGCGTGCCCACATTCGCTGAGGCCTCGGACGATCGATCCGAGACGAGAGGCACACTCGCGGAGGTCGGCGAGTTCGGGCTGATCACGCGCGTGACGCACGACCGCGTGCAGCCCGCGGGCACCCTGCTCGGGCCCGGCGACGACGCGGCGGTCGTGGCCGCACCCGACGGCCGCGTGGTGGCGTGCGTCGACGTGCTGGTGGACACGGTGCACTTCCGGCTCGACTGGTCCACCCCCGAGCAGGTGGGGCGGAAGGCCGCGGCGGCCAACCTGGCCGACGTCGCGGCGATGGGTGCGGTGCCGACGGCGCTGCTCGTGGGCCTCGCCTGCCCGGCGGACACTCCCGTCGCCACGCTGGAGGGCCTGGCCGAGGGGCTGTGGGCGGAGGCGGGCGTCGCCGGTGTCGGGGTGGTGGGCGGCGACGTGGCCTCGGCGGCCACGCTCATGGTGTCGGTGACGGCGCTGGGCTCGCTGGAGGGGCGCCAGCCCGTGACCCGCGGCGGCGCGCGCCCGGGCGACGTGGTGGCCCTGTGCGGGCGTATCGGATGGTCGGCAGCGGGGCTCGCGGTGCTCTCCCGCGGCTTCCGGTCGCCGGTGACGGTGGTCGGAGCCCACCGGGTGCCGGAGCCGCCGTACGCCGCTGGTCCACAGGCCGCGAAGGCCGGAGCCACCGCGATGATCGACGTCTCGGACGGGCTGCTCGCCGACCTCGGCCACATCGCCGACGCGTCCGGGCTGGTGCTCGACGTGCGCGTGCCGGAGGTGCCGGACCGGCTCGCGGAGGTGGGGGCGGCGCTGGGGGCGGACCCGGTGCACTGGCTGCTGACCGGCGGCGAGGACCACGCCCTCGCGGCCACCTTCCCGCCCGACATCGCTCTCCCCGATGGCTGGACGGCGATCGGCTCCGCGCGAGCGGGGGAACCGGAGGTGCTGGTGGAGGGCAGGCCGTACACCGGAGGGCCGGCGGGCTGGGACCACTTCACCCGCTGACCCGGGCCCGGTACAGGTCGCGCAGCAGCGCGATCTCGGCACCGTGGTGGATGGCCTCGCGGTGGATGTGCAGCACGAGTGTGGCCATCGGCTCCTCGGCGAACGGCCCCTCGGCCGGACCGACGGGCCGCGCCATGGCGTCGGCGTCGACGCCGCGGACGCCTGCGATCCACGCGTCGTGGGTCTCGTCGAGCTGCCGGAGGGCCTCGGTGGCGGTGCCGGCGTAGCCGAAGTCGTCGTAGCTCACCGGCGGCCCGCCGAAGTGGCTCGCCGCTCGCATCCCGAACACCCCGACGATCACGTGCGCGAGCCGCCACGCGATGGTGGTGACGGGCGGCGGATCCGGCTCGGGGAACGTGAAGTCGACCGTGAACGGGCCCGAGCCCGGGGACCGGGTGGAGCCGCCCCGCGGCCGGACGTTCCAGGCGCCCGGCGCGGGCTCCCAGAGGTACTCCTCGTCGGTGAGCCCCTCGAACCGCGGGCGCAGGGCCCCGGTCCAGTGCCACTCCAGCTGCTCCACCAGGAGCGTCGTCCAGTCGATGCCCATGCCCGACACGCTAGGCAGGGACACCGACAGAACCGGTCAGGTGCGGGGGACCGGCACCCCGCGGATGCTCGCGTCCAGCAGTTGGACGGGGTGCAGGAGCGGGATGTCGGCACCGAGGTGCTTGCCGATCTGCAGCAGGCAGCCGGGGTTGGCCGTGACGATGATGTCCGGGTTCACCGACCGGACGTTGGCCGCCTTGCGAGCGCCGAGCTCGCCGGCCGCCTCGGGCGCCACCATGTTGTAGATGCCCGCCGAGCCGCAGCACAGCTCCGCCTCGGGCAGGTCCACCAGCTCCAGGCCGGGGATCGAGCGCAGTACCGCGCGCGGCTGCGCCCGCACCTTCTGCGCGTGCCCCAGGTGGCAGGCGTCGTGGTAGGCGACGCGGCCCTGCACCGGGTGGCGCTCGGCCCGCGGGCCCTGCTCGTCGGCGACGGCGTCGGCGAGCACCTCGTGGACGTCGCGGACGCGGGCGCTGAACGCCGCGGCCCGGTCGGCCCACGCGGGGTCGTCGGAGAGCAGGTGGGCGTACTCCTTCATCGACGAGCCGCAGCCCGCGACGTTGGTGACCACCGCGTCGACGGCGAGGGTCTCGAAAACGCCGATCTCGCGCTTCGCCCGCTCCAGCGCCGGAGCCTCGCGGCCGGCGTGCAGCTCCAGGGCGCCGCAGCACTGCTGGTCGCGGGGCACGAGCACCTCGTAGCCCTCGGCGGCCAGCACGCGCACCGTCGCCTCGTTGACGCGGTGGAAGAACACGTCCTGGACGCAGCCCGACAGCAGCGCGACGCGCCCGCGGCGCGGGCCGACGGCGGGGGTGAACACGGGCAGCGTCGCGAACGCCTCGCGCACCGACACGGGCGGCAGCAGCGACTCCATGGCCGCGAGCCGCCCGGGCAGCTTCTCGGCGAGCTTCCGGATCGCCGGCACCGCCCGGAGCTTCTGGTAGAGCGCACCGGGCAGGGCCGCCACGCGCAGCCGTCGCTTGTAGGGGAACAGCGTGAAGATCGCGTCGCGGAACAGCTTGTCGCCGCGGTCGCGCTCGACGTTGCGCTCGATCTGGGGCCGCACCGACTCCAGCAGCTTGTCGTACTGCACGCCCGACGGGCACGCCGTCACGCACGCCATGCAGCCCAGGCACGCGTCGATGTGCTCGGTGAACGGCCCGTCGAGGGCGATCTCGCCCTTCTCCGCGAGGTCCATGAGGTAGATGCGGCCGCGCGGGGAGTCCATCTCCTCGCCCCACAGCTGGTAGGTGGGACAGGTGGGCAGGCAGAAGCCGCAGTGCACGCAGTCGTCGAGCAGCTCCCGCTCGGGCGGGTGGTGCGCGTCGAAGCTGCTGGGTGCGGTCTGGGGGAGCTTGCTCTCGGCGGAGCCGGCGGGGGTGGTCACGATCGTCACATCCAGGGGTCGAAGCGACCCGGACCGAACCGGCCCTGCGGGTCGAGCGCGTTCTTGACGGACTTCAGCACGGCGATCGCGGACGGCGGCGGCCCCCACGAGGGCACGTCGGCGCCTGCGGGCCGCGAGCGCACCACCGAGGTCCCACCCGCGGCGTGCACGAGCGCATGGGCCTCGGCGACGCCGGCCGGATCGAGGGAGACGGTGGCGACACCGGTACCGAGACCAGCGGTGATGCCCGTGACGGCCGGAAGGGAGGCGATCAGGGACGGCAGCCGCGACGGCAGCGACCCGACGCGCAGCGAGGCGGAACCGTCCGTGCCGCGCACGAGCGCGGCATGCCGGTCCCACCCGTCTGTCGGGCGAGCGGCACCCCCCTCGGTCCCGATCACCCTCGAGAGGCGGTCGACCCGGGCGCGGAGGGCCGCTTCCGTTCCCTCGATCCGGACGAGCAGCGTGCCCTCGGCAGCTGACTCGCCCACCCACTCCAGCGCGACCGGCTCGTACGGGCCGCCCAGCACGCGCGCGGCGTGCTCGGGCGCCTCGGCGAGCGGGCAGTCCAGCGCCAGCGTGGCCGTCGCCTTGGCCACCGGGTGCAGCCGCAGCACGACCTCGGCCACCACGGCGAGGGTGCCGTAGGAGCCGTGCACGAGCTTGGAGAGGTCGAAGCCGGCCACGTTCTTGATCACGTGCCCGCCGCTGTGCGCGATGGTGCCGTCGGCCAGCACCAGCGTGGTGCCGATGACGAGGTCGCGCAGCAAGCCGTGGATCAGCGCGGACGGACCGGCGTCGGCCGTGGCCAGCAGCCCGCCGACCGTGGCGCCGTCGGCCACGCGGGCGGCGTCGAACGACACGTGCTGGCCGTGCGGGGCGAGCTCCTCGACGAGCGCGCGCAGCGGCGTGCCGGCACGCACCGAGACGGTCATGTCGCCCGGGTTGTGGGTGATCACGCCGGTCAGTGCGGTGGTGTCGAGCACGGCGTCGACGGCACCGAGCGGGCCCGCCCAGTCGGCGGCCGTGCCGGCGCCGGCGATCGCGATCGGGCCCGCGGTGTCCAGGACCGCGGTGCGGACGCCGTCGACGTCCTCGGGCCGCAGCGAGGTGGGAGTGGGCGTACTCATAGCCGCTCGATCACTCCGGACTCCTCCAACGGGTGGGGCTTGTACTTCCCGGGACGCTCGCCGCACAGCCGCGGTGTCGGCAGGACCTTGCCCGGGTTGCAGATGTTGTGGGCGTCGAAGGCGGCGCGCACCCGCCGCATGACGTCCAGGTCGTCGTCGGAGAACATCTTCGGCATCGAGCACGCCTTGTCGGTGCCGATGCCGTGCTCGCCGGAGAGCGATCCGCCGAACTCGACGCACAGCTCGGCGATCTCGCCCGACAGCTTCTCGGCGCGCTCGGTCTCCCCGGCGGCCGCGCTGTAGAGCACCAGCGGGTGCAGGTTGCCGTCGCCGGCGTGGAAGACGTTGGCCACGCGGATACCCGCCTCGTCGCCGAGCTCGGCGATGCGGTCGAGCACCTCGGCCAGCCGCGTGCGGGGGACAACGCCGTCCTGCACGAAGTAGTCGGGGCTGATCCGGCCGACCGCGGCGAACGCGGCCTTGCGCCCCCGCCAGATCGCCGCGCGCTCCTCGGGCGAGCCCGCGATGTGCAGCCGGGTGCAGCCGTGCTTCTCGCAGATGGCCTTGACCTGCTCGAACTGGGAGTCGCACTCCTCGATCGGCCCGTCCAGCTCGACGACCAGCGCGGCCGGGACGCCGACGGTGTAGCCCGCGTGCACGGCCTCCTCGGCGGCCTCGATCGCAAGGGTGTCCATCATCTCGACGGCCGCGGGCACGATCCCTGCGGAGACGATGCCGCTCACGACGTCGCCCGCGGCGCGGACGGACGGGAAGTCGGCGAGCAGCGTCCGCACGGTCTCGGGGGTGCGCAGCAGCTTCACGGTGATCTTCGTGGTGATGCCGAGCGTGCCCTCGGAGCCGAGGAACACCCCGCGCAGGTCCGGGCCGGCCTGCTCGCCGGTGTCGGAGCCGAGCGTGACGACGGAGCCGTCGGGCAGCACCACCTCGACGGAGTAGACGTGGTTGGTGGTGAAGCCGTACTTGAGGCAGTGGGCGCCGCCGGAGTTCTCCGCGACGTTGCCGCCGATCGTGCAGACCTGCTGGCTGGACGGGTCGGGCGCGTAGTACAAGCCGTGTGGCGCCGCCGCGGCGGTGATCTCCAGGTTCGTGACGCCCGGCTCCACCACCGCGCGCCGGTCGAGCGGGTCCACCTCCAGCACGCGCTTGAGCCGCGCCAGGCTGATCACCACGCCCTCGGCCACCGGGAGTGCACCACCGGAGAGCCCGGTGCCCGCGCCGCGCGCGACGAAGGGCACGCCGTGCTCGGCGCAGACCCGCACCGCGGCGGCCACCTGCGCCGCGTCGCGGGGGAGGAGCACGAGCTGCGGGGTGACCCGGTAGCCGGTGAGCCCGTCGCACTCGTAGGCGCGGCACCTCACCGGGTCGCTGATCACGTCGTGGGGGTCGAGCGCCCGCTCGAAGGCTTGGCGCACCGCACCGTCGACCTTCCCCGCGACCGCACCGCCGATCGTTCCGCCGAGCGTCATCGCCGCCTCCTCGCCGTCGAGCCGATCGCCGCGGCCGACCCTACGTCCCGATCCCCGGTGTCGCCCGGTGATCGGGGGCCGCGCGCTGGGCGGAAACGGCCCGACGTGGTCTGATCCGTTCGTCCGATGTGGTGATGCGCACTACCCGATCGGCGAGGCGTGACCTGATCGCGACACGATCGGTTGATCATCTGTCCGCCACATGATCTTCCCGGGAGGTGCACGTGGGTCCGCGTCGAACGCTCCAGCTGTCGCTCATCGTCGCGGCGGCCGTGGCGATCCTGATCGCGCTGACGGGAGCGCTGTCGCCGGCGGGCGCGGAGCCCGTCCGGGTGCCCGGGGTGTCGGTCACCCGCTGAGCCGGCCGCCCGCGCGGCGCTCACGCGCCGACCTTCCCGGCGAGGAGCTCCTCCAGTGTCCGCGCGGCCGCCACCACCAGCGGCGCGATGCGCGCCATCGCCGCTTCGTCCACGCGGCCCTGGGGGCCCGACACCGACACGGCCACCGGCCCGGTGGGCCCCGGCACGGCCACGGCGACGCAGCGCACGCCGGCTTCCTGCTCGCCCTCGTCGCGGATCCAGCCCCGCTCGCGGGCGAGCGCGAGCTCGGAGCGCAGGGCACCGGGGTCGGTGATGGTGGTGGGCGTGACGGCGGGCAGCCCGGTGCGGGCGATCAGCGCGTCGACCTCGGCGCCGGGCAGCAGGCTCAGCAGCGCCTTGCCCACTCCCGTGCAGTGCAGCGGGACGCGCCTGCCGATCTCGGTGAACATCCGCACCGAGTGCGGTGACGGCACCTGCGCGACGTAGACGGCGCGGTCGCCGTCGAGCAGGGCCAGGTTGGCCGTCTCCCCGACGGTGTCGACGAGATCGGTGAGGACGGGTGTGGCCCAGCGCCCCAGGAGCTTCGACGCGGTGTCGCCGAGACGGACCAGGCGGGCGCCGAGCGTGTAGCGGCGCGACGGCACCTGGCGGAGGTAGCCGAGGTCGACGAGCGTGCGCACGATGCGGTGGGTCGTGCCCGGCGCCAGGCCCGTGCGGCCGGCCAGCTCGGACAGCCCGGCCTCGCCGCCCATCTCGCCGATGGCCTCCAGCAACTCGAAGCCGCGGACCAGGGACTGGACGCCTCCAGCGGCGGGTGCACTCACAGAACGCACCATACTTCCGTACTGTGGAAAAGTCACTCCGTCTGGTAGAAAAGAGCGATGACGTCGACTCTGCAGATCGACCCGGCACTGCGCGCGTTCGTCGCGGACGAACTGCTGCCCGGGCTCGACATCACGCCTGACCGGTTCTGGAACGCCCTCGTCGAGCTCCAGGGCCGCTTCGCTCCGCGCATCGGCGAGCTGCTGGCCCGCCGCGACGCGCTGCAGGAGCAGCTCGACGCCTGGCACCGCGAGCACGGTGCGGGCGACGCCGCGTCCTACGCCGCGTTCCTCACCGAGATCGGCTACCTGCTGCCCGAGGCGCAGCCCCAGGTGCAGGTCGACCGCGTGGACGCCGAGATCGCGGACGTCCCCGGCCCCCAGCTGGTGGTACCCGCCACGGTCCCGCGCTACGCGCTCAACGCCGCCAACGCCCGCTGGGGCTCGCTGTTCGACGCCCTCTACGGCACCGACGCGCTCCCGCAGGACCACGACCTCGCCCCCGGCTACGACGAGGCCCGCGGCGCGCAGGTGATCGCGGCCGCCGACGAGCTGCTCGACGAGCTGTTCCCGCTGGCGTCCGGCAGCCACGCCGACGTCACCGCCTACACGGTGGAGGGCGGCGCGCTGACGCCCGCGCTCGCCGATCCGTCGCAGTTCGCGGGCTCCGCCGACGGCGCCGTCCTCCTGCAGCGCAACGGCCTGCACCTCCAGCTGACCGTCGACCCCTCACACCAGGTGGGCCGCCAGCACCACGCCGACGTCGCCGACGTCCTGCTGGAGTCGGCCGTCACCACGATCGTCGACCTCGAGGACTCCGTCGCCACCGTCGACGGCGAGGACAAGGCCGCCGCCTACCGCACCTGGCTCGGCCTGATGACCGGCAACCTGGTGTCGTCGTTCGAGAAGGGCGGGAAGAAGGTCGAGCGTCGCGTCAACGGCGACCGCTCCTACACCGCGCCCGACGGCTCCGACCTCACGCTGCCCGGCCGCTCGCTGCTGCTCGTCCGCAACTGCGGCCACCACATGACCACCAACGCCGTACTCACCGCAGACGGCACCGAGGTGGCCGAGGGCGTGCTCGACGCGCTGGTCACCGCCACCGCGGCGCTGCACGACCTGCGCGGCCTGGGCCGCTTCTCCAACTCGCGCGCCGGCAGCGTGTACATCGTCAAGCCCAAGCAGCACGGGCCCGACGAGGTCGCGCTCACCGTCGAGCTGTTCGCGGCCGTCGAGGAGGCGCTCGGCATGGAGCCGCGCACTCTCAAGATCGGCATCATGGACGAGGAGAAGCGCACCTCGCTCAACCTCTCGGCGTGCCTGGCCGCGGCGCAGGACCGGGTGATCTTCGTGAACACCGGCTTCCTCGACCGCACCGGCGACGAGATCCACAGCGACTTCGAGGCCGGGCCGGTCGTGCGCAAGGACGACATGAAGTCCACCGCGTGGCTGAACGGCTACGAGGACCGCAACGTCGACGTCGCGCTGCACGCGGGCTTCGCGGGCAAGGCGCAGGTCGGCAAGGGCATGTGGGCCAAGCCCGCGGCCATGGCGGCGATGCTGGAGCAGAAGGGCGCCCAGCCGAAGGCCGGCGCCAACTGCGCGTGGGTGCCCTCGCCCACCGCGGCCACGCTGCACGCGCTGCACTACCTGCGCACCGACGTCCACGCGCGGCAGGCCGAGCTGGCCGGCCGCACCACGGACCGCAACCTCCTGCTGGAGGTGCCGGTGCTGACCGGCACCCTGACCGACGACGAGAAGCGCCACGAGCTCGAGACCAACGCCCAGTCGATCCTCGGCTACGTCGTGCGCTGGGTCGGGCTGGGCATCGGCTGCTCCACGGTGCCGGACCTCGAGGGCGTCGGGCTGATGGAGGACCGCGCGACCCTGCGCATCTCCAGCCAGCTCATCGCCAACTGGCTGCGTCACGGGGTGGTCGAGGAGTCGCTGGTGCGCGAGACGTTCGCGCGGATGGCGGCGGTGGTGGACGAGCAGAACGCCAAGGAGCCGGGCTACCGGCCGATGGCCAAGGACCTGGCGACCAGCGAGTCCTTCCAGGCTGCCCTCGACCTGGTCTTCTCGGGCCGCCAGGAGCCCAACGGCTACACGGAGCGCGCCCTGACCAGCTGGCGGCAGAAGGCCAAGGCGAGCGCCTGACCCAGCGAGCACCCGGCCACGTCCCGCGAGTAGCCAGGACGGGCCCGCGAGCCGGGCCGGGGGCGAGTCGGCACGTCGTGGTGCGCGGGTCGACATGACCGCGCTCGCGAGTCGACCCGGAACGCTGCGCGAGTCGGGCGCCGGACGTCCGCGAGTCGAGACAGCTGGGCCGCGTGAACAGGCACGGAACGGCGGTCGAGCGACCGTCGAGGATTGCGATCGGAGAGGTCAGGGACGTGCGGAGCTGGGTGCGGGTGGCGGCAGGGCTGTTCGCCATCGGGTACGGAGCCAACCAGTTCAGCCCGCTGATGGTGGCCTACCGCGAGCAGGAGCACTTCTCGGCGGTCATGGTGGCGGCGTTCTTCGGCGTCTACGCGGCGGGGCTCGCGCCAGGGCTGCTGCTCGGCGGTCCGGCGTCCGACCGATGGGGCAGGCGGCGGCTGATGCTGCCCGCCCTCGCGGTGTCGGCGCCCGCGAGCGCGGTGCTGGCTTTGGGCGCGCTGCCGTCCCTGTCGGAGCCGGCGCTGTACGTCGGCCGGTTCCTGTTCGGCGTGGTCACGGGCGTCGCGATGGTCGTCGGCACGTCGTGGGTGAAGGAGCTCTCCCAGCCACCTCATGACGCCGCGGACCCCGGCGCGGGAGCGCGACGGGCCGCGCTGGCGCTGTCGGCGGGCTTCGGGATCGGCCCGCTCGTGGGTGGGCTGCTGGCGCGGTTCGGGCCGTTCCCGCTCGAGATGCCCTACGTGGCGCACATCGTGATCACGGTGGTGGTGCTGGCCGTTGCGGTCGGAGCACCGGACACGGGCACCGATCTCGCCCCGGTGCTGCGGGTCCGGGTGCACCTGCCCCGCCGGTTCCTCCGGGTGGTGCTGCCGATGGCGCCGTGGGTGTTCGGGGCGGTGGCGATCTCGTTCGCGGTCCAGCCCGCGGCACTCGGCGCGGGCGGCGGGAGCCTCCTGTTCGCGACACTGCTCGCCGCCCTCACCCAGACGACAGGCGTGTGCATCCAGTCGTGGGCCCGCAGGCTCGACAGCCGCTCTCCCGTCCTGGCCGCGCGGGTCGGGCTCGGGGCTGTGCTCGCCGGCACGGTGGTGGCCGCCGCCGCGGCGGCGCTCGGGTCGCCGGTGCTCGCGGTCCCGGCCTCGCTCGTGCTGGGCGCCGGATACGGCCTGTGCCTGGTGGCGGGCCTGCTGGAGGTGCAGCGGATGGCCGAGCCGGAGCACCTCGCGGGCCTGACCGCGGTCTTCTACAGCCTGACCTACGTCGGGTTCCTCCTGCCGGTGCTGCTCGCCGCCCTGACCGGGCTGGTCGGCTACCCGGTCCTGCTCGCCGGCCTCGCCGTACTGGTCGCCCTCAGCTTCGCGGTGGTGGTGCGCAACGGACGCAGCGCCCCGGTGCTGGAGTCGGTGGGCTGACGGCCTGCTCGCGACGATCGCGTGAGATGCGGGTTCCTGCTGTTCGAGCAGCAGGAACACCCGGCTCGGGGCGATCGTCGCGGGATCAGCGGAGGGGTGGGAGGTTGGAGAGGATCATCTCGGCCATCCGGCGTGACGGGCCGCACGGGTCGGCCAGTGGGCGGCCGGCGAGGTTGCCGTCGGTGCTGACGGCCTGGTAGTCGGCGATGGCGGTGTAGATGGTGCAGACCGGCCCGGCCACGTCATCAGCGTGCAACGCCGGGTGCCCGAAGATCTCGATCGGCTTGAACACGGCGAACGTGTCGCGCACGAGGTAGAGCCCGTCGAGGGACGGGATGGCCGGATCCGTGTTGATCTGCAGGCCGGCGGGGTTCGACACGTCATTGTTGCGGGTCCAGCCGCACGTCTGCGCCGAACCTGCCGTGCCCGATCTCGCGGAGCTCGGATCGAGACCGAGTTCGGCCAGCTGGGTCGGCGTGAGCAGATCGCACGCACTGATGCCGCGCGCATCGAGGGGGGCACCAACGGCAGGGGCCAGGCGTGGCGATGGCTTCGACGATGGCATTGGCCCTGGCTGATGATCCAGTGCCGACGCCCGTCCGTCGCCGGAATGCGCGGTCGCTTCCCGGCCGCCGGCGTCGGTGGCGCAGCCTGAGGCGAGGGCGGCGGCTGCGAGAGCGACGGCGAACCATCCCCGGGCGATCACGCGCGCCGACCGCCGTTCACCCGTTCCACCTCGCGGTAGGCGTCGAGTTGCTGCTGCAGGGCGACCCGCGTGGCCTCGATCCGGTCCGCGAAAGCAGTGATGTAGCCGACTGCGCGAGCTGCCATGACTCCCCCGTTGCGAGCCACGTTCTCGCTGACAGGGTCGTATCTGGGTGCCTCAAAGCTGAGTCTCCGCGTATCCAGCAGCAGCATCCGGATGTCGGCGGTGATCCGGTCCAGCTCCCGGATGCACGCCTGCGCCCGTTCCGGATCGACGACGTACCCTCCGGCCGCCCGCGCCGCCCCGGTCTGATCCACCTTCGCCATCCACAACCGCCACTGAGCAGCCTCGATCTCACCCTCGAGCCCGCTCCCACCGCCGTCCGGGATGTTCGCCATGCGGGGATCGTCCCATTCCGACCCGGCCACGCGTGGGTGTTCCGCACGACAGAGCGGATCCTCCGACGGATATCCAGCTCCCGGCCTGCCCCGATACCGGACGGACGATCAGCTCGGCACCGCGTCCGCCGCGCGGTACGGCGTCCGTTCCGGACGCGACCACCGTCACCCGCAGGACGTCGCCGGCGGATCGTAGGGTCGGGACGTGCTCGATCTCCGCCCCGTTCCCTTCGATCATCCCGACGCGGTGCGTCT
>NZ_JAOPWR010000201.1 GCF_025965585.1 Pseudonocardia sp.
CGCGGGTCGGTTCGCGGGTGATGACCCACAGGGCGTAGATGACGCCGGGGATGTGCGCGACCAGCTGCAGGACGAGTGCGATGAGGACCTTCCTGAGCTTGTGGTCGAGCCCCTCCTTCAACGCCACGGCCAACGGCGGAAGCAGGAACGCGATCACGATCTCCAGGAGCTTCATACCGGAACTCTACGGCTCCGCCAGCCGGCCGAAGCCGAGTGCTGGCGGCACGCACCCGCCTAGCTCCAGCCCGTGACAGGCGTGTCCTTCGGGTGCTCGACCCCGAACCGGACCTCCGCGGTCCAGCACGCACCCGGCTCGAGCCGCGCCACCCACTCGACGCGGCCGAGCTCGTCGCGGTCGGCGGGCTCGGGGGTGAGCGCGACGTCGACGACCTTGACCTCGGCGTTGCGCGACACCGGCAGGCGGTCGCGGACCGTGACCCGCGCCGGGGTGGTGCGGCCGTTGGTCACGGTGATCGTCCAGCGCTCGACGGCACCGCGGGTGGAGCCGAAGCGGGCCTTGTGGGCCGTGCGCCCGGCGAGCTCGCGATCGACGCCGACCCGGTCGTCGACGCCCAGGGCCAGCTCGATCTCCGCGCCGGGCGCGGTCTGCTCGATCGCCGTGGTGCCGACGAACGCGTCGCCGAGGAACGTCGACACCGGCCCGGCGAGCAGGGCCTGCCCACCGGTGTTGGTCACCGTGGCACGCAGGTGGGCGTCGAGGCTCACCGCCGGGGCGGTGACGTGGTCGAGGCGGGCGGGCAGCTTGAGGGTGGCCACGGTGGTGCGGTGCGGCGTGCCGTCCCCGGGGACGGCGGTGGGCCGGGCCAGCCGCCACGACGCCGACAGCGTGGTGTCGACGGCGATCGCCTCGACCGCACGCACCGACTCCGCCTTCGCGCGCCGCACCGCACCGCCTTCCCGGGCCACTGCGGCCATCGCCGCCATCGGCATCGCGGGCGGCCGGACGTCCACCCACCACGGGTCCAGCTCGGGCACGGTGGTCGACACCGCGGGGCGAGCAGTGGAGAGCGTCAGCTCGCACTCGGGCCAGTCCTCCCCGGTGGACTGGGCGACCATGCCGAACCAGGTGAGCTCGACGGTCTCGTCGTCGGTCAGGCGGGCGTCATAGGCCGGCGACCAGCTCGCACCCTCCACGACGTAGGTCAGCTCCAGCTCCAGCTCGACGTCCGCGTCCGCCTCCACCCCGATGACGGCGTCGCGCCGCTGCCGGCCGGAGAAGCGGACCCGGTCGAGCTCCGCGCGGGCGGCGTCCACCGCGAGCTGGGCGTCGGTACGGCGCTCGGCGGTGGCCCGGCGGTTCGCCGCGACCTCGACGAGCTGCGCCGCCACCGCGCCGCCGACCTCGGACACCCGGGCCGTGCCGGCGCTGCCGTCGGCCAGTGCCGCGGCCAGCCGGTCGCCGGAGCGCAGGGCGAGCCGCTGCAGGAGCCGCTCACGGGCGACGTCGCCGGTGTCGATGCCCTCGACGGCGGCCAGCTCGCGCTCGGCGTCCCGCACGGCGTCCTCGGCGGCCCGGACCCGGTCGTCGGGGGCGTCGACGAGGTCGCGGCGGGCGACGTCGACACCGGTGACGCGCACGGGGGACGCGGAACGGCCGGCGACGCGCACCGAGTCGTCCAGCACCGACAGGGGCAGCCCGGCCACCACGAGCTCGGTGGTGCCGGACGGGAGTGCCACCCGGCCGCGCCGGGTGATGCGGGCGCGCTCGGGATGCACGGTGACGGCGACGATCGGCGCCTGCAGCTCCATGGCGGCGAACCTACCGGCGGGGGCCCCCGCGCGGCGCCGGTTCAGCCGTGGGCAGGGGTCTCGATGACGACGTTGGTGGACTTGATCACGGCGACGGCCAGCACGCCGGGCTGCAGGCCCAGGTCGTTGGCCGCCTCGGTGCTCATCAGCGACACCACGCGGTGGGGGCCGCACTGGATCTCCACCTGCGCCATCACACGGTCGGCGACCACGGACGTCACCAGCCCGACCATCCGGTTGCGCGCCGAGCGCTGCACGTCCGAGGGATCGGGCGCCGCGGTGGCGTGGGTACGCGCGAAGGCGGCCAGCGCGGCCCCGTCGATCACCCGGCGGTTCGACGCGTCGCGCGCCACGGGCAGCTTGTCGGCCTCGACCCAGCGCCGGACCGTGTCGTCACTGACACCGAGGAGACCGGCTGCCTCGGAGATCCTGAACTGCGGCATGGCTACTCAGTCCTCCTCGGGGACGACGTGCACCGCCGCCTCCTCCGACGACGCCCCGGCGCCGTCGACGCCGATGTCGGAGGCCCACAGCTCGTCGTCGGTGTCGGAGACGCCGCCGTCGTCGGACGCCACCAGCCGGCCGGCCCGTGCGTCGCCGACCTCGTCATCGCGCAGCTCGCCGGCGGTGTCGCTCTCGTCACCCAGCCCGTCGCCCTCGTCGTCGGACCCGATGTCGGGCACCTCGCGGGCGAGCCGGTGGTCGAGGTCCTCGCCCTCGGCCTCCTCGCGGGCGGTGGTGCCGTAGTCGTCGACGGCCCACGGGCGCTCGGCGGGCGAGTAGCCCTCGTCGAGGACGTCGCTGACGCCGCGGTCCTCGAGGGTGTCCTCGGGCTCCAGCTGGGCGGAGCCGTCGTAGTCGTCGCCGCTGTCGCGGTCCCCCGCTGCGTCCGTGCCCTCTGCGCTCATGCGATCAGCCTGGCACGCCGCTGTTCGGGGCCGGTGCGGGGTTCCGGCGGCCGCATCACGAGGGGGTGGGAGATGCGGCCGCCGGATGCACGGACGACGGTCCGGGGGCACCGTCGATCCGTACGTACTTCACAGTAGCCAGATCGTCCCGTTCCGGAGGATCTTTGGCTCTACCCTCGCCGTGTGGACAGCAGCGAGACGCTCGACGCGATCGCCGACCGGCTCTACGCCACGCGCCCCGACGACTTCGTGCCCGCCAGGGACGACGCCGTGGCGCAGGCGCGCGAGCGGGGCGACCGCGACCTGGTCCGGGCGATCGGCAGGCTGCGGCGCCCGACGAAGGCCGCGTGGCTGGCCAACCTGCTCGCCCGCCACCGCGCTGAGCAGCTCGACGGCCTGCTGGCCCTCGCCGGTGACCTCGCCGACGCCCAGCGCACGCTCGACGGGGCCACGCTCCGCGCGCTCTCGGCACAGCGCAACCGTCTGGTGGCGGCCATGGCGCGGGAGGCGGGCCGGCTCGCGTCACAGGCCGGGGACTCCGCGGGCGAGGCGGTGCTGCGCGACGTCGCGGGCATCCTCGAGGCGGCGCTCGCCGATCCCGGCGTCGCGGAGGAGGTGCGGGCGGGCAGGCTCACGCGCACCGTCAGCTACAGCGGGTTCGGGCCCCCCACCGAGCCGGGCACGGTCCCGATGCGGCCGCGGCCGCTGATCCCCGTACCGGAGCCGGTCGCCGCCGACGTCGACGAGCGGGGGGCCGACCAGCCCGGGGACGGCCAGGACCGGAACGACCAGGACCGGAACGAGGACGACACGACGGCCGGGGCCGCCCGTGAGCAGGCCGAACGCGAACGGGTCGAACGCGAACGGGTCGAACGGGAGCGGGCCGAGCGGGAACGCGCCGAGCGGGAGCGGGCCGACCGCGACCGCGAGCTCGCCGACGCCGAACGCGCGGAGGCCCAGGCCCGCGACCGTGCCGACGCCGACG
>NZ_JAOPWR010000223.1 GCF_025965585.1 Pseudonocardia sp.
GCGATCGACGAGCCCGCGCTCGCCGGCACGGCCCGGCCCGCGGTGGCCCGCCTCAACGCGGCCACGGCCGAGCGCCTCGGGCTCGCCGAGGGCGAGCCGGCCACCGTCCGCACCGAGCGGGGGGCCATCACACTCCCGGTGGCGCTCGCAGACCTTCCCGACGGCGTCGTGTGGCTGCCGGGCAACTCCGGTGAGTCCCGCGTCCGTGCGGTGCTCGGCGCCGGACACGGTGATCTGGTGGGAGTGACGGCATGACCGGTCTCGCCGACGTTCTTCGTCCCGCGGAGGCGGCATTGACACAGCTGGCACAGGCCCCGGCCCCTGTCGGGGGGTTGACCCGCACGCAGCAGCTGCTGGCCGACGACCCGATCTGGCTGATCCTGCTGAAGGTCGTGGCGCTGTTCGCCATCGGCGTGGTGCTGACCCTCTTCATGATCAACTGGGAGCGCAAGGTGGTGGGGCGGATGCAGCAGCGTCCCGGCCCCAACCGCACCGGCCCCGGCGGCTGGCTGCAGAGCCTCGCCGACGGGCTGAAGCTGGCGTTCAAGGAAGACATCATGCCGGTGATGGCCGACAAGAAGGTCTACTTCATCGCGCCGGTCGTCGCCACCATCCCGGCCTTCGTCGCGTTCTCGGTGATCCCGTTCGGCGGCGAGGTCTCGATCTTCGGCGAGCCCACCGTGCTGCAGCTGGTGGACCTGCCGGTCGGTGTGCTCGTGGTGCTGGCCTGCTCGTCGCTCGGCGTCTACGGCATCGTGCTCGGCGGCTGGGCGTCCGGCTCGCCGTACCCGCTGCTCGCCGCGCTGCGCAGCGCCGCGCAGGTGATCTCCTACGAGATCGCGCTCGGCCTGTCGGTGGTCGGCGTCGTGCTCTACGCGGGCTCGCTCTCCACGGCCGACATCGTTGCGTCGCAACAGGCCGGCCTGTGGAACGCCATCGTGCTGCTGCCGAGCTTCGTGGTGTTCGTGATCGCGATGGTCGGTGAGACCAACCGCGCGCCGTTCGACCTCCCCGAGGCCGAGTCCGAGCTGGTCGGCGGGTTCCACACCGAGTACTCGTCGCTGAAGTTCGCGCTCTTCTTCCTCGCCGAGTACGTCAACATGGTCACCGTCTCGGCGATGGCCACCACGCTGTTCCTGGGCGGGGGAACGCTGCCGGGCCTGAACCTCAACGGCTGGGTCGAGTTCGTCGTCTTCCTGGTGAAGATGTTCATCTTCCTGTTCGTCTTCATCTGGCTCCGCGGCACGCTGCCCCGCCTGCGCTACGACCAGTTCATGCGGCTGGGCTGGAAGGTGCTCGTCCCGGTCAGCCTGATGTGGCTGCTGCTGATCTTCGCGATCCGCGCCTTCCGCAACTCCGGCGGCAGCACGGCCACGCTGATCGTGGCGCTGGTGATCGGGGTCGCGATCGTGCTGATGGTCGCGTTCCTGGTTCCGGACCGGAAGGTCCCGCGGGACCAGGTGGTCGAGCTGGCGTCGGACTACCCGGTGCCCCCGCTCGACCTCGCGGTGCCCACGCCGTCGCGGCACAAGCTGCGCGCGCGGTCGGTGGACGCCACCACCAAGAAGAGCCGCCGCGAGCGCGCCCTCACGGGGAAGGAGACCGAGTAGATGTTCGAGTTCTTCAAGGGCTTCGGTGTCACCTTCTCGACGATGTTCAAGAAGGTCGTCACCGAGGAGTACCCGGAGAACTTCCCTCCGGCTGCTCCCCGCTACCACGGACGGCACCAGCTCAACCGGCATCCGGACGGCCTCGAGAAGTGCGTGGGCTGCGAGCTGTGCGCCTGGGCCTGCCCGGCCGACGCGATCTACGTCGAAGGCGGTGACAACACCGAGGAGGCGCGCTACTCCCCGGGTGAGCGCTACGGCGCCGTCTACCAGATCAACTACCTGCGCTGCATCGGCTGCGGCCTGTGCGTCGAGGCGTGCCCCACGCGGTCGCTGACGATGACCAACTTCTACGAGATGGCCGACGACAACCGTCAGGACCTGATCTACACGAAGGAGCAGCTGCTCGCGCCGCTGCTCGCCGGCATGGAGCAGCCGCCGCACCCCATGCGGCTCGGCGAGACCGAGCAGGACTACTACGTCCAGGGCCCGACCCTGGCGAAGAAGAACCCCGAGACCGACCCGGTGGGGGAGCAGGTCGTATGACCGACATCGTCTCGACGGGTGAAGCCGTCGTCTTCTGGATCCTCGGCCCGATCGCGCTGCTCGGCGCCCTGGGCATGGTGTCCGCGCGCAACGCGGTGCACTCGGCGCTGTTCCTGGCGATGACGATGCTGTCGCTCGGCGCGCTCTACATGGTGGAGCAGGCGCCGTTCCTCGGCTTCGTGCAGATCATCGTCTACACCGGCGCCGTGATGATGTTGTTCCTCTTCGTGCTGATGCTCGTCGGCCGGGACAGCTCCGACTCCGTGGTCGAGGTGCTGCGCGGGCAACGCCTCACAGGCCTGCTGCTCGGCGTCGCTCTCGCGGTGCTGCTCGTGGCGGCGGTCGGCCGCACGCTGGTCAACGTGCAGTCCGTCGGACTGGCCGCGGGCAACGCGGGGTCGGGCGACAACGTCAAGGGCATCGGCGCGCTGGTGTTCACGAAGTACCTGTTCGCGTTCGAGCTCACCTCGGCGCTGCTCATCACCGCGGCGCTCGGGGCGATGGTGCTGGCCTACTCGCAGTCGCGCTCCCACGACAAGCGCGGCCAGCGCGCCACGGTCGAGGCGCGGCTGCGCGGCGAGCACGACCGCATCTCCCCGCTGCCCGGCCCGGGCGTGTTCGCCACCGGCAACTCGGTGGCCGTGCCCGCGATCCTCCCCGACGGCTCGATCGCGCCCGAGTCCATCTCGGCGATCATCGACGCCACCCCGGTGGAGCGGTTCGACGAGCCCCCGGCCGACGCCCACGCGCTCACCGGCGGCCGCAAGGTCGTCCGCGCCGACGGCGACTCCGACTCCTCCGACACGCAGGACGCCCGATGACCCCGACGTACTACCTGCTGCTGTCGGCGCTGCTGTTCACGATCGGCGCCGTGGGGGTGCTGGTGCGGCGCAACGCCATCGTCGTGTTCATGTGCATCGAGCTGATGCTCAACGCCGTGAACCTGACGCTCGTCACCTTCGCCCGCATCAACGGCACGCTCGACGGGCAGGTCATGGCCTTCTTCGTGATGGTCGTGGCCGCCGCAGAGGTCGTCGTCGGCCTCGCGATCATCATGTCGATCTTCCGCACCCGCCGGACCGCGTCGGTCGACGACGCGAACCTGCTGAAGTACTGAGTCGCATGCAGTACACAGACCAAGGAGTGCTCCCCGTGCTCAGCCCACGCCCCCATGAGGTGACCTCGTGACCGAACTCCCCGAGGTCGGGGCCGCCTCCGGCATCGCGTCGCTCGCCTGGCTGCTGTTCGCGCTGCCGGCGCTCGGCTCGCTGATCCTGTTCGTGGCCGGTCGCCGGGCCAACCCGTGGGGCCACTGGCTCGGGGTCCTCACGGTCGTCGCGTCCTTCGTGCTCGGGCTGGCGATCCTCCTCGAGACGCTCGGGCTGCCCGCGGCCCAGCGCACCACCGAGGTCTCGCTGTACGACTGGATCCACGTCGCCGGCCTGAACGTCGACTTCGGGCTGCGGCTCGACCCCCTGTCGCTGACGTTCGTGCTGCTCATCACCGGTGTCGGGTCGCTGATCCACATCTACTCGGTCGGCTACATGAGCCACGACCCCGGCCGCCGCCGGTTCTTCGCGCAGCTCAACCTGTTCGTCGCCGCGATGCTGATCCTGGTGCTCGGCAACAACTTCGTGATGCTCTACCTCGGCTGGGAGGGCGTGGGTCTCGCGTCCTACCTGCTCATCGGCTTCTACCAGGACCGCCCGTCCGCGGCCACGGCCGCCAAGAAGGCGTTCCTCATGAACCGCGTCGGTGACGTGGGGCTGGCCCTGGCGATCTTCCTGCTGTGGACCAACCTCGGCACCGTCCAGTACACCGAGGTGTTCGCCCGCGTCGGCGACCTCTCGCCCGGCACGGTCGTCGCCATCACGGTGCTGCTGCTGCTCGGGGCGTGCGGCAAGTCGGGCCAGTTCCCGCTCCAGGCCTGGCTGCCGGACGCGATGGAGGGCCCCACGCCGGTCTCGGCGCTCATCCACGCCGCCACGATGGTCACCGCGGGCGTGTACCTCATCGCCCGCACGCACCCGCTCTACGACCTCACCGCGACGGGCCGCCTGATCGTCGCGCTGATCGGCACGATCACCCTGCTCATCGGGGCGATCATCGGCTGCGCCTACGACGACATCAAGAAGGTGCTCGCGTACTCCACGGTCAGCCAGATCGGCTACATGATCCTGGCGGTCGGCCTCGGCCCCATCGGGTATGCGCTCGGCATCGCCCACCTGCTGGCCCACGGCTTCTTCAAGGCCGGGCTGTTCCTCGGGGCCGGCTCGGTGATGCACGCGATGGACGACAACGTCGACATGCGTCACTACGGCGGCCTGGCGCGGAAGATGCCGATCACGTTCGTGACGTTCGGTCTCGGCTACCTCGCCCTGATCGGCTTCCCGTTCCTGTCGGGCTACTTCACGAAGGACGCGATCATCGAGGCCGCGTTCACCGCGCCGGGCTGGCAGGGCTGGGTCTTCGGCCTCGCGGCCACCGTCGCCGCCGGCCTCACCGCGTTCTACATGACGCGCCTGATGATCATGACGTTCTTCGGCGAGAGGCGTTGGGAGAAGCTGGAGACCGCAAGTGGCGGGCACTACCACCCGCACGAGTCCCCGGCCTCGATGACGGTCCCGATGATCATCCTGGCCTTCGGCTCGGTGTTCGCGGGCTTCCTGCTCACCAACGGCCAGGCGCTGGCCGGATGGCTCGCGCCGTCGCTCGGTGAGCTGCGGGAAGCCGAGGGCGGCGCGCTGCCCCACTCGGTCACCCCGTGGCTGGTGCTCGTGTTCTCCGCGCTCGGCGTACTCACCGCCTACCTGGTGGTGGGCAGGCGGCCGACGCCGGTGGAACGCCCGCAGCACGTGTCGCTGCCGGTGCGCGCGGCCCGCCGCGACCTCTACGCCAACGCCATCAACGAGGCGGTCATCGCGCGGCCCGGCACCTGGGCCACGCGCGCACTGGTGTTCCTGGACAACCGCGGCGTCGACGGCCTCGTCAACGGCGCCGCCGCGCTCCTGGGGGGCAGCTCGGGACGCATGAGACGCCTGCAGACCGGGTTCGTGCGCTCCTACGCGCTGTCGATGCTCGGCGGCACGGTCCTCGTCGCCGCGGCGCTGCTGTTGGTGCGGTTCTCGTGAGTACTCCCGGAGGAAGCGTGCTCCTGCTGATCCTGCTGCTGCTCCCGCTGGTCGGGGCGGTGGCGGTGGCCCCGCTGAAGGGCAACGCGCGCACGGCCAAGCTCACCGCGCTCGCGTTCGCGCTGGTCGAGCTCGTGCTGACGATCGTCGTGTGGTTCTCCTACTCGACGGCCGCTGCGTCGAGCGGCACCCGGTTCCAGCTCGAGCTCTCGGTCGACTGGATCCCCGCGTTCGGCGCCCACTTCGCTCTCGGCATCGACGGCATCGCGCTGGTGATGCTCGCCCTGATCGCCGTGCTCGTGCCGATCGTCATGGCGTTCTCCTGGGAGGAGAAGATCCCCGAGGGCCGCTCGGCCGCCGGGTTCTACTCCCTGATCCTCGTCACCCAGTGCCTGCTCGTCGGGGTGTTCGCGGCCACCGACGTGTTCCTGTTCTACGTGTTCTTCGAGGCCATGCTGGTCCCGATGTACTTCATGATCGGCCGCTTCGGCGGGCCGCGCCGGCAGTACGCGGCCGTGAAGTTCTTCCTGTACTCGCTGCTCGGCGGCCTGATCATGCTCGCCTCCGTGATCGGCCTGTTCGTCGTCAGCGGCCAGCAGCTGGGCGCGGGCACGTTCACCTGGGTCGACCTGCAGCGGATGGCCGCGAGCGTCCCGGAGTCCACGCAGGTCTGGCTGTTCCTCGGGTTCTTCGTGGCGTTCGCCATCAAGGCGCCGCTCGTGCCGTTCCACACCTGGCTGCCCGACGCCGGTGCCGAGGCGCCCGTCGGCGCCGGTGTGCTGCTCGTCGGCGTGTTGGACAAGGTCGGCACGTTCGGCTTCCTGCGCTACTGCCTGCCGCTGTTCCCGCTCGCGTCGAGGGACCTGGCGCCGCTGGTGCTCACCCTCGCCGTGATCGGCATCCTCTACGGCGGGCTGCTGGCCGTCGGCCAGACGGACATGAAGCGGTTCGTGTCGTACACCTCGATCGCCCACTTCGGCTTCATCGCGCTGGGGATCTTCTCGTTCTCCTCGCAGGCGTTCGCGGGTGCCACGCTCTACATGGTCAACCACGGCATCTCGACCGGGATGCTGTTCATCGTGGTCGGGATGCTGATCGCACGCGGCGGGTCGCGGCTCGTCGGCGACTACGGCGGCGTCCACCAGGTCGCGCCGCTGCTCGCGGGCGTGTTCCTCGTCGCAGGGCTGTCGTCGCTGGCGCTGCCGGGCACCAACTCGTTCGTCAGCGAGTTCCTGGTGCTGCTGGGCTCGTTCCCGCGCGAGCCCGTCTTCACGATCCTGGCCACGGTCGGCATCATCTTCGCGGCGCTGTACGTGCTCTGGGTCTACCAGCGCACGATGCAGGGGCCGCTGCGCGGTGCGGCCGTCCTCGGGGCACTGGAGCCGGCGGGCGGGCCCGGCACGATGCTCGACCCCGCCGTCGCTGCGAAGAGGCCGGGCTCCGGGTTCCCGGACCTCCGCAAGCGTGAGATCGCGGTGCTGACCCCGCTGATCGTGCTCATCCTGGTGCTCGGGTTCTTCCCCGGGCCGGTGCTGGACGTCATCACCCCGTCGGTGGTGGCCACCATGAACGAAGTGGGTCTTCCCGACCCGGTGGGGGGTCTGTCCCGGTGACTGTTCTCGCTCAGGTCACGCCGCTGAACGCGCCGGCGATCGACTACGGCGCCATCGCCCCGCTGCTGATCATCCTCGTCGCGGCATGCCTCGCGGTGCTCGTCGAGGCGTTCCTGCCGCGCCACCAGCGCTGGCCCGCCCAGGTGGTGCTCTCGATCCTCGCGCTGGCGGCGGCCGGGCTCGCGCTGGGGATCTACGCGGGCAACAGCAGCCCGCAGGGCATCACGACCGTGGCCGACGCGATCGCCGTCGATCGGCCCACGCTGTTCCTCTGGGGCACGTTGCTCGCGCTCGGGCTCGGCAGCATCCTGCTGATCGCCGACCGCTCCGTGGAGCCCGGCGGGGCGTTCCTCGCCTCGGCGGCCACGCGGGCCGTGGTCGGGACCGGCGGGGGTGGCGGGGGGACCACCGGTGGTGGCGGCGAGGACCGCGGCTACGGCTCGCCCGACCAGGCGCCCACGATGCAGACCGAGGTCTTCCCGTTCACGCTGTTCGCGCTGGCCGGGATGATGACCTTCTGCGCCGCCAACGACCTGCTGACGATGTTCGTGGCGCTCGAGGTGCTCTCACTGCCGCTGTACCTGATGTGCGGGCTCGCCCGCCGTCGCCGGCTGCTCTCGCAGGAGGCGGCCGTCAAGTACTTCCTGCTCGGCGCGTTCGCCTCGGCGTTCTTCCTCTACGGCCTCGCGCTGCTCTACGGCTACGCGGGCTCGGTGCGCTTCACCGACATCGCCGCGGCGGCGTCGGGCTCGCAGAAGTCCGACGCGCTGCTGCTCGGCGGGCTCGCCCTGCTCGTCGTCGGGCTGATGTTCAAGGCCTCGGTGGGCCCGTTCCACACCTGGACGCCCGACGTCTACCAGGGCGCCCCCACGCCCGTCACCGCGTTCATGGCCGCCTGCACCAAGGTCGCGGCGTTCGGCGGCGTCCTGCGGGTGCTCTACGTGGCCTTCGGCGACACCCGCTGGGAGTGGCGGGGCGTGCTGTGGGCGATCGCGATCGTGTCGATGGTGATCGGGGCCGTCATCGGTCTCACCCAGACCGACGTCAAGCGGATGGTGGCCTACTCGTCCGTGGCGCACGCGGGCTTCCTGCTCCTCGGCGCGATGTCCATCACGGCGGCGGGCACGTCCGGCACGCTGTTCTACCTGCTCGCCTACGGCTTCACCACGCTGGCGATCTTCGGCGTGATCTCGCTGGTGCGCAACGCCGACGGCGAGGCCACCCACCTCTCGCAGTGGGCGGGGCTCGCGAAGCGGTCGCCCGTGGTGGCCGGGGTGATGGCGTTCCTGCTGCTAGCCCTCGCCGGCATCCCGCTCACCAGCGGTTTCACCGCGAAGTTCGCGGTGTTCTCGGCGGCGCTGGCCGACGGGATGGCGCCGCTGGTGGTGATCGCGCTGATCGCGAGCGCGGTGGCCGCGTTCTTCTACCTGCGCGTCATCGTGCTGATGTACTTCAGCGAGCCGGCCGCCGACGGCCCCACCGTCGCCGTGCCGGGGGCCTTCACCACCGTCGCCATCACGCTCGGGGTGCTCGTCACGCTCCTGCTCGGCATCGTCCCGACCCTGGCCCTGGGCTGGGCCGGCGGCGGAACCTTCGTAGGCTGAGGGAGTGTCGAGCAATGCGATAGCGGGAGTCGAGGTCGGAGACCCGGCCCTGGCGGCGGCCACCGAGGCCGGTCTTGCCCAGGTCGAGGAGCTGTTGCACCGCGAGGTGCACAGCGACTACCAGTTCGTCAACGAGACGGCCCTGCACCTGATCGACGCCGGTGGCAAGCGGTTCCGGCCGCTGTTCACGCTGCTGGGGGCGCAGTTCGGGCCGCAGCCGGACTCGGACGAGGTGATCACCGCGTCGGCCGTGGTGGAGCTGATCCACCTGGCCACGCTCTACCACGACGACGTCATGGACTCCGCCACGATGCGCCGCGGTGCGGAGAGCGCGAACTCGCGCTGGGACAACTCCGTCGCGATCCTCACCGGCGACTTCCTGTTCGCCCACGCGTCCCGGCTCGTGGCCGACCTCGGGCCGGACGCCGTGCGGATCATCGCCGAGACCTTCGCCGAGCTCGTCACGGGGCAGATGCGTGAGACCCGTGGTCCGCGCCCCGGCGAGGACCCTGTGGAGCACTACCTGACGGTGATCGCCGAGAAGACCGGTTCGCTCATCGCCACCTCGGGCCGCTTCGGCGGCATGTTCTCCGGCTGCCCGCCCGAGCACATCGCGTCCCTGCAGCGGTTCGGCACGATCTTCGGCACCGCCTTCCAGGTGGCCGACGACGTCATCGACATCGCGTCGCCGTCGGACAGCTCGGGCAAGACGCCCGGCACCGACCTGCGCGAGGGCGTCCAGACCCTGCCGATGCTCTACGCACTGCAGGAGACCGGCCCGGACGCCGAGCGGCTCCGTGTGCTGCTGGCCCGTCCGATCACGGACGACGACGAGGTGGAGGAGGCGCTGGGCCTGCTCCGCACCGGCAAGGGGCTGGAGCGCGCGCGCGAGTTCCTGGCCGACCAGGCCGCCGAGGCCCGAGCCGAGCTCGCCAAGCTCCCCGCCTGCCCGGCCTCCGACGCCCTGGATGCTCTGACGACCTACGCGATCGACCGCACCGGCTGACGCCCTCCCCCGGCGTCAGGTGGGGGTGGTGGCCAGGGTCGCGGTCTCGCGGCGGGCCGAGCGGTTCGTGTGGATCAGGTCCACCGTGAACACCGTCAGCGCCACCCAGACCAGCGCGAACCCGATCCAGCGGGTGGCCGGCATGGCCTCGTGGACCACGAACACGCCCCACACGAACTGCAGGATCGGGTTCAGGTACATCAGCACACCGATGGTGCTCAGCGGGACCCGCCGCGCGGCCACGCCGTAGAGCAGCAGGGGGATCGCGGTGACGGGGCCGGCGGCGATGAGCAGCAGCAGGTGAACCGGGCCGTGGCCGACCATCGTGCCAGCGCCCGCCACCTGGAACCAGACGATCACCGCGACGGCGATCGGCCCCAGCACGAGGCCCTCGGCCGTGACGCTGCCGGTGGCCGACAGCGGCACCGTGCGCTTGATCAGCCCGTAGGTGCCGAACGAGGCGGCCAGGGTGAGCGCGATCCACGGCGGCCTGCCGTTCTCGATCGCGATCACCACCACCGCGGCGATGCCGAGTGCCACCGCCGCCCACTGCACGCGGTTCAGCCGCTCCCGCAGCACGAGCACCCCGAGCAGCACGCTGACCAGCGGGCTCATGAAGTAGCCCAGCGCGGCCTCGACTACCTGCCCGTCGAACACGGCGTAGATGTAGAGGCCCCAGTTGATCGTGATCAGCACGCCGGCGGCGGCGACCATCGCCCAGCCCCGCGGCGCGAGCGCCCGCAGCTCAGGCCAGCCACGCGCCAGGGAGATCACCACGACCATCAGCACCGCGGTCCAGGCGATGCGGTGGGCCAGCACCTCGACGGGGACGGCGGGCGCGAGCATCGGCCAGAACGCCGGGAACAGCCCCCATATCGCGTAGGCGCCGACGGCGGCCCCGACACCCCGCCCGTCCAGCTTCGTCGCCGCCACGGGTCCATGAGAACACCGCGCGGGCCGGATCGCCCTGGTGAGACTCCCCACTGCCTGTTGTCAGGATGCGGACGCGGACGCGGCGGCGATCGCGCTGATCGTCGTGTGCTCCGCGTCGTCGCGGGCCTGGTCCAGCACCACCGCACCGGCGGGGAGGGTGAGGCCGGCCAGCGGGTCGGCCACCGCCCAGCCCTTGCCCACCGCGTCGTAGGCCAGGGCGATGGGCAGCACGGCGGGGGTGCCGTCCGCCTCCGGCCGGTGCGCCCGCGGGGGGAGCGTCTCCTCCGGCAGCGTCGGCCACGGCGGGTCGTCGCCGTCGGGAAGCGGGTTCTCGCCGAAGCGGTGCAGGTGGTCGAGCCGGGCGGTGAGCCAGCGGTCGACGGCCGCCACGAGCTCACCGGTGAGCCGTTGGCCGCCCGGGTCGCGCTCGGCCCAGACGGGTGCCCCGCTGTCGCGCACGAGGTAGTCCCACGTCCGGTAGGCGGGCGCCTGCGGGTCTCCCGAGGAGCCCGTGGCCTGGGCCAGGAACACGGGCATGCCGGTCAGCCGTCCGCGCGTGAGCGGCGCAGCGGACGGCAGCGCGCCGTGCAGCAGGACACCGCCCGCCCAGCGTTCGGGCCTGTTCAGCATCAGCGCGGCGGCGAGCGTCGCACCCTCGGCGAACCCGACGAGCACCACGGGTCGGTCGGGATCGCCCTCGGTGTCGAGCCAGCCGAGGAACCAGTCCATGGTGGCCTCGAGGTCGTCGCCTGCGGACCAGGTGAAGCCGTCGCTCTCCTCCACCGGACCTCGCACCGCGGCGTACGCCGGGCCGAACGGCAGGTGCGGGGCCAGCCCGACCATCGTGTTCTCGTGCGAGCCGCGCCCGTGCAGCAGCACGATCAGCGGCGTCGACGGGTTCTCGGGGCCACCGATCTCCAGGGGCTGCCCGCCCCAGCGGGCGACGACGGGCGCGGCGTAACCGCCGCCGAGCCTCTCCCCGGACACCATGCCCTCACCTCGACCTCGTCGTCCGGCGCCGATCCGCACCGTAGATGGACGCCGCACCGGATCCGGTGGATCGTCTCGGTCTGAGACGGAGCACGTGTCACTATTCGTTACCTGAACGTGATGCAGGCGTGACCGTCGTCCGTGACCTTGTCCGATGATCGCCTCGACACGGGGGGAGACCGTGGTGGATCTAGTGGCGTCCTCGTCCCGAGCCGGGTGGTGGGCAGGCCTCGTGACAGTGCCGCTCGTGCTCGCCGGCGTCTCCCTGATGTGGCCCGGGCCGCCCGCTGCCCCGTCCGAGGTGACCGTACCGGTCAGCGTGGGCAGGGCCCCGACCGTCACCGCTCCCACCGCCCCCATCGCCGGCGGCACCGCCCCCGCCGCCGGCGGCACCACCACCGCCGCGGACCGTCAGCGTCGTGCGGCGGCCGAGGTCGCCGTGATCCTCGCCGCCGCGCCCATCACCTTCCCGGCGGACAGTGCCGACCTGACCCCGGCTGCCGCCGCCACCGTGGGGCGGGTGACCGCGGTGCTGCGGGCCGAGCCCGGCGTGAGGGCCCACGTGATCGGGTTCTGCGCCGACGGCCCCGGCCCCGCCGTGGTGGCGCAGCAGCTCTCCGAGCGCCGGGCCGAGGTCGTCGCGGAGGTTTTGGCGGCCGCCGGCGTGAACCGCGCCCGTCTCGTCACGGAAGGCCTCGGCAACGCCGGTCCGCTCGCCACCCGCGCAGCCAGCAGGCGCGTCGAGATCCAGATCCCCTAGGAGCACGTCGTGGCATGGTTCTTCGTACAGGTCTGGGTGCTGTGCCTCGTCGCGTTCCTCCTCGGTGCGGCGGCCACCTGGCTGGCGTTCGTGCGGCCGCTGCGGCAGGCCCGGGACACGACGTCGGCCTGGCCGGAGATGTCCACGTGGCCGGCCGCAGATGAGCCCCCGGCGGCGCCCAGCCCGAGGGCCGAGCCGGAACCGCTGCAGCCACCACCCGGTCCGCCGACGAACTCGGCTCTCGCGGCCGTCGATCCCCAGGGCCTCCCGCGCCGGCAGGGCCCGGGGGTCGGCGTCACGGCCACCGGAGCGCTGGACCGTCTCGGCGTGAGGCCGACGATCCCGGCCCAGAGCGATCACCCCGCGGACGAGAGCACCGACGTTCCGGACATCCCGGCGCAGTCCGGTCCGGCTGACGGGCGCTGAGCCCCGGAACGACGGAACGTCCCCCCGGCCGGAGCCGGGAGGACGTTCCAGGACGCGGTGTGGCGGTCAGCCGACGACGGTCCAGGTGTCGCGGCCGTTGAGGAGGGCCTGCAGGTCGGGAGTGCGGGTCTCGCGCTCGTGGTCGACCTGGGCGCGGGTGGCGTCGTCGTAGGTGGTGCGGGCGACGTCGCGGAAGATCCCGGTGACGGTGTGGGTGAGGTCCTGGTCCGAGAGCCGGGACAGGGCGAAGGCGAGGTTGTGGTCGGTCTGGTCGTGGACCACGATCTCGGACGCGTCGACCTCGTCGGTCTTGGTGACGCGCAGCCCGAACCCGTCGCGGACCACGGCGTAGCTGCCGAGGCCGGCCCGGTCGTGCTCGGCGGGGGGGCCGAAGCGGATGGGCTGGCCGTGGGTGAGGGGGATGACACGGGTGTCGGCGTCGTCGCCCTTGCGCAGGACGTCGAACGATCCGTCGTTGAAGATCGGGCAGTCCTGGAAGATCTCGACCAGCGCCGACCCGCGGTGCGCGGCGGCGGCGCCGAGGACCTCCGTCAGCCCCTTGCGGTCGCTGTCGAGTGCGCGGCCGATGAACGTGGCCTCGGCACCGAGCGCGAGCGAGATCGGGTTGAAGGGGTGGTCGATCGACCCGAAGGGGGTGGACTTGGTGATCTTCCCTTCCTCGGACGTCGGCGAGTACTGGCCCTTGGTCAGCCCGTAGATCCGGTTGTTGAACAGCAGGATCTTGAGGTTGACGTTGCGGCGCAGCGCGTGGATCAGGTGGTTGCCGCCGATGGAGAGCGCGTCGCCGTCGCCGGTGACGACCCACACCGACAGGTCGGGGCGGGTGACGGCCAGGCCGGTGGCGATGGTCGGGGCGCGCCCGTGGATGGAGTGCATCCCGTAGGTGTTCAGGTAGTACGGGAACCGCGAGCTGCAGCCGATGCCGGAGACGAACACGGTGTTCTCGCGCTTGATCCCCAGCGTGGGCAGGAACTGGCGCACGGCGGCGAGCACGGCGTAGTCACCGCAGCCCGGGCACCAGCGCACCTCCTGGTCGGAGGTGAAGTCCTTCGCGGTCTGCTTGTCGGTGGTGGTCGGGACTCGGTCCAGTCCACCGATCGTGGGCAGCCCCAGATCCAGCGCGGTCATGCGTGCACTCCTGACAGATAGTTCAGGAACAGGTCCTGCAGCTCCTCGGCCTTGAACGGCAGGCCGGAGACGTTGGTGTAGCTCTTCGCGTCGAGCAGGTACTTCGCGCGGAGCAGCAGCGCGAGCTGCCCGAGGTTCATCTCGGGAACCAGCACCGTTTCGTAACGCGCGAGGACCTCGCCGAGGTTGGCGGGCATCGGGTTGAGGTGGCGCAGGTGGGCCTGGGCGACCTTGTGGCCCATCGCCCGCACGCGCCGGGCGCCGGCGCCGATGGGGCCGTAGGTGGAGCCCCAGCCGATGACCAGCAGATCGGCGTCCCCGGTCGGGTCGTCGACGTCGAGGTCGGGCACCGTGATGCCGTCGATCTTCGCGCTGCGCAGCCGGACCATGCGGTCGTGGTTGGCGGGGTCGTAGGAGATCGAGCCGCGGCCGTCGGCCTTCTCGAGCCCGCCGATGCGGTGCTCGAGGCCCGCGGTGCCGGGCACCGCCCACGGACGGGCGAGGGTGTCGGCGTCGCGCAGGTAGGGCCAGAACTCGCCGGACCCGTCGGGGGCGTTGGGCTCGGTGGCGAACTTGGGGTCCACCGGCTGCAGGGTGTCGGCGTCGGGCACCCTCCACGGCTCGGAGCCGTTGGCGAGGGATCCGTCCGAGAGCAGCATGACCGGGGTGCGGTAGGTGACCGCGATCCGCACCGCCTCCAGGGCGGCGTCGAAGCAGTCACCCGGCGACTGCGGGGCCACGATCGGCACCGGCGCCTCGCCGTTGCGCCCGAACATGGCCTGCAGCAGGTCGGCCTGCTCGGTCTTGGTCGGCAGACCGGTGGACGGCCCGCCGCGCTGCACGTCGATCACCAGCAGCGGCAGCTCCAGCGCCACCGCCAACCCGATGGTCTCGGACTTCAGTGCCACACCCGGACCCGACGTGGTGGTGACCCCGAGCGCCCCGCCGAAGCTCGCGCCGAGCGCGGAACCGATGCCGGAGATCTCGTCCTCGGCCTGGAACGTGGTGACGTTGAAGGCCTTGTGCTTGGACAGCTCGTGGAGGATGTCCGACGCCGGCGTGATCGGGTACGAGCCGAGGAACACCGGCAGCCCGGTGGTCCGACCGGCCGCGACGATCCCGTACGCCAGCGCGGTGTTGCCCGTGATCTGGCGGTAGGTGCCCGTGGGCAGCGGGGCCGGCTTCACCTCGTAGGTGACGGCGAAGGCCTCGGTGGTCTCGCCGTAGGCGTGGCCGGCCTTGAACGCGAGGATGTTGGCCTCGGCCAGGTCGGGGCGCCGGGCGAACTTCTCCCGCAGGAACCGCTCCGTGCCCTCGCTGGGGCGGTGGTACATCCACGACAGCAGGCCGAGGGCGAACATGTTCTTCGCCCGCTCCGCGTCCTTCTTGCTCAGGCCGGTCTCTTCGAGGGCGCCACGCGTCAGGGTGGCCATCGCGACCTCGTGCACCTGGAACTGCTCCTCGAGCGAGCCGTCCTCGAGCGGGTTGGCCTCGTAGCCGACCTTCGTCAGGTTCCGCTTGGTGAACTCGTCGGTGTTCACGATCAGCACCCCACCCGGGGGCAGGTCGGCGACGTTGGCCTTGAGCGCGGCCGGGTTCATCGCCACCAGCACGTCGGGGCGGTCCCCGGGGGTCAGGATGTCGTAGTTCGCGAAGTGCAGCTGAAACGACGAGACGCCCGGCAGGGTGCCGGCAGGCGCCCGGATCTCCGCTGGGAAGTTCGGCAGTGTGGACAGGTCGTTGCCGAACGCGGCGGTCTCCGAGGTGAACCGGTCACCCGTGAGTTGCATGCCGTCACCGGAGTCACCCGCGAAGCGGATGACCACCCGGTCCTTCTGTACGACCTCGGGCTGGTCGACGGCGGTGTCGGTGGACGTCATGTCGAGGTCGATCCTCGATTCCGGTGCGGGGATGGGCGTAAGGGCAGGTTAACTCCCGGTGAGAGTGATCGTCGCCCGACCCCGGCCGATCTCACAGCACAGGATTCCGGTGGGAGGAACCCTCAGCGGGAGCTGCTGATCCGCTTCTGCAGTGCCGCCAGACGCTCCTTGAAGTCGTCGGACCGCACGGACTCCGCCTGCGCCCGCACCTCCACGTCCACGGCGTCGCGCTGCGAGGTCATGCCCGCGGTGAGGCGCATCGTGGCCTTGGTGGTGACAGCGAGCTCGCGGTTCGCCGCGGCAGCCCGGGCCGCCATCTCCACGGCCGCGGCCACGACGTCGTCGGCCACGCGGTACACGAGCCCGATGCGCTCGGCCTCGGCCGCGTCGACGGCCTCCCCGAACAGGGTGACGGCGGCGGCGCCCTGAGGTCCGAGCACGCGCTGCGCCATCCAGGTGTAGCCGCCGCCGGGGTGCAGGCCGAGCTGCAGGAAGCGGGCGTCGAACTTCGCGCGCGGCCCGGCCAGGCGCAGGTCGGCGGCGAGGGCGAGGTTGAGCCCGGCGCCGACGGCCGCGCCGTTGACGGCGGCGATCGTGGGCAGCGGGCAGTCGGCGATCGTGAGGAACCCCGAGTAGACCGCGCGCAGCGTGGCGGGGTCGGCCGTCGCCAGCTCGGCGAGGTCGCCGCCTGCGCAGAACGCCGGGTCCTCGCCGGTGACGACGATCGCGCCGACGCCCTCGTCGGCGACCGCGGCTTCCACGGCCGCGACGAGCTTCTGCGACAGCTCGAGGTTCATGGCGTTGCGGCGCTCAGGGTTGGACACCGTGAGCACGGCGACGCGGTCCTTGATGGTGGTGCGGACGTCTGTGGCCATGCCCGGCATCCTGCCTGGCTCCGTGCCGGAGCGCTGCGTCATACCCGTCACGCGGCGATGACGCGCCGCGAGCACCGGGTTACCGTCCGACGGTGAGCCCCTCCGCCCCGCCGCACCTCACTCCGCTCGAGCCGGCCGCCGACACCCCGCCCCCGGGCACGCCGATGCCCGGCCACTACGCGCACTGCTTCGCGTGCGGCGACGCCGAGGGCGGCCTGCAGATGAACCTGACCATCGGTGAGGGGGTCACGGTCACCAGCGAGTTCACGATCGAGGACCGCCACCAGGGCGCCCCCGGTCTCGCCCACGGCGGCGTGATCGCGGCGGCGTTCGACGAGGCGCTGGGTGCGCTCCAGGTTTTCCTCGGGGAGCCTGCCGTCACGGCGAGCCTGCAGACCGAGTTCCGCCGCCCCGTGCCCACGGGCTCGGTGCTGCACCTCGAGTGCCGCGTGGACGGGCGCGAGGGACGCAAGCTCTGGGTCAGCGGCGACGCCCACCTCGGCGCTCCCGACGGCCCGATCGTGGCGCAGGGGAAGGGGCTGTTCGTGGTGGTGACGCCCGAGCACTTCTCCACCCACGGCCGCCCGGCGGAGGTCGAGGCCGCGCGCGGGGGCACGTGGTTCGGCCGCCCCGTGAACCCTTAGGTTCTGCGGCCCCACGCCGACACCAGCGGCGACGTCGCGAGGTCGAGCCGGCCGGCGTCGACGGCAGCCAGGTGCCGCTCGATCTCGGCGGGCGTGGCCAGCCCGGCGTCGAGGAGCCGGTCGCGGATCTGCAGCACCGTGGCGCGCTCCAGCACCGCGCAGGCCGGCCCGGTGATCGGGAAGAACGCGTCGGCGGCGACGTCGGCCAGCCCGGCGGCGCGCAGCCGCCGGGGCAGCGTGCGGCCGTAGGCGAGGTCGACGCCGCGGCCGGACATGAGCGTGCGGAAGCCGGTCTTGAGCCGGTTGGCGAGCTCCTCCTCCGGCCCGGACTCGTCGGGGCAGACGAGCGGCTGCAGCGCCGGGTCGGCCTCCTCCACGAGCAGCCACCCGCCGGGCCGCAGCGCGTCGACCAGCGTGGCGAGGACGCGGTCCCGGTCGGGCAGGTGCACGAGGACGAGCCGTGCGTGCACCACGTCGAACGGTCCCTCGGGTGGCGGGTCGGTCGTGACGTCGTGGGTGAGCACCTCGCAGCCGTCCAGGTCGCGGAGCCATCGCGTGTCGATGTCGGTGGCGAGCACGCGGCCGGCGGGACCGACCCGTCCGGCCAGCCAGGACGGCACGCTCGGACCACCCGCACCGACCTCCCACACCCGGCTCCCCGGGCCCAGGCCCAGGGCGTCGAGGTGGCGGACGGTGACGGGGTCGAACAGCTCCGCGAACGCGCGGAACCGCTCTCCTGCCTCGTCATGCGCGTTGGCCAGGAGGTAGTCGCTCACGACTCCTCCCGCGCGGCGAACGCCGCGAACTGCTCCGCGAACGCGTCGAGGGCGGCGCGGGCGGCGGCGCCGTCGCGGTCGACGAGCCAGGCCAGCGTCACACCGTCGGTGACCACGATGAACATCCGGGCCAGCTGCTCGATCGGCAGCGTCCAGCGCGTGCCGCAACCGTCGCCGATCTCCTGCAGCGTCTCCCGCGCAGTGCGGTGATAGGCCGCGTACTGCTGTTGCGCGACGCCGGCGAGCGCCGGGTCGTTCAGCGCGTGCTGGGTGAGCGCCATCAGCACGGACTCGCGGCCCGGGTCGTCCTCGACGGTCTTCCAGTAGAAGCGCAGCGTCTCCCGCAGCGACGCGGCGACGTCGCCGCGGATGTGCGTGCCGCCCGCCCTGGCGACGGCCAGCGCGGCGAGCGTCTGGTCGGTCAGCTCGGTCAGCAGCTCCTGCTTCGACGCGAAGCAGTAGTGGAACGCCGCGAGCGACGCCCCGGCCTCGGTGCAGATCGCGCGCGTGGTGGCCTTGGCGAAGCCGTCCCGTCCGATCACCCGGAAGGCCGCGGCCACCAGCTGTCTGCGGCGGTCGTCGGCGGACACCCGCGCCATCGCGTTCTCCCTTGAACTGGGTCAGTTGACTCAGACGGTTGACACAGTGTGTCGCACGTCGCACCCTGATGCGCAACCCGAGCCCGGAGGCGCGCCATGAGTGAGAACTTCGGCTATGCGACGCAGTTTCCCCGAGTTCTGCGCCGCTTCGCGCTCTTCGCGGTGGCGTTCTCGATCGTGTCCATCACCACCGGCATCTTCCTCAACTACTCCTACGGCCTGACGCAGATGGGCCCCGCGGCGGTCTGGCTGTGGCCGGTGGCGGCGGTGGGGCAGCTCCTCGTCGTGCTGGTGCTCGCCGAGCTCGCGGGCCATTTCCCGCTGGCCGGGGCGAACTACCAGTGGTCGGCGCGGCTCGTCGGCTCGCGGTTCGGCTACCTCGTCGGGGCGCTCGGCGTGCTCTACGGCGCGGTCGGGCTGCCCGGGATCGCGCTGATCGGGCTCGCGCCCCTGACGGCCACCGTCCTCGGCCTCGACGCCGAGGACACGCGGCTGCTGCTGTTCATCGCCGTCCTCGCGCTCGTGATCGCCTACTTGATCAACATCGTGCGCGTGCAGCTCGCCGCGCGCGTCAACAACGTCGCGGTGTTCGCCGAGATCATCGGCACGGTCGTGCTGTCGGTCATCGTGTTCGTGGCCTGGGTGCACGGCGGCTCCGGCACCCCGGACGGCGGGCACGGCTTCGGCTTCCTGTCGACGACGGTGCCCGGCGCCGTCTTCCCCGACGCGCTGGTGGGCGGCGCGCTGGTGGGCATCTTCACGCTCGTCGGGTTCGAGGCCGCGGCGGACATGGCCGAGGAGACCGTCGACGCCCGGCGCACCGTGCCGCGGGCGATGATCCTCTCGGTCGTGGTGTCGGGTGTGCTGGGCTGGGCGGCGCTGATCGGCTTCACGGTCGCGATCCCCGACCTGGCCGCCGTCTCGTCGTCGCCGGTGCCGCTGGCCGCCATCGCCGAGTATTGGCTGGGCCCGGTGTTGACGAAGGTGTTCCTCGCGGTCGTCGTGTTCTCGATGTTCGCGCTCGTCGTGGTCGCGGCGGCGTCGAACTCGCGGCTGATCTTCGCGATGGCCCGTGACGGCATGCTCCCGTTCTCGAACCTGCTGCGGCGGGTGAACCCGCGGACGTCCACGCCGGTGCCGGCGCTGGTCACCTCGCTGGTGGTGTGCCTGGTGCTGCTGGCGTACGGCACCGCGGACGGCAACGCCTTCGCCGTTCTGGTGGGGGCCACGGCGCTCGTGCCGTACCTCGTCTACCTGCTGACGCTCGGCGGCTACCTCGCCCGGCGCCGGTCGATCGTGGACGCGGGGGAGGGCGGGTTCCGGCTCGGTGCGGCCGCGCTGCCCGTCGCGGTGCTGGCGCTGCTGTGGCTGGTGGCGGTGGTGGCCGCGCTGACGCTGCCCGAGGCGTTCCGCTCGGCCGACTACGTCGTCCTCGGCGCCCTCGTGCTGGCCGGGCTCTGGTACGTCGCGGCGCTGCGGCGCCGGCTGAACGAGGGCACGGCCGGTATCGGCTCTGCGCACACCGAAGCACCGGCGGAGATGGCATGACCTGGCAGAACTGGGCGCGGAACCAGTGCACCGACCCGCGGCGGACGGTCGTCGGGCGCGACGCGGGCGACGTCGTCGAGGCGGTGAAGTCCGCCCAGCGCGACGGGCTGCGCGTCAAGGCACTCGGGTCCGGCCACTCGTTCACGGCCATCGCGGTACCCGAGGACGTCGCGCTGCTCGTGCCGTCGGATCCTGCACAGGTGCGCGTGGACGGCAGCGGCCTGGCGACCGTGCCCGCGGGCGTCACGCTGCGCGTGCTCAACGACGTGCTGTGGGAGCGGGGCTGGGCGCTGCCCAACCTCGGCGACATCGACGCCCAGACCGTCGCCGGCGCGATCTCCACCGGCACCCACGGCACCGGTGCCCGCCACCAGGGCATCGCGGCGCAGGTCCGCGCGCTGGAGATCGTCACCGCCGACGGCTCGTTGCTGACCTGCTCGGCCACCGAGAACGCGCCGCTCTTCGCCGCGGCCCGGGTGGGCCTCGGCGCGCTGGGAGTTCTCGTCACTGTGACACTTCAGGTCGTGCCCGCGTTCCGGCTGCACGCGGTCGAGGTCGCGATGCCGCTGCCGGAGGTGCTCGCCGACCTCGACGAGCTGGCGCGGGCCAACGACCACTTCGAGTTCTACTGGTTCCCGCACACCGACATCGCCGCCACCAAGCGCAACAACCGCACCGACGACGAGGGGCCCGTCCGCGGACGCGTCGCCGAGTGGGTGGGCGACGACCTGCTCGGCAACGGCGCCTTCGAGCTCGCCTGCCGACTGGGTGCCCGGCTGCCGCGGCTGGTGCCGTCGATCAACCGGAAGGCGGCCGAGCAGTTCGCCGACGCCGAGTACGTCGACCGCTCCTACCGCGTCTTCACCAGCCCGCGTCGCGTGCGCTTCCTCGAGATGGAGTACGCCGTCCCGCGCGAGGCGCTCGGCGCGGCTCTCGACGGCCTGCGCGCCGCCGTCGAGCGGCACGGGCAGGCCGTCACGTTCCCGGTGGAGGTTCGGTTCGCTGCCGCGGATGACGTCCCGCTCTCGACCGCGTCCGGGCGCGAGAGCGCCTACATCGCGGTGCACGTCTACCGCGGGCAGCCGCACGAGTCCTACTTCGGTGCCGTCGAGTCCGTCATGACGGCGCTGGGCGGGCGGCCGCACTGGGGCAAGCTGCACACGCGGACGGCCGCCCACCTGCGGGAGAGCTACCCCGGGTTCGACGGGTTCGTCGCCCTGCGAGACCGGCTCGATCCCGAACGCCGGTTCACCAACGCCTACCTGGAGCGTGTACTCGGATGACCGCCGACGTACTTCTTGCCGCGGAGGCGGAATCATGATCGTGCACGACCTCACGACGCCCGCCCTGCTCGTCGACGTCGACGCGCTGGACGCCAACCTCGCTGACATGGCCGCCGCGCTGCCCGGCCCGCGGCTGCGCCCGCACGTGAAGGCGCACAAGACCACCTCGCTCGCCCGCCGGCAGGCTTCCCTCGGCCACCCCGGATTCACCTGTGCCACGATCCGCGAGGTAGAGGGCATGGCCGCCGCCGGGCTGGGCGAGGACCTGCTGCTGGCCAACGAGGTGCTCGATGCCCGGCGCCTAGGCGCACTGGATGCCCGGATCACCGTGGCGATCGACTCCGACGAGACGCTCGCCGCCGCCGTCGCGGGTGGGGTGCGGGAGGTGCTGGTCGACGTCAACGTGGGCCTGCCGCGCTGCGGGATCGCGCCCGCGCTGGCGGGCGGGCTGGCCGACAGGGCGCGTGCCGCGGGGCTGACCGTCCGCGGCGTCATGGGCTACGAGGGCCACCTCATGATGCTCGGCGACGTCGAGGAGCGGGCGAAGCTCACCGAGGAGTGCATGGCCAAGCTGCTGGCTGCGCACGCCGACGTGGGCGGCGAGCTCGTCTCCGGCGGCGGCACCGGCACCTACGCGCTCAACAGGTGGGTCACCGAGATCCAGGCGGGCTCCTACGCGCTGATGGACACCGCCTACTCGGCCGCCGGCCTGCCGTTCCGCCAGGCGCTGACGGTGCTGGCCACCGTCGTCTCGGTGACAGCCCCCGCGGGGGAGATGCCCGGCTGGGCCGTGGCCGACGTCGGGCTGAAGTCGCTGGGCATGGACCACGGCAACCCGATCGTGCCGGGTGCGCAGGTGTGGTTCTGCTCCGACGAGCACACGACGTTCGCCCCCGACGAGCCGGTGAAGGCCGGCGACCGCGTCCGCGTCCTGCCCGCCCACGTCGACCCGACCATCGCCCTGCACGAGCGGATGCACCTCGTGCAGGGCGACGAGATCCTCGATACCTGGGCGGTGGACCTCCGCGGCTGGTGAGACCCGCACAGCCACCCCCACCCCGCGAGTCGACACGAACCGGCGCGAGTCGACATGACCCGGTTGCCGAACGCACCGTCCGTGGTGTTCGACCGGAACACCACCCGGTCGTGGCTCGTTCAACCATCGGGAGAAGGGACGGTCGCGGGTGAACGGGCTGAAGACAGCGGTGCTGCTGGGCGGGATGAGCGCGCTGGTGCTGTTCGTGGGATCGCTCTTCGGCCGTAGCGGGCTGCTGGTCGCGCTGGTCGTGGCGCTGGGCGTCAATGGCTGGTCGTACTTCAACTCCGACAAGCTGGCCCTGCGTGCCATGCACGCGCGTCCGGTGTCCGAGCCCGAGGCGCCCCGGATGTATCGGATCGTCCGCGAGCTCTCCCACATCGCACGCCAGCCGATGCCGCGCCTCTACATCAGCCCCACCACGGCGCCCAACGCGTTCGCCACCGGCCGCAGCCCGCGCCACGCCGCAGTCTGCGCCACCACCGGCCTGCTCGACATGCTCGACGAGCGCGAGCTGCGCGCGGTGCTGGGCCACGAGCTCTCGCACGTCTACAACCGCGACATCCTCATCTCCTCGGTCGCGGGCGCGCTCGCGTCGATGGTCGGGTTCCTGGCCAACATGGCGATGTTCGCGGGCCTGTTCGGCGGGGGCGAGGACGAGCGCCAGAACCCGATCGCCGTTCTCCTGGTGGCGCTGCTGGGGCCGGTCGCGGCGGGCGTGGTGCAGATGGCCGTCAGCCGGTCGCGCGAGTACCAGGCCGACGCGAGCGGCGCCCGGCTCACCGGCGACCCGCTGGCGCTGGCGTCGGCGCTGCGGAAGCTGCAGGTCGGCACCCAGCTCGCCCCGCTGCCTCCCGAGCCGCAGCTCGTGTCGCAGTCGCACCTGATGATCGCCAGCCCGTTCCGCACCGGCGAGCACCTCGCGCGCCTGTTCTCCACCCACCCGCCCATGGAGGACCGCATCCGGCGGCTGGAGGAGATGAGCCGCCGCCGGTGAGGCTCAGCCCGTCACACCGACCTCCCGAACCGGCCCAGCAGATGCGCCTGCGGTCCGGCCGTGGCCGGGACCTCGACACGCGGGCCGATCACGCCCATCTCCCGGTAGAGGGACTCGGTGTCGCCGAACCAGTCGAGGACGGCGGCCACGGCAGGTGCGTCGAGGGTCTCGTCGGCGCCGAGCGCCCTGGCGAGGTCCCAGGTGTGCACCAGGTGGTCGGCGGCGAGCTGCATCGCGTACTCGCGGCCGGGATGGTCGCCGAACGACAGGTGCACCGTCCTTTCCACGGCCCCGTCGGCCTGCACGGCGGCCAGCGCCACGGCGGCGGCCTCGTCGACGGTGGCCACCGGGTCGGTGCCCAGGAGGTCGCCGTCGAAGCGGTCGCCGACCTCCTCGATCGTCGACCCGCCGAACAGCAGCGGCGTCCAGCGCTCCTCGTTGACCAGATGGTTGACCAGCTCTCGGACGTCCCAACCCGGCAACGGGGTGGGATCGGCCCAGCGGTCGCCGACGGCGTGCACCCGCTCGACGAAGCCGGCGCTGCACAGGGCGTAGATCTCGCGTGCGTCCACGGTGGTCAGCATGGCGGGTCCCCAGCCCGTCGCCCAGTCGGAGCTCCCCCACCGCTCCACGCCCACCACCGGGTCGGCGCGACCGCAGCTCGGGTGGCCGAACCGTCGGGGGCACCGGGCATGCTGGGGGCGTGAGCGATCGGAGGATGTCGACCACCAGCGAGTACGGGGTGCTCGGGGTCCGCGACGTCGACTTCTCGCTCGACCGCTACCCGCCCGCCCCCGACCTGGCCGGGTTCGTCGAGCGCCACTGGCTCGTGTCGTGGGAGCTGCCGCCCGGACGCGAGGCCTCGGTCACGCTGCTGCCGCACCCGTGCGTCAACCTCGTGCTCGACGGCGGGCGCCTCGCCGTCTGCGGTGTGGGCCGCGAGGGCTTCACCTACGTCTACAGTGGTGCCGGGCGCGTCTTCGGCGTCAAGTTCCGGCCGGGTGCGTTCCTGCCGTGGCTCGGCAGGTCGGTCGGCGACATCACCGGCGCGGTGCTGCCCGCCGAGCAGCTGTGGGGGCCGTCGGCGTCCGGGGTGGCCGCCGAGATGGCCGCCGCACCGCGTGTCGAGCAGATGATCGCGCTGGTCGAGGTCTTCCTGCGGGAGCGCCTGCCCGAGCCCGATCCGCAGGTGGATCTCGTGGGCCGCATCGTCGCCGCGCTGCTGCACGACCGCGAGATCGGCCGTGTCGATGACGTCACCGCGATGTTCGACATCGCTCCGCGCACCCTGCAACGCCTCTTCGCCCGCTACGTCGGCGTCAGCCCGAAGTGGGTGCTGCGCCGCTACCGGCTCCACGAGGCCGCCGCCGTCCTGGCGCAGGAGCAGCACCGGCCGTGGGCGGACGTCGCCGCGGAGCTCGGCTACTTCGACCAGTCCCACTTCATCCGCGACTTCACCGCCGCCATCGGCATGACGCCCGTCGCCTACGCACAGGCCTGCCGCCGCAAGGAGGCCCCGGTCAGCGCCTGACCTCCCCCGTCGGTTGCAGAGGAGGCCCACATTCATCACCTGGGTGACGGCGCGCCGCACGGGCTCCCGGACGAGATCGGGGCCGGGTGGTGCGGCTGCCGTCGGGGACCGAAGGGGGCGATGCGATGGGTGATCTCACCGCCGACCGTCAGGTGCCGGGGGCGATGAAGAACTCGAGGCCGATGTTGTCGGGGTCGCGGAAGGAGATGCCGCTGCCGTAGTGGGCCTTCTTGATGCCACCGTGGGGGATGCCGAGCTCGTCGAGGCGCGACTGCCACTGCTCGAGCTCGGCGCTGCCCGGCAGCGCGAAGCCGACGTGGTCCAGGCCCGTCCTGCGCTCGTCGGCCTGGTCCTTGGACTCCGCGCCCATGTGCGTGTGCAGGCCGAAGAGCGTGCCGCCGTCGAGGGCGAAGACGGTGTGGTGGAACGTGCCCGACTCCTCGTCCTCGTCGAGGACGGGGTCGGCGCCGAAGAGCGTCGAGTACCACTGGGTGCTGCGCTCGAGGTCCGAGACCGTGATGGCGACGTGCTGCAGGCCGGGAAATGCCACGGCGAGGCTCCTTCGACTCGGGTGGTGCCGGGCGGGCCGCTGGGCCCGTCCGGCCAGCATCGCGCCGTGTCCCACCGCGGGCAACCGCTATGAGCGCTACCCGACCTCAGAGGTAGCTCTTTCCGCCATGCCTTCCGGGCCCTGGCGACCATCGCCGGGCGGAGACCTCTCCACGGCGGGTGGGGGACCTCACACGGCTACCGGCCCGCGACTTCATCGCAAGGTCATGTCGTGGTTGGGGCCCGTGCAGATCGCCCGCGAACGGTGGGCCCGTGCCCATCATCTTTCGCGAGGAATCCAGGCGAATGTCCGCTGCGATCCCGATTGTCGGAACCACTCCGGACCACCAGTCAGGCGGTACCACGGAATCGGAGCCACCGGGCGCGCGTCGTCCGTACCGCCGGACGGCGTTCGCGGCGGCGGGATGGGTGCTGCTGGTGGTGGGCTGCTATCAGCTCTCCGAGTTCGGGGAGATGATCAACCTGCCGGCGCCGGACCTCCTGGCGGGTCTGGTTGTGGGGATGGCGCTCGCGCTCACCGGCCTGGTCACCCGGCCGTTCCCACGCCAGGCCGGCCGGGCGAGCCAGGCACTGGTGGGGGTCGTGATGGGCAGCTACCTCGACCCGGATGCCGTCGCCTCGGTGGCGGGTACGGCGCTCCCGCTCGCCGCGGTCACGGCGGCGACCGTCGCGATCTCGGTGGGGGTCGCTGCGGCGATGGCCCGGTTCACCCCGATCCCGCGCACCGACGCGACGCTCGGCATGGTGCCCGGCGGGTCCGCGGCGATCGTGTCGTGCGCCGAGGACCTCGGAGCCGACGGCCGGTTCGTGGCCTTGGCCCAGTACACGCGGGTGGGGCTGGTCGCCCTGACCGCTCCGGCTGTCGCGTGGGCGGTGGCGGGCGCCGGGGCCCCCGACGAGGCGCTGGCGATGCCGGTGCCTGACCTCGGCCGGCTCGTCGAACGGCCGGTGCACCAGATCGGGGCGGTCGTGATCCTCGCCGCCGTCTGTCTCACCGGTGTGGTCGTCGGACGACGGCTGCGGCTCCCTGCCCCGTTGCTGCTCGGTCCGATGGTCGTCACCGCGCTGTTCTCGTTGACCAACGCCGCGGACGGCTTCTCGCCCGACGGCCCGCTCAAGGACATGGTCTTCGTCGCGATCGGCCTCGAGGTCGGGCTGCGGTTCACCCGCTCCACCGTGGCCCGCTCCGCACGGCTGTTGCCGCACCTGCTCGCCGCGACCGTCGCGATGTGCGCGGCGTGCGCCGGGCTGGCGTGGGGGCTCGGTGCGGTGATGGACGTCCCGTTCCTCGACGCCTACCTGGCCACCACTCCCGGCGGTATCAACGCCGTGCTGGCCACCGCCGAGTCCACCGGCACCGACGTCCCCCTCGTCTCGACCGTGCAAGCCCTGCGCCTGTTCGTCGTCGTCCTGGCCATCCCGCCGATCATCCGATGGCTCGCACCTCGCAGCACCAGGTGATCTCCGGGAGCGAACGTCGGGTCTGGCCCGACGTCGCGGACCAGACCCGAAAGCCGGCTACCGGTAGTTGGTGAACTGCAGCGCGATCCCGAAGTCCTTGCCCTTGAGCAGGGCGATCACGGCCTGCAGGTCGTCCTTCTTCTTGCCCGAGACGCGCAGCTGGTCGCCCTGGATCTGGGCCTGCACACCCTTGAGCTTCTCGTCGCGGATGGCCTTGCTGATCTCCTTGGCCTTGTCCGACTCGATGCCCTGCAGGATCTTGCCGCTGATCTTGTAGACCTTGCCCGAGATCGCCGGCTCGTCCGCCTCGAACGCCTTCATGGAGATGTTGCGCTTGATCAGCTTCTCCTTGAAGACGTCGACGGCGGCCTTCGCCCGCTCCTCGGTCTCGGACTCGATCGTCAGCGCCTCCTCGCCCGCCCAGGCGATCGACGTGTTCGTGCCCCGGAAGTCGAAGCGCTGCGAGAGCTCCTTCGACGCCTGGTTGAGGGCGTTGTCGACCTCCTGCCGGTCGACCTTGCTGACGACGTCGAACGACGGGTCGGCCATGCGTACCTCCTGATCGACCGGGCCCCTGTGAGCCTCGGTTCATCGCTGTCGTATCCTCGTCCACGCGCCTCGGCGCACCCCGGCAGGTTGCCCGAGTGGCCAAAGGGAGCGGACTGTAAATCCGTCGGCTTAGCCTACGAAGGTTCGAATCCTTCACCTGCCACACCCCGCACAAGCGGCCTCTGACCAGCGAAAACCCGGTCGGAGGCCGCTTTTGTCGTTGTCCGGCTGTGTCCGGCTCCGACCCGCTGTCTACGGGCATCCACGGACCATTCACGGACCGATCTTCATGACCCGGCACGCAGGGCCTCCTCCACCCGGCGTCGGACCGCGGCGTCCTGGCCCGCGATGCACTTGGCGTAGACCCGGAGCAGCACATCGACGCTGTGCCCCGCCCACGCGGCCACCTGTGGCGCCGGAACGCCTCCGTTGAGCCAGGTGGACACCGCGGCGTGCCGGAGGTCGTACGGACGCCGACCAAGCGGTGACGCGGCCTCCGCCGATGTGAGGGCCTATACCCGCGCGAGGGCCCAGAGGTGGCCGTAGAGGCTCTCCGAGAGCGGCCCGCCGCGGACACCGCGGAACAGCCGGCCGTCGGGCGTGGTGCCATGCACGTCGAGGTGCTGACGGAGCAGCGCCGTCAGTGCCGCGGTGCTTGAGCTGCCGGGGTTCCCGGCGCGTGCCCGACTCGCTCCACGACCGGCCGGCTGACGGCGCCGAGGTG
>NZ_JAOPWR010000119.1 GCF_025965585.1 Pseudonocardia sp.
GTACTGCTGCACCTGATCACCGAGACCGCCGTCCACGCCGGCCCCTCGACACCGTCCGCGGGCTGCTCGACCGCCGGCAATAGATCGCGCTCCACGCCTGACCGACGGGACGGGACTCAGAAGATCCAGCGGGTGGCGCCGCCCGGCCCCACCGTGGCGACGGCGTACGCCGACCGGGCAGTGACCCGGTAGACCGACCACGGCGGCCCGCCCGCCGATGGCGCGCTGAACGGCGCTGTCAGGGCGATGCCGGACCCGTCGACCGCGCACGGCCAACCGCCCCCGGCCCACGCCGCGGCCAACCGGGCGACGATGTCGCGGTCGCTCACGACCTCGGCGGCGCCCTCGACAACGAGGTCGAAGTCCTGGGTGGCAATCGCCACGGTGCACCGCGGGTCGCGGGCCAGGTTACGGCCCTTGCGGGTGCTCTGGCCGGTCTCGAACCAGAAGCAGCCCCCGACCCAGAGCGAGCCGACCCCGGTGACGTGCGGGCTGCCGTCGGGATCGATGGTCGTGAGCCACGTCGTGTGCCGGTCGGGGCCACCGGAGCCCGGCGCCTGGTCGCAACCCGCGTCGAGCCGGTCGCTGACCGACGACCAGTCGAGGGCCGGCAGCTCGTAGAGGTCCGCGAGGTTCTGGGCGTCCATACCGGTGCAGACCCCTCGAGCATCCCGAACTCATCTGTGTGGCCACCAGTGACGGCGCGGGGGCGATACCGACAGCTGAATCAAGACCGATCACGACAACCTTCACCCCCGTCGGTCCAGCGCGGGACAGCGCTGCTGTCATCTACCGCTGACAACGGCCCCCGGCCGCCGACAACGCCCGATCCGCCTCAGCCCACGACTCATGAACGAGATCACCCGCCCACATACGTATCCGCAGGTAGAACGCAGAACCGGCGGCTCCCCCCGTCGAAAGGAACCCCCCGTTCCGGCCGTCGAGACGACAGGATGTGAACCTACGACCCCTTGACCCCCAGCACACCGGACTACACGCTCCTGCACGTCACGGACGGCGTGGTCCCATTGAACCTGCGACCCCTTGACCCCCGCGGCTCCGTCGCTGGGCCGCTGACCCTCAGTGGGGTCCTCGACGGGTGGGCGACGTCGCCGACCCGGTGGTTCAGCGGGTCAGGGACTGAGTCCCCAGCACGACGGCGAGGGCCAGGTTGTCGGCGTCCTCGGTGTCGGGCTCGGCGGTGTAGACCATGATGCGCAGGTCGTCCATGGCGACGAGCAGCGTGTCGCAGTCGAGCGTGATCGGGCCGACCGCCGGATGCTCGACGGTCTTGCGCCTGGACGGGTCGGCGAGGGGTGGCGGGGACTCGGCGTCCCAGAGCTCGGCGAAGCGGGGGCTGCCGGAGGCCAGGTCGGCGGTCAGGCGGCGCAGGGCGCGGTCGGCGGGGTAGCGGGCGGCGGTCAGGCGCAGGTCGGCCACGAGCCGGGCCTCGTGCTCGTCCTGCTCCTGCTCGGTGTGCACGACCCGCGTGGGCAGGCGGGCGACGTTGCGCCAGACGGCGTTGCGTTCGAGACCGCGCCAGGTCGTCGTCTCACCCATCAGGGCGTCGTACGGGGCGTTGGCCAGCACGAGCGTCCAGCTCGCGTCGTAGACGACCACCGGGGTGTGCGAGAGCCGGTCGAGCAGCCGCTGCACGCTCGGGGCGACCCGCGCCGGCACGACGTCCGGGCCGGGCGCGGCGTGTCCGGCGAGGCGGTAGAGCAGGTCGCGTTCGGCGGCGGCCAGGCGCAGCGCCCGGGCGAGTGCCTCCACCACCTGTGCCGACGGCGCGGTCGCGCGGCCCTGCTCGAGGCGGGTCAGGTAGTCGGCCGAGATGCCGGCGAGTCCGGCCAGCTCCTCTCGGCGGAGCCCACTGGCCCGACGCCGGCGACCCACCGGCACGCCGACGGCCTCGGGCGCCACCCGGTCGCGCCAGCGGCGGACCGTCCGGCCGAACTCCCACGCTTCCACACCGTCCAGTCTGCGCGCGTAGGCACTGCTTGTCCTGGTCCTGGCTGTCCTACGACAACCGAACGACTGGCTGCGGCCCGACCGGACGCGCACGCTGTGCCCATGACCGAAACCGGGACTGTCCTGATCACCGGCCCGACCCGCAACCTGGGCCGCCACGCCGTGCTGGCCATGGCCGACCGCCCGGCCGGGCAGCGCCCCGACCTGCTGCTTGTCGGCCGCGCCGGGAAGGACCTGGCCGCCGTCGCCGAGGAGGCCCATGTCCGCGGCGCGCGCGTCCACGAGATCGGCTGCGACCTCTCGCGCCTGTCCGACGTCCGCGCCGCCGCGGCCACCGTGCGCGACCTGCTCACCGCCGGCACCGTGCGCCCGTTGCGTGCGCTCGTCGCCAACGCGGGCACCATGTCGACCGACACCCGTCAGGCCTCGGCCGACGGCTACGAGCTGACGTTCGCGGTGAACTACCTCGCCCACACCCAGCTCGTCGGCGACCTGCTCGGCTCGTTCACCGCCCCGGCGCGAGTGGTGTTGCTCGGCTCGAACACCTACCACGCCAACGTCTGGCGGAAGCTGTTGCACGTGGCCGAGGCTGAGTGGGTCGACCCCGTCGAGCTCGCCCGCCCGGCCACCGGCGAGCAGGTTCCGAGCATGGCCGCCTCCGGTGTCGCCTACTCCAACGCCAAGCTGGCGATCCTGTACTACGCCCACGAGCTGCAACGCCGCGCCGGTGCCGGGATCGGGGTGTCGGTGTTCGAGCCGGGCTGGATGCCCGGTACCGCGCTGGGCCGTGGCGCACCGGCGGCAGCCCAGGCGATCAGCCGCGCACTGGGCCGGGTGCCGGGCGTCTCGACGCCAGAACGCTCGGGCCCGTTGCTGGCGGCGGTGGCCCTCGACGACGAGTGGGCAGACCTGCGCGACGGTGCGTTCATCGTGAAGTCCGCGGCGACGGAGGTCAAGCCGGTCGCCCACGACCGTGACCGGGAGCGGCGCCTGTGGGAGGCGACCGCCGAGCTGCTGGAACGCGCGAGGACATCGAGCTAGCCGGCTCAGCGTCACGCGGCTACGGGAGGGGCACTCCGCGGAGGAGATCCAGGACCTCGCCCGCATCGTCCGGTGCTGGCGCCGCCCGGGACTCGGATTGACTTCGGGCCCGCCTGACCTGCCGGCGGCCAGGGGGCCGCGTTCGGTCACCGTCGCCTCGATCCGCGCGCCAAGCCACCGCGGGCGCGGGCGGCCCCTGCACTTCCTGATCACCGGCTGCGCCGACGGGCGGGTCACCCTGGGTCCATTGCCGACTACGGGCGAGGCCACGGCCTGCGGGAAGCAGGCCCACACCGTGCGTGGCCCGGTCCGACGCCTCCGGCGAGCACAACCTTTCCGACCGCGATGGCCCCGGGGTCTGGCTGTGCGGCACGGCGCGGCGGAATCTCCAGGGCGTCGGGGTCGGTGACGACGTCCAGCAGCGCCGGGCGGGGAGTGGCCAGCGCCCGCCGCGAGCGCCGCCGCGGCCCGCGCGTGACCGCGCAGCGGCTGGTTCAGCCCTCGCGCAGCAGCGCGGTGTCGGAGACGGCGGCGATGTGCGCGGCCATCGCGGTCGCCGCCGCTTCAGCATCGCCGGCCCGGATCGCGTCGGCCACCTTGCGGTGCGCCAGCAGCGATTCCTCGGGCCGACCGGGCTGTGCCAGCGACTCGATGCGGCTCTCCCGGATCAGCTCGGCGATCTCGGTCATCAGGCCGGCGAGCAGCCCGGAGTGCGCCGCCGCGGTGACAGCGGCGTGGAAGTGCTCGTCCCCCGCCACCCCCCGCTCGCCCTGGGCGATCTCGCGGGCCATCAGCGCAAGGGCATCGTCGATGGCCTGGAGATCCTCGGGCGTGCATCGCCGGGCGGCGAGCGCGGCGAGCTTCACCTCGAGGGCCGCCCGCGCCTCGATGACCTCCCGCAGCCGGTTGCGGCGAGCGCGCAGCGCGGCCAGGATCTGCCGCTCCGCCGGGACGTCGAGGATCACCGCGCCGTCGCCGTGCCGCACGTCGATGACGCCCTGCACCTCGAGTGCGACCAGCGCCTGGCTCACCGATGCCCGGCTGACGCCCAGCTGGGTGGCGAGCTCGCGCTCGGCCGGGAGCCGGTCGCCCACCGTCATCCGCTCGCTGTCGATGTAGTCCAGCAGCCGCTCGACGAGCTGCTCGTACAGGCGGGGGCGGCTGACGGGCTGCAACGTCGCCGCGCGGCGCCTGGGTGTCGCACGAGGTGCCACCGGCCGGTGCCCCTTTCCATGTCTACCAGCTAGCGGGTATTGACCACCTAAGTGGGTAGTCCACTAGTCCAGTATCGCTCACCCGGCCCCGTCACCGGAGAACCTCGTGACCGCATCGCTCGGCGACCTTGCTCGTCGTCGACCGCAGCCGCGCGCTCGCCGGTCCGCACGCCACGATGATGCTCGCCGACCTCGACCCTCGATGACCAAGATCGAGGCTCGGGCGGGGACGACACCCGGGACTGGGCACCGCCGTTCTGGCTCGGCGTGCCGGGCATTCTCGGGCGCCGGCTGTATTCCACAGGCAGGACAAGCCAGCCGCGCGGTCAGATCAGGTTCAACGCCTACCTCATGGCGCCGCGAAACAAATGCGGGTCATCTATCCGGGCCCCGTCCGACCTTTGCGCCGGTGTGCCTGCAGATTAAGGCTCGACGATGGCTGCGTCTACCTCTCCAAGTCACCGGAACACGGCAACAAAAGTCTCACTACGGGAAGGGCGCCCACCTGATGGTCAATTGTCGAGCACTCTCAAAGATCGCGGTCGCCGCAGGACTCGCAACAGTGATGTTCTCCGCCGGCTGTTCAGCGCTGTCCTCGTCGGCGCCCGCGGCCCCGTCGGGCCCGGCTAACACCACGTCAAGCACCCCGTCCGTTTCGACTGGTGTGAACGCAGGTGGCGCGCGGCCGACGGTCGTGCTGGTGCACGGGGCGTGGGCAGATGCGTCCAGTTGGGCCGGCGAAGTGAAATCGCTTCAGGCCTCGGGCTACACGGTTCGCGCGATCGCTAATCCGCTAGAGAATTTGACCACCGACTCCGAGACTGTCGCCGACTTCCTCAAAACAATCAGCGGCCCCATCGTGCTGGTCGGCCACTCCTACGGTGGATCGGTCATCACCAACGCGGCGGCCGGAAACCCCAACGTAAAGGCACTCGTCTACGTTGATGCCGCTGCCCCCGATGTCGGGGAGACCAACGGATCGCTCAGTGGAGCCGATTCCATTCTCAAGCACAGGTCCGACGCACAGTTGTTTGATCAGCTCCCCTATCCCGGCGCGCCAGCCGGAGCGATGGGGCTGTACCTCAAGGAGGACATCTTCGTCACGAACTTCGCCAACGACCTCCCCAAGGAGACCGCCCAGCAACTCTGGGCCTCGCAGCGGGCCGCCTCCACTGCGGCCTTCGAGACACCATCGCAGACGGCAGCGTGGAAAACCATTCCGTCGTGGTATTTCCTGAGCACGGGCGATCAGATCATCACGCCGACCTCAGAACGCGCGATGGCGCAACGAGCACATTCGACTGTGACCGAATTCAACGGCGGTTCGCACCTGACATTGATTTCGCACCCAGACGCGGTCACCACAGTCATTCAGTCCGCCATCAACTCTATCCACTAACCCGGGCTCTTCATGAGAGGTCCGGCGTGTCTGTGTCCGGATAGAGGAAAGTGCCCCGCTGCCGGGGGAGACTGTGCTTGCTGAGGGCTCAGATCTTCCAGGTAGAGGAGCACTTTCGAGGTGCAGGTTACAACGACCAGACCGAAGATCACGGCAACCGCGGACGGCGAGGGTGTGGTGTCGCACGCCGGGTCTCGGCTGCTGGCCGATGTTGCGGATCGGACCACGCTGACCGGTCAACTGGCGGAGGCGTTGGCGGGGCTGCGCAAGCCGCGGGCCCTGCACGATCCGGGTCGGGTGCTGGTCGATATGGCGGTCGCGGTCGCCGACGGCGCCACGACGATCTCCGACATCGCGGTGCTCGCCGATCAGGCCGCGTTGTTCGGGTCGGTGGCGTCGGACTCGACGTGCTGGCGGCTGCTGGACCGACTCGACACCGCCGGGTTGGGCGCGATCGCACGATCCCGGGCCGCGGCGCGCGAGGTGGTCTGGGCGCAGCGCGCCGAGCTGTCCGCGGAGCCGTTCCCGCTGGCGACGGCGGCCGGCAGAGTGCTGCCCGGGCTGGTGATCGACCTGGACGCCTCGGTCGTGGTCTGTCACAGCGAGAAGGAGTTGGCGGCGCCGACGTTCAAGAAGACCTTCGGGTTCCACCCGATGCTGGCGTTCTGCGACAACACCGGCGAGTTCCTCGCCGCGCAGCTGCGCAAGGGGAACGCCGGCAGCAACACCGCTGCCGACCACATCGAAGTGCTCGACGCCGCGCTCGCGCAGCTGCCCGACACCCACCGGCACGGCACCCCGATCCTGATCCGCGCTGACACCGCCGGCTGCACGCGGGAGTTCCTCGCCCACATCCGCAGCCGCCGCGATGGGTCGGTGAGCTGCGAGTTCTCGGTCCGCTGGGCGATTCGGGACCCGGAGCGGACGGCGATCGCCGCGATCGGGAAGAAGGTGTGGGCGGACGCGATCGACGCTGATGGCGGGCACTGTGACGGCGCCGCGCTGGCCGAGATCAGCCGAGTTCTGCCCGCTCGCTCGCTGGTCGGCTACCCGGCAGGCACGAGAGTGATCGTGCGTCGAGAACGCCCACACCCCGGAGCGCAGCTCGACGCGTTCGAAGAGGCAGATGGTTGGCGCTACACCGCGTTCGCCACCGACACCCGCGTCGGGCAACTCGCCCACCTCGACGCGCGGCACCGCGCCCACGCGAGGGTCGAGGACCGCATCCGGTGCGCGAAGGACACCGGCCTGGACCACTTCCCGAGCCGGTCGTTCGCGATCAACGCCGCCTGGCTGACTGTCGTCATGCTCGCGGTCGATCTGATCGCCTGGACCCAGCACCTGCTCCTGCACGGCGAACTCGCGAAGGCCGAGCCGAAGACGCTGCGTTACCGGCTGCTGCACGTCGCCGCCCGGCTCACCCGCGGACAGCGACGGCTCTGGCTGCGCATCCAGCGCACCTGGCCCTGGGCCCGCGATCTCGCTGCGGCGTTCACCGGGCTCACGGCGCTGCCCGTCCCGGCTGGTTGACCTTCCACCCCGACACGACGAGCGGCGGGAGCTACCGGCAGAACCAGCACGCCGGCAGCCTCGCCATGCCCACCATCAGCAACGGCACCAGTCAGGGCGACAGGCGCGATCCCAAGATCGATCCGCGGCCGCCATGAATCACC
>NZ_JAOPWR010000258.1 GCF_025965585.1 Pseudonocardia sp.
GGGCGCGGGTCGACGTCGCCGGCGGCGTAGTGGGCCGCGGTGCCCGCCAGCCCCTGCGACGCGGCGAGGATCCCGACCGCCGTCACGTCCTTGAGGGCGAGCGTCCGCGTGTCGACCGTGGAGGGCGTGCCCGCCAGCCCGACGTAGACCACGCGCTTCCCGGGTTCGACGAGGTCGAGCGCCAGCGCGGGGAGCGCGGCGGCGTTGGAGGCGTCGACCACGGCGTCCCAGGGCGGCGCGGGGAGCTCGGCCCGCGTCCACACCGGGAAGGAGCCGAGGTGACGTGCGAGGTCGGCGGTCTGCGCGTCGCGGGCCATGAGGTGCACCTCCGCGCCCTGTGCGCGGGCGAAGGCGGCCACGAGCAGCCCGATCGCGCCGGTGCCGAGGACGAGCAGGCGGTCGCCCGCGACGAGTCCCGCGGCGCGGACCGCGCGCAGGGCGTTCCCGCCGGGTTCGACGAGCGCGCCCGCCGTGTCGTCGACGGTGTCGGGCAGCGCGAGCAGCGCCGTGGCGGGCACGGCGAGCTGCTCGGCCAGCGCGCCGGGGAAGCCGCCGCGGATGCCGATCTCGACGCGGTCGGCGCACACGTTGTGCCGCCCCGCACGGCAACGGGCGCAGTGCCCGCAGCCGAGCATCGTGTCGCCTGTGACGCGGCGGCCGAGCCACGCGTCGTCGACACCGGGCCCGACGGCGGCGACGACGCCGGACCACTCGTGCCCCAGCCGCATCGGGTACGCGGCGTGGCCCTGGTGCAGGTATGCCATCTCGCCGGTGAAGAACTCGACGTCGGTGCCGCACACCCCGACCCGGTGGACGTCGACCACGACCTGTCCGGACCCCGCGACGGGCGCGTCGACCTCCTGTACCCCGCCCACGTTCGGTGCTGTGACGACGAAGGCCCGCATGGTGGGATGGTCCCAGAAGAGATCGACACAGCGATCCTCGAGGGAAGGACGGCCCGTCCGTGGGCGAGCAGCGCAGCTCCCAGTGGTATGCCGGCACCGACCGCAACGCCTACATCCACCGGGCCTGGATGCGCCGGGGTCTGCCGGCGCACGCGTTCGACGGGCGCCCGCACATCGCGATCGCCAACACCGCCTCGGACCTGACGCCGTGCAACGCCCACCTGAACGAGGTGGCGCGCAGCGTGGAGCACGGCGTCCACGAGGCAGGCGGGATCCCGCTGAACCTGCCCGTGGTGTCGCTGGGGGAGACGCTCGTGCGCCCGACGGCGATGCTGTGGCGCAACATGGCCGCGATGGCGACGGAGGAGATGCTCCGCGCCAACCCGGTCGACGGCGTCGTGCTGCTCGGCGGCTGCGACAAGACCATCCCCGCGCTGCTGATGGCGGCCGCATCGGTCGACCTCCCGGCCGTGGTGGTGCCGGGCGGTCCGATGCTCACCGGCACCTTCCGCGGGCAGCCGCTGGGCTGCGGCACCGACGTCTGGCGGCTGTCGGAGGAGGTGCGCGCGGGGACGTTGTCGCAGGAGGAGTTCACGCGCTCGGAGTCGTCGATGATCCGCAGTCGCGGGCACTGCAACACCATGGGCACCGCCTCGACGATGGCGATCGTGGCCGAGGCACTGGGCATGGTGCCGCCCGGGCTCGCGGGCACGCCCGCCGCCGACAGCCGGCTGCTGGAGGGCGCGCACGACGCCGGGCGGCTTGCGGTGGAGATGGTGGCCGCCGGTCGCAGGCCCAGCGACGTGCTCACCCGCGCCTCGTTCCTCAACGCGATCGTCGCTCTGGCAGCGGTCGGCGGGTCGACGAACGCGGTGGTGCACCTGCTGGCCATCGCCGGGCGACTGGGCGTCGAGCTCACGCAGGACGACTTCGACCGCACCGGCGCGGGCGTCCCGCTGCTGGTGGACCTGCAGCCCGCGGGCCGGTTCCTGATGGAGGACCTGCACCGCGCGGGCGGCCTGTCGGCGGTGCTGCGCGAGGTCCAGGACCTGCTCGACCCGGACGCGATCACCGTGACGGGCCGGCCGTTCGTCGAGCACCTGGACGAGGCCCGGATCTGGGACGCCGAGGTGATCCGCACGCGGGAGAAGCCGCTGCAGGACCACGCGGGGATCGCGGTGCTCTACGGCAACCTCGCGCCGTCCGGTGCGGTGATCAAGCCGGCGGCGGCGTCGGAGCACCTGTTGCGCCACCGCGGGCGGGCGGTGGTGTTCGACTCGATCGAGGACATGCACGCCCGCATCGACGACCCCGGCCTCGACGTGGACGCCGACTCGGTGCTCGTCCTGCGCGGCTGCGGCCCGAAGGGCTACCCGGGCATGCCGGAGGTGGCGAACCTGCCGCTGCCCGCGAAGCTGCTGCGCGAGGGCGTGCGCGACATGGTGCGCATCTGCGATGGGCGCATGAGCGGCACGGCCTACGGCACGGTCGTGCTGCACGTGACGCCCGAGGCGGCGGCGGGGGGTCCGCTCGCGCTGGTGCGCACCGGCGACATGATCGTCCTGGACGTGGGCGAGCGCCGGCTCGACGTCGACGTGCCGGCCGAGGAGCTCGCCGCGCGCGCCCCGGACCCGGCCACCGTCGCCGCCTACGCCGCGCCGTCGCGTGGGTGGGAGCGGCTCTACGTGCAGACCGTGGGGCAGGCGAACACCGGCGCCGACCTCGACTTCCTCGTGGGGTCCAGCGGCGACGCGGTGTCGCGCGAGTCGCACTGACCCTCAGAGCGGGAAGCCGAGCTCGCGGCACGGCGTGTCCCAGAGGATGCGGCGGCGGTCGGCCGCGTCGGGCACCTGCCGGGCCAGCAGGGCGAGCAGCGGGCCGTAGTCGACGCGTTCGGGCATGCGCAGGAACGGCCAGTCCGACGCCCACACGCACCGGTCCGGTCCGAACTCCGCCACGAGCGCGGCGATGAACGGGTCCAGGTCGGCGTGCGGGTAGGGCTCGCGGGAGACCTTGACGCACCCCGACAGCTTCACCACCGCCCGCCCGTCGCGTCCCCAGCACAGGAGCTCGCGGAAGCCGGGCGCGTCGACGCCGGTCGTGGGGTCGGGACGACCGCAGTGGTCGACGTGCACCCGCACGCCCGACCGTCGGAGCAGCGGGGCCAGCTCGACGAGCTGGTCGTCGACCACCTGGACGTCGGCGATCATGTCGAGCGCCTCGAGGTGGGCCAGGAACGGGCCGGCGTCCGCGTAGTGCCCGACACCGAGCAGCGCGGCGTTGAGGGTGACGCCGAGGACGCCACCTTCGCGTAGTTCGGCCAGCTCGGACCGCGCGATGTCGCCCCGCACCACCGCCATCCCGCGGTAGCGGCCGGCGCCGGCGGCGAGGGTGTCGAGCAGGAGGCGGTTGTCCTCGCCGTAGCCGGAGTTGGGGCCCACCAGCAGGGCGCGTTCAACCCCGTGCCAGTCGAGCACGCCCGCGAGCCGGGCGGGCGTGCCGAGCTCCTGGCCGGCAGGTGCGTAGTACGTGTCGGCCGCGTACGGGAAGCGGGTCGGGTCGAACACGTGCACGTGGCAGTCGATGATCCGCTCGCCGGACGTCGCCTCCACGGACTGATCATCGCGCCTGCCGCTGCCGGGGTGGCGCTCCTACCGGCCAGCGGGACCGGCGGGCACGCGGGTGAGCCCGGCCAGGGCCTGCGCGCAGGCGAGCAGCCCGTCGCGCAGGTGGTCCACCTGCTCGCCGGTGAGCGCGTCGAGCATTGCGTCCTCGATCCGGTCGACCGCCTCGTCGCAGGCG
>NZ_JAOPWR010000270.1 GCF_025965585.1 Pseudonocardia sp.
GATCGCCGCCGCCGCGCCGCACCAGCGCTCCCGCGGCCGGGCGGGCGCCGGGCTGCTCGTCCGCCACGACGACCTGCGCCGCGCCGTCCGCGAGGGGCGTGAGGGCAACCTGGTGCTGTTCGTCGTCGACGCGTCGGGGTCGATGGCGGCGCGCACGCGGATGGCCGCGGTGACCGGTGCGGTGCTGTCGCTGCTGCGCGACGCCTACCAGCGCCGCGACAAGGTCGGCGTGATCAGCTTCCGGGCCGGGGGCGCGGAGCTGGTGCTGCCGCCGACCTCGTCCGTCCCGGCCGCCCAGGCCCGGCTGACCGGTCTGCGCACCGGTGGCCGCACGCCGCTCGCCGAGGGACTGCTGCGCGCGCGGAAGGTGCTGGCCGTCGAGCGTCTGCGCGACCCGCGCCGCCGTCCGCTGCTCGTGCTGCTCACCGATGGACGGGCGACGGTCGGGATCTGCGGCGACCCCGTCCAGGACGCCTGCCGCGCCGCCGCCCTGCTCGCCGCCGACGGGGTCGCGACCGTCGTGGTGGACTGCGAGAGCGGCCCGGTCCGGCTCGGCCTCGCCGCCCGCGTCGCCGCCGCAGCCGCGGGCGACCTCACGACCATCGGCGAGCTGTCGGCGGACGGCGTCGCGGGCGCCGTCCGCTCCGCGAGAGCAGCCTGAAGGGGAGGAACTCATGCCGCAGGGCCGGGTCACCACCGTGCCGGACGACGGGCTCACCACCCGCCAGCGCCGCAACCGCGCGCTCGTCGTCGTCCACACCGGGGAGATGAAAGGCAAGTCCACCGCCGCGTTCGGGCTCGCGCTGCGGGGCTGGAGCCAGGGCTGGTCGATCGGGGTGTTCCAGTTCGTGAAGTCGGCGAAGTGGAAGGTCGGCGAAGAGGCCGCGTTCCGCGCGCTCGGCCGCGTCCACGAGTCGACGGGCGAGGGCGGGCCGGTCGAGTGGCACAAGATGGGGGAGGGCTGGTCGTGGGCGCGCAAGCCCGGCTCTGACGACGACCACGCCGCGCAGGCCGCCGAGGGCTGGGCCGAGATCCGCCGCCGCATCGAGGCGGGCGTGCACGACGTCTACGTGCTCGACGAGTTCACCTACCCGATGAAATGGGGATGGGTGGATGTGCAGGAGGTGGTGGACGTGCTCGCCCGGCGCGAGGGCCGCCAGCACGTGATCATCACGGGGCGCGACGCCGCGCCGGAGCTGATCGACGCGGCCGACCTCGTCATGCAGACGACGAAGATCAAGCATCCGATGGACGCCGGCCAGAAGGGCCAGCGGGGAATCGAGTGGTGACCATGGACTACACACGGCTGGGCAACACCGGGCTGCAGATCTCGCGGATCTGCCTCGGGATGATGAGCTACGGCACGCCGGACTGGCGCGACTGGGTGCTCGACCTCGACGCCTCGCGCCCGCTCGTCAAGAGCGCCGTCGACGCCGGGATCACCTTCTTCGACACCGCCGACATGTACTCGGTGGGCGCGAGCGAGGAGGTGACCGGCACGCTGCTGCGCGAGTTCTTCGACGATCGCGAGGACTACGTGCTGGCCACCAAGGTGTTCATGCCGATGAGCAAGCGCCCGAACGACGGCGGCCTCTCGCGCAAGCACATCCTCGCGAGCATCGACAACTCGCTGCGGCGGCTGGGCACCGAGTACGTCGACCTCTACCAGATCCACCGCTGGGACCCGAACACCCCGATCGAGGAGACCATGGAGGCGCTGCACGACGTCGTGCGCGCCGGCAAGGCCCGCTACATCGGCGCGTCGAGCATGTACGCGTGGCAGTTCGCGAAGGCCCAGCACACGGCCGACCTGGGTGGCTGGACGCGGTTCGTCTCCATGCAGGACCACTACAACCTCCTCTACCGCGAGGAGGAGCGGGAGATGCACCCGTTCTGCGAGGACCAGGGGGTCGGCGTCATCCCGTGGAGCCCGCTCGCCCGCGGACGGCTCACGCGCCTGCCGGAGCAGAACACCACCGTCCGCGCGGGCAGTGACCCGGTGGCCGACCGCATGTACGGCGAGGCCGACGCCGCCGTCGTGCAGGCGGTGGCCGACGTCGCGAAGGCCCGCGGCCTGCCGATGGCACAGGTGGCGCTCGCGTGGATGCTGCACAAGCCCGCGATCAGTGCGCCGATCATCGGGGCCACGAAGCCCGGCCACGTCGAGGACGCCGTGGCGGCGGTGGACGTCGAGCTGACCGACGAGGAGATCGCGACCCTCGAGGCGGCGTACGTGCCGCACCCGGTGCTGGGACACCAGTAGCGGTGCCGGGCGACGCGCTCCCTCCCGCGGAGGCGGAGTCATGACAGCCCGGGCGCTCGTCGTCGCCGCACCCTCGTCGGGTTCCGGGAAGACCACCGTCGCCACGGGGCTCATGGCCGCTCTGCGGCGGCGGGGCACCGTCGTCGCGCCGTTCAAGGTGGGCCCGGACTACATCGACCCCGGCTACCACACCCTCGCCGCGGGCCGGCCCGGCCGGAACCTCGACCCGGTGCTGGTCGGCGCCGAGCGGATCGCCCCTCTGGCGAGGCACGGCTCCGCGGGTGCCGAGGTGGCCGTCGTCGAGGGCGTGATGGGGCTGTTCGACGGGCGGCTGGCCGACGGGTTCGGCTCCACGGCGCAGGTCGCCGGGCTGCTCGGGGCGCCGCTGCTGCTCGTCGTGGACTGTCGCGGGCAGTCGCGCAGCCTGGCGGCGCTGCTGCACGGGTTCCGCTCGTTCGACCCCGCGGTCAACCTCGCCGGTGTGGTGCTCAACCGGGTCGGCAGCCCCCGCCACGAGGACGTCCTGCGCGCGGCGGCCGAGGAGGTCGGGTTGCCGGTGCTCGGGGCGCTGCCGCGGCGGGACGCGCTGGCCGTCCCGTCGCGCCACCTGGGGCTGGTCACGGCCGTCGAGCACGGGACGGCGGCCGTCGCGGCGGTGGACGCGATGGCCGAGCTGGTGGCCGCGCACGTCGACCTCGATGCGGTGACGGGGCTGGCGGAGCCGCTGCCGTCCGGCCCTGTCTGGTCACCGGCCGAGGTCGTCGACGCCGGGCCCGCCGGGACGGCGCCCGGTCGTGCCGAACCGGGTCGCATCGCGGTGTTCGGGGGCGCCGCGTTCACCTTCGGCTACGCCGAGCACGTCGAGCTGCTGGAGGCGGCCGGAGCCGAGGTGGTGGTCGTCGACCCGCTGCGCGACGGTGGGCTTCCCCCGGACACCGCCGCGCTGGTGCTGCCCGGCGGCTTCCCCGAGGAGCACGTCGCCGCGCTCGGAGTGAACGCGACCCTGCGCGCCGACGTCGCCGCGCTCGCCGCGTCGGGGGCCCCGGTGCACGCCGAGTGCGGCGGCCTGCTCTACCTGTGCGCCTCGCTGGACGGCGCGCCGATGTGCGCAGTGCTGCCCGCCGAGGCCGCGATGACCGGGCAGCTGACGCTGGGCTACCGCGATGCCGTCGCACTGGCCGACTCCTCGGTCTTCGCTGCCGGCACGCGGGTGCCGGGCCACGAGTTCCACCACTGCGCCGTGACGCCCCGCGCGGGCGCGCAGGCGGCGTGGGGGTGGCGGCGTGGGGAGCCCGAGGGGTTCGT
>NZ_JAOPWR010000277.1 GCF_025965585.1 Pseudonocardia sp.
TCCACTCGGAGAACCTCTCCATCCCCGCTCCCTCGGTGATGCGCCTCTCGCGCTACGTCCGCGTGCCCTACCGCCGCGCCGTCCCGATGACGAGGGCGGGTGTGCTGCGCCGCGACCTGCGCCGCTGCGCCTACTGCGGCCGTCGCGCCGACACCATCGACCATGTGGTCCCGCGCAGCCGCGGCGGTGAGCACAGCTGGGAGAACTGCGTGGCGGCGTGCCGCCAGTGCAACTCCCGCAAGGCCGACAAGATGCTCGACGAGATCGGCTGGAGCCTCACCACCCCTCCGCGTGCCCCGAACCGGGCCGCCGGCGGCGTCCTGGTGCTGGCGGTGGAGCCGCTCCCGGCGTGGGAACCGTGGCTGGGCGTAGCGGCGTAGAGCCCCTGGGTCTCACCTGATCAGGGGGCAGCTGGCGGTGTGGGCGACCCGACGCGCCCGGTGGTGTTCATCTCGCGCGTAACACCATGACGATGGGCTCGATGGTGGCACGGAGGCCGCCGCTGCCCGGTCCACCGACTACGGCAGTCCGGGCAGCGGCCGCCGGACGACGGTGCCTCCCTTCACCTGGTCAGACCGAGGAGATTCCACGCACCGTGTCGATCCGCGAGGATGTTCCCTCCACTGTGGACAGTCGGCCGGAGGAGGGTGTCGGCCGCTTCGGAGTGCTCGCCGGCCCGCTTGCTCGGCGCGGAACGCTGGATCCGCGACCGCCGCCGCGACGCTGTGGCTGCTGGCGCCCGCGCACCACCCGGACGCGGCGGAGTACCGGGCGTGGATCCGGGAGGTCGCCGGCGCGTTGCAGGGCGTGGCCGCCACAGTCGTCCTGGAGTCGGATGCGGTGCCGCACGAGGTCTCGGGCTGGGGCCGCGTCGAGGGGCGGCCCGAGCTCCTCACCGTCGCCGTCGAGGTGCTCAAGGCGGCTGGCCCCGTCGCCGTGTACGTGGACGCCGGCAACCCGGGTTTCGTCACCGACACGGGAGCCATCGCCGACGCCCTGAAGCGCAGCGGCGTCGGGAGGGCGACGGCTTCGCCCTCAACGTGGCCAACTACTACCCGACGCCGGACGTCCTGACCTACGGCCGCGCGGTCTCGGCCGCCGTCGGCGGCAAGCCGTTCGTGGTGGACACCAGCCGCAACGGCTACGGCCGCCCCGACGGCGACACCGTCAACGGCGCCCCGTCGTTCTGTAATCCCCCCGGCCGCGCCCTCGGCGTGGTGCCCACGACAAAGACGGGCGAGGCATCCGTGGACGCGTACCTGTGGATCAAGCGGGTGGGCGAGTCCGACGGCGTCTGCCGCCCGGTGAGCCCGAGGCCGGGCAGTGGTGGGCGGACTACGCCCTGGCGCTGGTGCCGAAGTAGGCGGCGCGGCACACTTCGGCCGTAGCCGAGGCGATCCAGCAGTCCGAGCTGCGTGACGATCACGCGGAGCGACGGGTGCAACGTCACGCGGGTCGGGGCATCGCTGACGTTGCGTCGGCAGTGACCACCGAGCTCCACAGGCCGAGTGATCGGCGCCGGTGCAACAGCGCACAGGTTGGGGCCTGCGTGGGATTGCGCGGACCGTGATCATGCTGAGTCACGCCGGAGCCGTAACCCCTTATGTGCTGGACGCTCTGAGTCGCAGGGTTTTGTGGCCTTGCCGCTAGGGCCGGTGGGCGGGGCCTGCTGAGAGACTCGACGGCGTGTCCCGCCTCCTGGTCGCCCTCCTCGCGCTGGTGCTGCTCGCCGGCTGCGCGGCGCCCACGACGGTCCTGTCGCAGACCGACCTGTTCGTCGACCCCACCTCTCCGGCTGCGACGCAGGCCGTCGCGTGGAAGGCGGCCGGGCGCACCGCCGACGCCGACGCGATGCGCGTGATCGCCGCCCAGCCCATCGCGCAGTGGCTCACCTCGCCCACCGGCCAGCAGGCCCCCGTCGTGGCCGACGAGGTGAAGCGGGCCCGCGTCGCCGGCAAGACGCCGTTCTTCGTGGCCTACCACGTGCCGTTCCGCGACTGCGGCAGCTTCTCCGGTGGCGGCGCGACCTCGTCCGACGACTACCGCGCCTGGATCCGCGAGGTGGCGGGCGCACTGGGCGGCGGCCCCGCCCTCGTCGTGCTGGAGCCGGACGCGGTGCCGCACGAGATCACGGGCTGTGCGCATCCGGTGGATGCCGGTGAGCGTTCGGCTCTGCTGGCCGACGCGATCGGTGTGCTCGACGGCGCGGGCGCGAAGGTCTACCTGGACGCGGGTAACCCCGGCTTCGTCACCGACCCCGGCCAGATCGCCGACGCCCTGCGCCGCAGCGGGGTGGACAGGGCGGCGGGCTTCTCGCTGAACGTGGCGAACTTCTGGCCGACGCCCGACGTGGTGGCGTACGGGAAGGCCGTGTCCGCGGCGCTCGGGGGTGCGCACTTCGTGGTGGACACCAGCCGAAACGGCAACGGCAGGCCGGACGGGGACACGGTGAACGGCGGCCCGGCCTTCTGCAACCCCCCGGGCCGGAAGCTGGGCCAGGCGGCGACCCAGGCGACGGGGGAACCGCTGGTGGACGCGTATCTGTGGGTGAAGCGGGTGGGGGAGTCGGACGGTTCGTGTCGTCCCGGTGAGCCGGCGGCGGGACAATGGTGGCCCGAATACGCGTTGGCGCTGGCCGGCGGTTAGCTCGTGTTGCCGATCACCGCGTTCAGTCACTGACGTAGCGCATTCGGGTGGCCGGAGTCGGGCGATCAGGAACATCGGTCGCACTATGGATGTCGATCACCACGCGATCATCATTTTCGGGAGTTGTCTTCGCAGCTCAGCGCGCCACGGAAGGTACTGCCCCAACTGCCTGAATTGCGACATCGAGGGCGGGTATCGAGGTCTTCGGTCACGCCGCAACAGTTCCGGTCGCCCCCGTAACAATGTCCGCACCCGAATCGAAGGGTACGTGTCGGTGCTGGAACACTCGCCTCCCATCATCGGAGTTTGCGCAGCGGCGGGCCGCTCGAGTGTGGATATTGATGTGATTATCCGCTCCCCGGAGGTTTCTTGATCGGCACTTAGCATGTCGCCACGCGCGATCTCGGAATAGATCCCGCGCGTGCGGTGCGCAGGTTGATCTCGTCGGGTCTGTTCGGTCGCCACGTGATGTACGAACGGGGCGGTGGATACCATCTCGCCGGGCGCGCCCTGGGTGAGGTCGTCCACGACGGCCGGCAGGCGCGGTCCACCCGCGCCGCCGGCGGGTCGTGCCTCGAGCGGAGCTGGACCGGCACCCCGTGGGCGGCGATCTCTGCGGCGATCGAGCACGTCGGCGTCGAGGATGCACCGGTCTACGGGTTCGCCTGCTTCGATCTGGCCGCGCAGATCGGCACCGGGACATCACCCGTCGATCAGGACGCGACGTTCGCCCACATGATCGTCCCGGGTCTCGAGGTCGAGATCTCCGCGGGGCGCGGGTGGTGCGTGCGGTGGAGCCCGAGATCCTCGACGCGGTGGCCGGCGAGGCGAACGGGCTGTGGGGCGCCGACACCTCCGGGCGGGGCAGTCCGTCCCAGCACCTGCGCCCCCCTCGGCGCGGCCCGCCGGGTGCGCGCCCGGCACGACGCGCATCGGCACACCGAGAGCCGCTGGACGGCGGCCCACCTCGACGTGGCGTCGGCGGCCGATGTCGCCGCGGCGTACACCCTCACGACCGGAGGATGAGCGGCCTGGTCAGGAGTTGCTCGAGCGTTGTGAACCCGGGCCGGCGAGCACGCCCCCGGTTGCGTCGGGGCGGATGTCGACCGACGAACAGAGGTGCTTGGCGTTCATGAGGTCGACGATCGCGGGCAGGGCCTGAACGATCAGGTCGGCCGAGGCGATCTCCCCGTCGTGCATCGCGACGATCGCGTCGGGGCGGATTCCGGGGCTGACGTTCTGCACCACGTCGGTGGGTGTCACACCGGTCTCGGTGTCCTTGCTGTCGATGATGTTGCCGGACTCGTCGTCCGACCACGGCATCACCAGGCGCAGTCCCTGTCGCTGGGCGGCCTGGTCGACCACCGCGTTCACCGAGCCGTACGGAGGCCGGTACTCGACAGGTCGTGGTGCCCCGGCCGCCATGATCGTCCGAGTGGTCCTGAGCAGCTCGGTGTCGATCTCCGAGGGCCCCCAGGGAGAACGTCGCGTACCGGTGAGGTCCACCCCGGTCACGAGGTTGAAGTGGTGATAGGAGTGGTTCTGGACGCTGTGCCCCTCAGCCACCTCGCGTCTGATGAGGTCCTCGTTGCCCGCGATGTGGTCGCCGATGACGAAGAACGTGGCGCGCAGGTTGAGCGCTGCGAGGTGATTGAGCAGGAGCGAGGTGCCGGGCCCAGGGCCGTCGTCGAAGGTCAGAAAGACCCGGCCGCCGGAGCAGTCGTTGTCCTGCGGCCGAGCTGCGGCGTCACTTGTCACGGCAGCCGGACGGGCGGGTCCGGGGGTGCCGGGGCCGGCGCTGCCGCCCGGCCAGTTCAGCACGGCCGCGAGTACGACGGTCGCCACGGCCGCGACGAACGCGAGCCACGCCCACGGCCGGCGGTCCGAGCCCCGGTTCTGCGGGTTTGCGGGCATGAGGACCTCTCTGGTCAGCCGGCAACGAGGGAGCCGACGCGGTTGACGAATCCCCAGCGGTTCGACTCGTCGGTGGCGACGTTCCAGACGAACGCGCCACGAATGTCGGGATGCGCCGACCGGACGGTGTTCCAGGTGCTGACGCACTGGTCGGTGGTCATGTAGTCGCCGGGGTTGTTGACGCCGAACCCGATGCACAGCTTGTCGGCGCCCACCAGGTCCACCCACTGGCCGATGTCACCGGTGATGTAGTCGGGGGTGGCCAGCCCGGCGCCGTCGTAGTACTGGGGACCGCAGAGATCCAGGAGGCCGGCGGTCACCATCGCCTTGCAGAACGCGCGGTCGGTGAGCTTCCACGGGGCGGGCGGGGCGGTGATGGCGAAGCTCTGGCCGTAAGCCGACTTCAGCTGGCTGCTGATCCAGGAATACTCCGTGAGGTTCGGCGTCGCGTCGGCCTCGAAGGTGTTGAGATCGACGCCGTCGATCCCGCCGAGGCCGTCGACGATGCCGCGCACGCTGGTGACGAACCGGCTTGAGGTGGCGCGGGAGTCGAACACGATGCCACCGCCGGCGCCGCCCACGGACAACACGATGCTGCGCCCCTGGGTCGAGCGGGCGGCGGCGATGTCGGCGACGAGGTTCTGTTGTGCTCCACGCCCGTTCCCAGCCGGATCGAGCACCACCTCTCCCGGGGCCCCTCGCGGGACACCGGCGAACAGGTAGACCAGGTTGAACCCTGCCGGCAGGTCCCGCAGCCGGATCGCGTCCGGTTGCGACAGCGGCCAATAGCCGCCGACCACCTTCCGGGGCAGCCCCCGCCCGCGTGCTGCCTGAATCCGGCTCACGCCGATGTGCTGGGCCTGCTCGTCGACCGCGGGGGTGACGGCGGCGGTGGTGGGCGACGTGGTCGTCGTGGCCGCGGTGCGACGGGCCGACGTGGGCGAGACGGTGGGCGTCGACGGCAGGTCCAGCAGCGACGGGCCGACCGTCTGGGGTGCGCCGCACGAGGTCGCCACCATCCCGAGTCCGACGATGCCGAGGAGGTGGCGCCGTGAGATCGGGGGCGTGCTGTGGTTGTTCATGCCGTCCGGTTCTAGGGGAGCGTGTTGACGAGCCGGTAGACGAGCCACTGGTCGCGTGCCGGTCCGGTGGGCTGCACCAGCGGGTCCTTCTCGTAGTCGGCGCTGAGGGCGAGTGCGGCGAGCAGGACGTCCTGGCCCGGGCTCGCGGTGCTGACCGACCGCAACACGATGACCTGGTGGCGGCGCTCGGCGACGGCCGCACGGACCGCTGCGGTGCCCTGCGCGTACAGCGTGCTCGTCGCCTCCCACCGCACGCCCGTGACGGTGTCGCGCGAGTGGTAGGCGAACACGTCGGAGGCGACCGACAGGTAGACGCCCGGTTGTGGGTGTGCCTGGATGTCGGACATCACGACGGTGACATCGGACCACTGGTGGAACAGCGCATCCGACCGGGAGAACTCGGGAAGCAGCGCGAGCACCAGGATCACGACGACCGGTGCCGCCCGGAACAGCTGCCGGGACAGGACGGTGAGCGCGTACCCCGCCAGGGGAGCCAGGAGCAGCGCCGCATAGGCGTTGTGCTGGTTGAAGGAGGTGGCGCCGCCGGTCGTCAGCTGGACCACCGGTACCGCCACGCCGCCGATGAGGAGCCCGCACGCGGCGGCCGCCCGACCGACCGTGCCGGTCCGCACGGCCTGGACCGCACCCGCGACGGCCAGCACGAGGAGCAACCCCATGTCCAGTGCCGCTTCCGCCCCCAGGGTCCCGCTGCTCTGTCCCGCGACCGGCGTGACCAGCGATGCGGCGGCGGTCGCGATCCCGACGCGGATCTGGCTGCCGGCCGCGAGGTAGAGCCCGCCGAGCAGGCCCGCGGCCACGGCGAGAGCGATCGCCGGCCGACGTCGGACCGGTACTTCGCCCGGCGGCACCAGTAGCGTCGTCAGCAGCACGGCGGGCGCGAACAGCACGGCGACGTAGCCGACCGCCGCGGCCAGTGCGACGAGCGCGCCGGTGATCGCCGCGGATACCGAGGACCGGTTGGCGACCCCCGTTCGCACCGCGACGGCCAGCAGTGCGAGGCAGGCGGCGTCGGGGGTGGCGAGCGATCCGACGAACACCACCGGGGCGGTGAGGGCGAACGCGTACGCGGTCAGCAGGCCGATGCGGTTCGAGGCGGTGGCCCGGGCCGCGGCCGACCCGAGCGCGACCACGGCGACGACGACGCACACCAGGCTGAACAGCCGCGCGAGGCGCAGCCCACCGACCGCGTCCAGGGCGGCGGCGCCGACCGGGTAGAGCCCGGGGACACCGGACGGAGCGGGTCCGCTGTTGACCGCGGGCCCGCCTGCGAACCACTGCAGCAGGAGATCCCGACCGACGGCGATGGTGTGGGCCTCGTCGATGAAGGCCGTGTTGCTCAGTCGGGCCGACATCGCGACGGTGACGACGACGACCGCGACCATCGGCAGCCGGCCGATCCAGACCCTGGACCGGACGCCCCGCCACCGCGGGGGGAGGTACTCCCCGACGGCCTCCTGCCACGTCGGTCGCACGTAACCGGTGGGTCGCGCCGACCGCGTACCGACGACGCCGGTGCCCTGGCTCATCGCCGCCTGCCGTGATCAGGACGTTCGCGGGACACGATCGGGTTGGCAGGTCGCTTCGGGATCAGCCGGTACAGCGACAGACCGACGATGGCCAGCGTCAACGCGGTGAAGACCCACGAGGTCGCCATGAACCCGTCGTGCACCATCTGCAGCAGCTGCCCGGGGAAGGACCCACTGTCGTCAGCACCGGTCATGGGTGTCCCCTCACACGATCCAGATGGATTCGGTGCTCCGCAGGTGCCGCACGAGGGCCCGCCAGTACACCCAGAGCTGGACCGAGTCGTAGATCCACAGCGGCAGCAGCAACGCCGCGAACAGCCGGGCCCGCCCGCCCGCCTTCCAGGTCGATACCACCTGGTCGAGCACGAAGACCGGGAGGAGCGCCAGCCACGTCAGCTGGAAGGCGACGGACTCGAACGTAAGTGCGTAGGCCCAGAACAGCACCATCACCAGGGGGATGACCGAGCGGAGGTAGGTCCAGACCTGGATGGCCCACGCCTTGCGCGTGTGCTGAACCCAGCCGTACATAGACAGGGTGTCCAGCGTGCCGCGCTGCCAGCGCAGCCGCTGCGTGATCCACGCCCCCCAGGTGGTCATCACGTCGGTGACGACGGTGCAGTCGCGGGCGTTGAGCGGCTCGTAGCCGATGCGTTTGAGGGCGACCGTCAGCTCGTAGTCCTCGGTGAGCGACTCCTGGTGGTAGATCCACCCGCGCGGCCCGGGCAGGGCCGGTGACCCCCGCAGCTCGGCGACCGCCAGCAGCGCCTCCACCGTGAACATGCACGCCGCCCCGGACAGCACGTGGATCCGGCCGCCGTGGCTGTGGACGGTGTGCAGGCCCTGCGCGTACTCGACCCGCTGCAGCAGACCGATGACGCTGGCGTCGTCCCGGGCCCGGTAGGAGCCGCTGACCGCACCCCGCCGGGGCGAGAACGCCAGGTAGCGCAGTCCCGTGTCGATGAAGTCAGGCATCAGCTGGCTGTCGGCGTCCATGGACAACACGACGTCGCCGCGCTGCAGGCCGGGCAGTACCGACCGGAGCGCGAAGTTCAGCGCACCGGCCTTCTTGTGCTTGTTGCCGACGGTCTCCACGACCTCGGCGCCCGCCGACCGGGCCAACGCCGCCGTGGCATCCGTGCAGTTGTCGGCGACCACGATGATCCGGTCCGGTCGTCGGGTCTGGCCCTGCAGCGACCGCACGGTCTGCACGATGCCGTCCTGCTCGTCGTGGGCGGGGACCAGCGCGACGACCCGGGAGGTGCGCAGTGACACCGCTGCGACGCCGATGCCGCCTGCGGTGACCACCGTCGGTGCCTCGGCCGGGGCGGCGGGCCGCACCATCATCGGCAGAGCCTCAGCACGGTGCGGGTATGCCACCCGGTGCCGCGGCGGGGAAGCCGGCGCCTGCCTGATGACGGTGCGGCGGAGCACCGCCGGCAGCGCAGTCGTCGGCTCGTCCCTCACGGGCAGTACGGTCGTCGGCTCGTCCTGCACGGGCGGCGCTGCCGGCGGTACCGGTCGGGGGCGAGGCGAGGGCACGGTGCGACGCGTCGCCGGCAACACCGTGGTGTGGCCGTCGACCGCATGCCGACCGAGCCGCTGCGTCGCCTCGGTGGACGACGTTCGCTGCGCCGGAAGGCGTAACGGGGCGAAGGCGGTGGTCGCGTCGTCCACCGCGGCGTGCCGGCCCCGTTGGTCAGGGACCCGCGCTGGCGCGTGCTTCACGATCGAGCGACCTCCTAGACACGGCACACGCGAATCGCGAGACGACTCGTCGCGTGTGCGCTCGTCGGGAAACAGGCCGACGAGGCGGGGGAGCTTTCGAACTTCAGATTCGCATCCCGATACAACGTTGTTACACGATGCGATCGGTACAGCCGGCGCAGATCCGGCACGGTCGAGGTCAGTACGCGCCGCCGCCGCTGAGGACGGCGCGGGCGGTGCGGGCGAGGATCGTGACGTCGAGCGCGGGGGGCCAGGCCTCGATGTAGTGCAGGTCGAGACGGACGTACTCGTCCCAGGTGAGGTCGCTGCGGCCACTGACCTGCCAGAGGCCGGTCATGCCGGGCTTGACGGCGAGACGCCGGGCCGTGGCGGTGTCATAAACGGCCACTTCGCGGGGCAGCGCGGGCCGGGGGCCGACGAGCGACATCGAGCCGGCGACGACGTTGAACAGCTGGGGGAGCGATGGCCGCGGTGGGGCGCTGCGAGGGGACACGCGTCGAGCAGCGCAGGCGTGGGGCGGCCGAGTGATCGAGGAGACCGGCCTGACCGGGGTGCGCTGCCCTGTCCGCGGGTCAGCCGGCTCGCACCGCGCCGAGCAGCTCCACCAGGGCCGCCCACGACCCTGCCGCCCTGTCCTTCGCGCTGATCACCGACACCGGCAGCGGCCAGCGGATGTCCAGCTCCGGGTCGTCGTAGCGCACCGAGAGGTCCTCGCCGGGCGAGTGTTCGCGGTCGATGCGGTAGCAGATGTCGGCCTGCTCGCTGAGTGCCTGGAAGCCGTGCAGGATGCCCGGCGGCACGTAGAGATGCACGAATGTGGTGTCGTCCAGTGTCACGCTCATCTGCTGCCCGAACGTCGGCGACGAGGGCCGGGCGTCCACCAGCACGTCCAGCACCGCCCCCCGCGCGCACCGCACCAGTTTCGACTCGCCCCGCCCGCCCCGGCCGTGCAGGCCCCGGATCGTGCCCCGGCGCGACCGCGACTGGCTGTCCTGCACGAACTCTTCGGGGCGGAGCCCGTGTGCCCGCGCGACGGCGCTGTCGAACGTTCGCGTGAAGAAGCCCCGGTCGTCGTGGTGCGGCGTCGGCACGAACAGAAGTACCCCAGCCAGCGACATCTCGCGTGCCTCCATGGACGGGGAGTCGGCCGACCGCGGAGAAACGTTATTCCGTGCGTCGCGACGCTCGTCGGCCACGGGTAACGAACGTCGTCGGACGAACGAGAACTCCCCGGTAACGGGCCACCCTGACCTGCTGGAACCGGTCATCGTGTCAGCCCTGCCAACCGACGCCGAGCATCCCGGAGGCCGCCGCCCGTGCTGACAGACAACGAGGTCCTGGCGGACAACGTTCACACCGTGGTCCCGTCCACCGCATGCCGGCTCTGCGGCTCGCCCGAGATGCGCAGCTTTCTCGACCTGGGCGCGACCCCGCCGTGCGAGCTCTTTCTGACGGCAGAAGCCGCGGAACGTCCGGAGGTCACGTATCCGCTGCACGTGCGGGTCTGTGACCGGTGTCTGCTCGCGCAGCTCCCTCCGATGATCACACCGGAGGAGACGTTCACCGAGTACGCCTACTTCTCGTCCTACTCCACGTCATGGGTCGATCACGCGAAGCGGTTCGTCGACAGTGCTGTGGAGCGCTTGGGGCTGGGCCAGGATTCCTTCGTCGTCGAGGTGGCCAGCAACGACGGCTACCTGCTCCAGCACGTCGTGCAGCGCTGGATCCGCTGTCTCGGGATCGAGCCGTCCGTCAACGTGGGGGAGGCCGCCCGTGAGAAGGGCGTGCCGACGCTCACGGCGTTCCTCACCCCGGAGAGCGCCACCGCGGTGCGGGCTTCGCACGGCGGGGCCGACCTCGTGTGCCTCAACAACGTCTACGCGCACATCCCGGACGTCGTGGGCTTCACCCAGGGCCTGCGCACACTCGTGGCCGACAACGGGTGGGTGTCGATCGAGGTGCAGCACCTGCTGACCCTGGTCGAGCGCACCCAGTTCGACACGGTCTACCACGAGCACTTCCAGTACTACACGCTCCTGACCGGGCAGCGGGCGTTGGCGTCAGGCGGCCTGACCCTGGTGGACGTGGAGGTCCTCGACACCCACGGCGGGTCGATCCGCATGTGGGCGCGGCCGTCGGAGATCGCCGGCGAGCCGTCCCGGGCGGTACGTGACGTGCTCGCCGCGGAGGAGGCCGCGGGCCTGCACTCGGCGGAGGGACACGACGGGTTCGCACGGGCGGTGTCCAAGGTCCGCGACGACCTGATGACCTTCCTGATCAACGCGCGACGCGCGGGAAGGACGGTGGTCGGCTACGGGGCGCCCGGCAAGGGCAACACGTTGCTGAACTACTGCGGGATCCGCCCGGACCTGCTGCGGTACACGGTGGACCGCAACCCCTACAAGCACGGCCGGTTCACCCCGGGAACACGCATCCCGGTGCTGGCGCCCGAGCAGATAGCACTCGACGAACCCGACTACGTGCTCGTGCTGCCGTGGAATCTGCGCAGCGAGCTGATCGAACAGCTCGCCTACGTCCGTGAGTGGGGTGGCCGGCTGGTCTTCCCCATCCCGGCCCTCGAGATCGTCTGAGCTTTGCTCAACCTGCTGCCTGAGCGTCTCGACCGGATGCTGCTTCTGGGCGCCCACTGCGACGACATCGCGATCGGGGCGGGTGGTGCTCTTCTCGAGCTGTGCCGGGCCCATCCCGGTGTGATCGTGTCGGTGCTGATCCTCACCGGTGGGGGGTCGCTGCGGGAGGAGGAGGAACGCGCTGCGCTCGCCGCCTTCTGCCCCGGAGCGAAACTCGAGATCGCCGTACTCGACCTTCCCGACGGCCGGGTTCCGACGCGCTGGGAGCGCGCCAAGCACGCGCTGGAGGAGATGCGGGATCTCGGCGAGCCCGATCTGATCTTCGCCCCGTCGCCCCACGACGCCCATCAGGACCACCGCACGCTGGCCCGTCTCGTCCCCACCGCGTTCCGCGACCATCTGACGCTGGGCTACGAGATCCTCAAGTGGGAGGGCGACCTGGCCCAGCCGACCGCCTACCTGCCGCTCTCCGAGCCGGTGCTGCGGGAGAAGATCGTCAAACTGCACGAGCACTACGGGTCCCAGCGCGACCGCACCTGGTTCGACGAGGAGGCGTTCAGCGGGCTCGCCCGGGTCCGGGGCGTCCAGTGCCACGCCCGGTACGCAGAGGCGTTCAACGTCTCCAAGCTGGTCCTCGGTGTCGCGCCGCTCCTGGGGCTGGACCCGATGGGGTAACAGCGACCGTCCTTCGCCCGAGCACGTAGGCGTAACCACCGCGGAAGGACCCATCTCGTGCGCGTTCTCCTGACCGGCCATCAGGGCTACCTGGGCACCGTCATGGCTCCGATCCTGGCGGCAGCCGGTCACGAGGTCACAGGGCTCGACAGCGGGCTCTTCGCCTCCGCGGTACTGGGCCGACTCGACGTGCCCGACGTCCCGGGCCTGTCCACCGACCTGCGCGACGTCACCGTCGAGCAGCTGCGGGGGTTCGATGCCGTCGTCCACATGGCGGCGTTGTCGAACGACCCCCTCGGTTCCCTCGCCCCGGAGATCACCTTCGACATCAACCACCACGCGTCCACCCGGCTCGCCCGGCTCGCCCGGGACGCCGGTGTCCGGCGTTTCGCCTACGCCTCGACGTGCTCGGTGTACGGCGCCCAGTCCGGTGATCACCTCGTCGACGAGGACGCTCCGCTCAAGCCGGTCACGCCCTACGCCATCTCCAAGGTGCGCGTCGAGGACGACCTGGTGGATCTGGCCGACAGCGACTTCGTGCCCGTGTCGTTGCGCAACGCCACGGCGTTCGGGTTCTCCCCTCGGCTGCGGGCCGACATCGTGCTCAACAACCTCGTCGGGCACGCCGTCCTCTCCGGCATCGTCAAGGTCCTCTCCGACGGCACACCGTGGCGGCCTCTCGCCCATGCCGACGACATCGCGGGCGCGGTCGTCGCTGCGCTCGCCGCCCCCGATGACGTCGTGCGGGCGCGAGCCTTCAACGTCGGTACGGAGACGAACAACAGGACCGTCGCCGAGATCGCAGAGGCTGTCGTCGAGGCGGTGCCCGGTTCCGAGCTGTTGGTCACCGGTGAAGCGGGCAACGATCCCCGCTCGTACCGCGTCGACTTCTCGCGTGCGCGCAACGAACTCGGCTTCGAAGCGACCTGGACCATCCCTGCCGGTGCCCAGCAGCTCGCGGACGAGTACCGCGCACGGGGGCTGACGCAGGACGCCTTCGACAACCGCTTCACCCGGCTCGCCGTCCTGAGCGCTCGTCAACGGGCGGGCGAACTGGACGGGACCATGCGCGTCGTCAGCAGCCGAGTGACCTCCGACATCCTCACCGGTTGACGGCGGAACCGTGCCACTCGCGCCCGGATGCCGGTTGTTCGGCGGAACACGGAGAGCCTGATGGAAACGTTCAGCTGCCGATTCTGCGGGCAGCAGGACGGGGAGGTCGTACTCGATCTCGGGGAGCAGCCTGCCTGCGAGTACTTCCCGCCGATGTCGGACACGGCCACGGACCCCTTGTTCCCTCTCCGTCTGTGGTTGTGCGGCTCCTGCGGGCTCGCTCAGCTGCCCGACGACGCCGAGCTTCCGGACCAGCCCGAAGGGCGTGAACCGACCGCACTGGCCGAGCAGCGCCACGATGCGGTGCTCGCCGCGCACGCGGCGGGCCTGCTGCCCGCCGGGGCGACCGTGGCCGAGGGTGCGACGCCGCACGGCGGCTCGTGGCAGAGCGAGTTGGAGGAGCTCGGGCTGCGGCCGGCAGGTGACCGCACGCGGGCGGACGTGGTCGTCGACGGCTCGTTCGGGATGATGCACGCCATCGACCAGGGCGCCGCGCTCGACGCGCTGCTCGACATGCTGCTTCCCGACGGTGTGCTGCTGTTCCAGTTCCACACCCTCGGCGCGATCCTGCGTGAGGCCCAGTGGAACGCGATCCGGCTGGGGCACTACGCCTACTACTCGACGCCCGCGCTGCAGGGGATGCTCGCGACCCGCGGCCTGATCGTCACCGACGCCTGGTCCTTCCCGCTCTACGGCGGCACCGTGCTCCTCGCGGCCCGTCGAGGTGGCCGTCCGGCCCCGTCCGTCG
>NZ_JAOPWR010000289.1 GCF_025965585.1 Pseudonocardia sp.
CTCCCAGGTCACCGATGGCCGTGGCGCGATCGAGTTCCAGAAGGCTCTGTACCCGAGATCAACGACACGGGGCAGTCGTGGTCATAGCGGGAGGGGCCGTACCTGAACGCGCGCCCGGGCCGGCCACGAAGTGGAGCCGGGTGTCGACGCTCTCGGCCAGGGCGCGGTCGACGGCGAAGGTCGACGACCCATCTCGGCGATCGTCCCGATCGCGGTGGTCGGACTGGTCGTTGCCGAGGCACGCCGGCGATGTTCCGGCAATGAGAATCCCATCATTCGGTCAAGACAGCGCTTGGTTTGAGGATCTAGCAGCACGGGAACATTTTCCTCAGCACGACCTCACCGTGAATGGAGACGAACATGTTGCTCGCCATCGCCGCTGTGTTGCTGGTTCTCTGGCTGCTCGGCTTCCTCGTCCTGCACGTTGGCGCGTTCATCCACGTCCTCATCGTGATCGCCGTCATCGTGGCGATCGTCCACTTCGTCCGCGGTCGCGGAGCGCGTGTCTGAACGCGACGGGCCACGAGTGAACCCGTAGAAGAGGACGCAGAGCCGCAGCACGACGCGGTAACCGGCCTAGGCGGTGGCTCGGATCACCCAGCGACGGCGGCTGTGGCGGCTCGACCGCGGTCGGCGTCGGACGACCATCCATCGCCGAAGCAGGTCCGCGCGCAGGCTCAGTGCTGATCGTGGTTGATCGTGCCGGCCACTCGACGGGAGTACTTCATGCCACCGCCCTTCGCTGAGCAAGTGACCAACCGCGAGTCGGCCGCGGTGGAGCACAGCTCCCTGCTCTCCCCCGATCGTCCGTCGTGGGTGGTCACGACGCTGAGCGCCGTCACCGGAGGCGGAGCGTTGTGGCTCGCGATCGCCGCTGTGATGGCCCGCCGACCCGGCCCGCCGCGTCTTGCGGCACGGGACGGTGCCGTGGCGGTCGTGCTGGCCACGGCGACGGCCCATGTGATCGGGCGCCTGGTGCGCCGGCGACGGCCCCCCGCCGCAGAACTACCGGCCTATCAGGCGCTCGTGCACAAGCCGACGTCGTCGTCCTTTCCATCGGCTCACACCGCGGTCGCCGCCGCCTTCACGACCGCCGTCATCGCGCGCCACCGCCGATGGGGTACGGCAATGACACCCCTCGCCCTCGGCGTGGCCTACAGTCGGATCCGCACCCGGGCCCATTGGCCGACCGACGTCACTGCAGGCGCCGTGTGCGGAGTGTTGATCGGGGTAGCAATCCACAAGTCTCTACGTCCTTGATCAGCCGTGCGAGAGTCAGACCCACCTGTTTGCCATCGAGACGCTGCACCGGAGTCGTCCGCGCGATGACGGCGTCGAGGCGATCAAGGGGTAGCGCCGATCACCGGCGGATAGCACAGTCGTACCGACCAGGGAGCCGCGACGGTGAGCGCTGAACGACCCACTCCGCCCATCCCCGCCCCAATCCCGGCCCCGAGCGCATCTTCGGGTGTGCGCTCAACTTTGTCGGGGCGCCATCACCGGTCCCAGGTCGGGCCATCGAGCGTCGGACCGTCACCCGTCAGACCACCAGCCGAAGGTACGGGCGAGGTCCCCCGGGTGTTGCGCGTCAGCGCCGCGCTGGGGTGGCGGCTGTTGGTGGTGGCCGCGGCGCTCTACGTCATCGGGCAGGTGGTGGCCTACCTCGCCGCGGTGGTGGTGCCGGTGGCGATCGCGCTGCTGCTCGCCGCGCTGTTGTCCCCTGCGGTCGGCTGGCTGCACACCCGCGCAGTGCCCCGCGGTGTCGCCACCGCGCTGGTGATGATCGGCGGGCTGGCCCTGCTCGGGGGGGTGCTGAGCTTCGTGGTCACCACCTTCGTCGCCGGTGTGCCCGAGCTCGGTACCCAGCTCAGCGCGAGCGTCGATTCGATCGTGGGTTGGTTGACCACCGGGCCCCTCAAGCTCAGCGCGGCGCAGCTGTCCGGGGCGCAACAGCAAGCTCTGGCCACGTTGAGCGCGAACCAGGCGGCCATCACCACAGGCGCTCTGAGCACCGCGGCCACCCTCGGCGAGCTGCTCACCGAGATCCTGCTGGTGGTGTTCACCCTGATCTTCTTCCTGCAGGGCGGCCTGGGGATCTGGCAGTTCCTGCTCGGGGTGGTACCCGAGCAGGTTCGGACACGAGTCGATGTCGCCGGGCGCCGCGGGATCGCAGCATTGGTGAGCTACGTCCGCGCGACCGCCGCCGTCGCGGTCGTGGACGGGGTCGCGATCGGTATCGGGTTGGGAGTGCTCGGCGTGCCGCTGGCCGTGCCGTTGGCAGCGCTGGTGTTTCTGGGCGCGTTCATCCCGATCATCGGGGCGGTCGTCGCCGGCGGTGCCGCGGTGCTTGTCGCGCTGGTCGCCCGCGGACCGATCACCGCCCTCATCGTCCTGGCGATCATCATCGCGATCATGCAGCTGGAGAGCCACGTCCTCCAGCCGCTGCTGCTGGGCCGCGCGGTGAAGCTGCACCCACTGGCCGTGGTCCTCGCGATCGCCACCGGGCTGCTCGTCGGCGGGATCGCCGGCGCGCTGCTGGCCGTGCCCCTGCTGGCGGTGCTCAATTCCGGTATCCGCTCGCTGCGCAGCGA
>NZ_JAOPWR010000117.1 GCF_025965585.1 Pseudonocardia sp.
AGTGTCGCCGCGGCGTCGCGGCCCGGTGTGCCGGCGGCCACGTACGTGGTGACGAGCCGCCCGGGGCCGACGTCCAGCACCGCGGGAACGGGCGGCCCGTCCGGCACGGCGAGCCACCGCAGCCCGGCTGCCTCCGCCGCGTCGTCGCCCGCCTTGACGACCACGGTGCGCCCGTCCGCGAGCTCCACCCGCTCGACGCCGCTGCCGAGGGGGACGCTCCGGACGACCTGCTCGCCGAGGACCGTCACTTGTGCATACGCACCCAGTCGATCATGCCGGGCACGGCCGCCTTCACCTGCGCCAGCACCTCGACGAAGCCCTCGTCGTCGCCGTAGTACGGGTCGGGGACGTCCGCCCCGGCGGGCGAGGCGGGGTCGAAGGAGCGCAGCAGCCGGACGCGGTCGGGCTCGGGCACCTTCGACTGGACGGCGCGGCGATGGGTGTTGTCGAGCGCCACGATGAGGTCGGCGGAGAGCTGCTCGGCGTCGATCTGGCGGGCGACGTGCTCGGCGGGGTAGCCCTCGGCGCGCAGCACGGCGGCGGCGCGGTCGTCGGCGGCCGCGCCGACGTGCCAGCCGCCGGTGCCGGCGCTGGTGACCTGCACGCCGTCGGCGAGCCCGGCGCGTTCCAGCTCGGTGGCGAAGACCTTCTCGGCGATGGGGGAGCGGCAGATGTTGCCGGTACAGACGAAGGTGACGTGAAGGCTCACCGGTGCAGTCTTGCCGACCGTTCGGCCACGCAAAGGACCGGCGCCCACTTCCGGGTGGCGACCGCGGCGACGACCGTGTCCCGTGTCACCTGCCGTTCCCACACGCGGGAGCCGGTGGTCCGGCCGGCCCGTCGCCGTAGGGTGCCTACATGGATCACCGTCATCCGGGAGCTCCCGACGACGTCGCGCCGCTGCGTCACCACGGCGACGTCGACGCCGAGCCCGGGCTGCTCGACTTCGCGGTGAACGTCCAGGGCTCGGGCCCGCCCGGCTGGCTGCGCGACCGCCTCGTCGCCGCCCTGGACGACCTCGGCCGCTACCCCTCGGCCGCGCACGACGCCCGCGCCCGCGAGGTCGTCGCCGCGCGGCACGGGCGCCGGCCCGACGAGGTGCTGCTCCTCGCCGGCAGCGCGGAGGGCTTCGCGCTGCTCCCGGCCCTGCGCCCGCGCCTCGCCGCGGTGCTGCACCCCGGGTTCACCGAGCCGGAGGCCGCCCTGCGCGACGCCGGCGTGCCCGTGACGCGGGTGCTCACGAGCGTCGCGGACGGCCATCGCCTGCACCCCGCCGACGTCCCCGCCGAGGCGGACCTCGTCGTGGTCGGCAACCCCACCAACCCGACGGGCGTGCTGCACCCGGCCGCCGACGTGGCCGCGCTGGCCGCGCCGGGCCGGGTGCTGCTCGTCGACGAGGCGTTCGCCGACGCGATCCCGGGTGAGGGCGAATCCCTGGCCGCGCAACGGATCCAGGGCGTGCTCGTGTTCCGCAGCCTCACCAAGACCTGGGCGCTGGCGGGCCTGCGCGCCGGGTACGCGCTCGGCGAACCCGGGCTGCTCGCCCGCCTCGCCGCCCCGCGCCCGCCGTGGCCGGTGTCCACCCTCGCGTGCGAGGCCGTGATCGCCTGCTGCGAGCCGGCGGCCGTCGCGGAGGCCGAGGCGATGGCCCGGCGCCTCGCCGTCGCCCGGGCCGAGCAGGAGGCGGCGCTGACCGCGGTGCCTGGCGTCGAGGTGCTGCCCGGCCGCGCGCCCTACCTGCTGCTGCGGCTGCCCGACGGCCACGGGGAGCGCGTGCGAGGCGAGCTCCGGGCGTCCGGGATCGCGGTGCGCCGCGGTGACACGTTCCCGGGCCTGGGCCCCGACCACATCCGCGTGGCGGTCCGGCCGCGTGAGCAGGTGGAGCGGCTCGTCGCCGGGCTCCACGCCGCGTGTGCGCGCACGGCGGTCGGGAGCCCGGCATGAGCGCCCGTGTCGGCGACGTCATCGCCGCCCTCGAGGCCGCCTACCCGCCCGCGCTCGCCGCGGACTGGGACGCCGTCGGCCTCGTCTGCGGCGACCCGGACGAGCTCGTCTCCTCGGTGCTGGTCGCGGTCGACCCGGTGCCCGAGACCGTGGAGGAGGCGGCAGACGACCAGCTGCTCGTCACCCACCACCCCCTGCTGCTCCGCGGGGTGCACGGCGTCGGCGCCGACACGCCCAAGGGCGCGCTGGTGCACCGCCTCATCCGCAACGGCACGGCGCTCTTCACCGCCCACACCAACGCCGACTCCGCCGATCCCGGCGTGTCCGACGCCCTCGCGGCCGCGATCGGGCTGACCGTCGAGTCGCCGCTGGTCGGGGTGCCGGAGCAGGCCCTGGACAAGATCGTCACGTTCATCCCGGTGGGCCCGTCGATCACCGCCGTGCACGACGCGCTCTCGGCCGCGGGCGCGGGCAGCATCGGCGACTACAGCCACTGCTCGTTCGCGACGGCGGGCACCGGCCAGTTCAAGCCGCTCGACGGCGCGCACCCCGCGATCGGCGAGGTCGGGCGGCTGGAGCGCGTCGCCGAGACCCGCCTGGAGATGGTGCTGCCGCGCGGGAGGCGGGCCGCGGTGGTGGCGGCGCTGCGGGCGTCGCACCCGTACGAGGAGCCCGCGTTCGACGTGCTGGAGCTGGCCGAGCTGCCGTCGTCGCGGGGGCTGGGCCGGATCGGGACGCTCGCGGAGCCCGAGCCGCTGTCGGCGTTCGCCGAGCGGGTCGCCGCCGGGCTCCCCGCCACGGCGTGGGGCGTGCGCGCGGCGGGCGACCCGGACCGGATCGTCGGGCGGGTCGCGGTGTGCGGCGGTGCGGGCGATTCGGCGCTGGGGGCGGCGACCGCGGCCGGCGTCGACGCCTACGTCACGGCCGACCTGCGCCACCACCCGGCCTCTGAGCACCTCCTCGCGGGCACCCTGGCCGGGCGTCCGACCCCCGCGCTCGTCGACGTGGCGCACTGGGCGTCGGAGTGGCCGTGGTGCGCGCAGGCGGCCGACGTCGTGCGCGCGGCGCTTGGCGGTAGCGTCGAGGTTCGCGTTTCGCGTCGCCGCACGGATCCGTGGACGGTGGCGCCGGACACCGGAAGACAGTCCCAACTGAAGGATGGCTGAATGAAGGCCGACCCCGCCGTCCAACGGCGGCTGCTGGACCTCGCCCAGGTCGACGCCGAGCTCTCGAGGCTCGCCCACCGCCGCCGCACCCTGCCCGAGGTCGCCGAGCTCGTCGCGGCCGAGGCGGCCGTGCGCACCGCCAAGGACAAGCTCGTGGAGGTGGAGACCACCGCGGGCGACCTCGACCGCGACATCCGCCGCATCGAACGCGACGTCGAGGGTGTGCGCGCCCGCACCGACCGCGACAACCAGCTGCTCGCCGGCTCCGGCATCGCCGCCAAGCAGGCCGCCGACCTGCAGCACGAGCTGGAGACGCTCAAGCGCCGCCAGGGCGTGCTGGAGGACGAGCAGCTCGAGATCATGGAGCAGCGCGAGGCCGTCGGCCTGGACGTCGAGCACTCCCGCACCGAGGTCGACGCCGCGGAGCAGTTGGTGGCCGACATCATCGAGCGCCGCGACACCGCCGTCGCCGACATCGACGCGGGTGAGGGCGGCCGACGCCGGGCCCGCGAGGAGGCCACGAAGGGCCTGCCCACCGAGCTGCTCGCCGCCTACGACAAGCGGCGCGCGTCCCAGGGGGTGGGTGCGGCCCTGCTGCAGCAGCGTCGCTGCCAGGCGTGCCGTCTCGAGCTGGACCGCACCGCACTGTCGGAGCTGAAGGCCGCCCCCGCCGACGAGGTGGTGCACTGCGAGGAGTGCGGCGTGATCCTGGTCCGCACCCCGGAGTCGGGCCTGTGAAGCTGATCGTCGAGGCGGACGGGGGCTCGCGGGGCAACCCCGGCCCCGCCGGCTACGGCGCCGTCGTGCTGGACCCCGTCACCGAGGAGGTGCTCGCCGAGCGCGCCGAGGGACTGGGCGTCACCACCAACAACGTCGCCGAGTACCAGGGCCTGATCGCCGGGCTGCGCGCCGCGATCGAGCTGGGGGCCACCGACGTCGAGGTGCGGATGGACTCCAAGCTCGTCGTCGAGCAGATGTCAGGGCGCTGGAAGATCAAGCACCCCGCGATGCAGCCGCTGGCCAAGGAGGCGGGCGGCCTCGTCGAGGAGATCGGCACGGTGCGCTTCGGCTGGATCCCGCGCGCCCGCAACAGCCGGGCCGACGCGCTGGCCAACCAGGCGATGGACGCGCAGGCGGGCCTGTGAGCAGCGAGAACGAGACGGCGATCGGGCCCGAACGCGTCCCTGACGGCCCTGCTCCGGCCACCCCGGACCCCGCGGCGTCGTCCGCGTGGACCGGGCAGGTCGGCGCACCCACCCGCATCCTGCTGCTGCGCCACGGCCAGACCGAGCTGTCGGTCGGCCGCCGGTACTCCGGCCACGGCGACCCCGAGCTCACCGCGCTCGGCCACCGCCAGGCGGCCGCAGCGGCGATGCGGCTGGGCGAGGTGAAGGACATCACCGCGATCCTGTCCTCCCCGCTGCGCCGCGCCCGTCAGACGGCGGCCGCCGTCGCCGAGACGACGGGCACCCCGCTCGTCGTGCGCGAGCGGCTGATCGAGACCGACTTCGGCGCCTGGGAGGGTCTGACGTTCTCCGAGGCCCGCGAGCGCGACCCCGAACTGCACGCCGCCTGGCTCGGCTCCGAGGACGCCGCCCCGCCCGGGGGCGAGAGCTTCGCGGCCGTCGGGCGGCGCGTCGAGGCCGAGCGCGCGGACATCGTCGCGTCCCACCCGGGGGGGACGGTGGTGCTGGTCAGCCACGTGACGCCGATCAAGATGGTGCTGCGCCAGGCGCTCGTGGGCGGCCCGGAGATGCTCTACCGCCTGCACCTGGACCTGGCGAGCCTGTCGGAGGTCAACTTCTACCCGGACGGCGGCGCCAGCGTCCGGTTGGTGAACGACACGAGCTACCACCCGTCGGACTGATCGCCCGCCGCGCAACCCGATGCAGCTCGTCGCCTTCGAGGGGTTGCGCGATGGGTGATCACAGCACCAGCCACAGCGCCACCGCCGCCGCCGCCAGTGCGGGGGGCACCGTCAGCAGGCCCAGGCTGGTGAACTCCCGGATGCTCGGCTGCTTCTCGGCGCCCAGCACCTGCCGCCACAGCAGCGTGGCGAGGCTGCCCAGGTAGGTGAGGTTCGGCCCGATGTTCACGCCCAGCAACACCGCCAGCACCAGCCCGGGCGACGGGTGCGGGCCCAGCACGTCGAGCAGTACGAGCGTGGCGGGCAGGTTGTTGACGACGTTGGCCAGCACGGCCGCGATGCCGGCCATCGCCAGCAGCCCGACCAGCGTCGGGGCCTCGGGGGTGACGATGCGCAGGGCCGCCGTTAGCCCGTTCGCCCCCACCGCCGCGACGACGACGCCCAGCGCCAGCACGAACAGGCAGAACGGGATCGAGGCCGCCTTCACCACGCCGAACGGGGTGATCTCCTGGCGCGCCAGCGCGCGGGCGGCCAGCACGACGGCGCCGACGGTCGCCACCCACACCGGCATGATGCCCAGCGGCGACGACACCCCGAACCCCACCAGCGTCAGCCCGATCACCACCAGCGCGAACAGCGGGGCCGGCCGGTCGTCGGGTTCCGGCGGGGGAGCGGGTCCGCGTAGGTCGGCGCGGAACCACCAGCGCAGCACCAGGTACTCGACGGCGATGCTCACCAGCCACGGCAGCACCATCAGCGCGGTGAACCCGAGGAACGTCAGCCCGGACGCGGCGAACGCGAGCAGGTTCGTGAGGTTGGAGACCGGCAGCAGCGTCGACGCCGAGTTCGACAGGTGCCCGCACGCGTAGACGTGGGGGCGCTCCGGCAGGCGCACACGCGCGGCCGTCGCGAGGACGACGGGCGTGAGCAGCACGACGGTGGCGTCGAGGCTCAGTACGGCCGTGGTTCCCGCGGCAGCGGCGAACACCAGTACCAGCAGCCGCTGGGGTCGCCCGGCCGAGGCCTTCGCGAGGCGGACGCCGAGCCAGGAGAACACGCCCTCGACGTCGGCGAGGTGGCCGAGCAGCAGGATCGCGGCGAGGAAGCCGACGGTCGGCCCGAGGTCCACCACCTCGGCCAGCGCGGTGGGCAGCGACACCAGCCCGAGTGCCACGGCCAGCACGGCCGCCGGCACCGCGACCGCCGCCTCCGGGATGCCCCACGGCCGCGCGACCGCGGTGACGAGCACGGCCAGCAGCAGCAGGGCCGAGACCAGGAGCATCACGTGACGAGCAGATAGATGCCGACCGCGATGCCGAGGACCACCACCGACCAGCGCAGCACGTCCTCCGGCAGCCTGCGCGCGACCCGTGCGCCGAGGAACCCGCCGACCAGGGTGGTCGGGGCGAGCAGCGCCACCGCGAGCCAGTTCACCGGGGCGCCGAACGCGAAGACCGCGACGGTGACGCTGGCGATCACCAGCGACAGCAGGCCCTTGAGTGCGTTGAGCCGCACGAGCGTGTCGTGAGCGCACAGGGAGAGCGTGGCCACGAGGATGACGCCCAGCGCCCCACCGAAGTACCCGCCGTACACGGCCGCGAGGAAGACCGCGGGCAGCAGTACCGCCGTCCGGTCGGGTGAGCCGGCCTCGGGGGCACCGATCCAGCGCTTGATCCACGGCGACAGCCCCAGCAGCACGCTGGCCAGCAGCACCAGGATCGGCACGACGGCGTCGAACACCGCGCCCGGGAGGGTCAGCAGGAGCACGCACCCCACCGCCGAGCCCACGACGGCGACGATCGAGGTCAGGACGATGCGCCGGCGCTGCCCCCGCAGTTCGGTGCGGTTGCCGGCGACCATGCCGACGTAGCCGGGCCACTGCGCCACCGAGTTGGTGACGTTCGCCGCCAGCGGTGGGAAGCCGACCGCCAGCAGAGCGGGGAACACCAGCAGTGACCCCCCGCCGGCGACGGCGTTGACGCCACCCGCCACCAGTCCTGCGAGGAGCAGGAACACCAACCCACCAGGCGACGTGGAGATCACGGCGGCACGCTATCCCGGCGGTCCGCCGCGTGCGTTACGTGGGACACCCCCGGGGGAGCGAGGATGGGGCCGTGGTGGACGAGCCGGATCCGGATCCCGCAGGTGGTGACCCCGTGTGTCGACTCGCGGGGTGGGCGGGCCGATCGGCTCCCCGGCCTCGGTCAGGGGAGCACCTCGTACGTGCGCCAGCCCTCCCCGTCCTTCACGAAGCGGGTCTTGTGCGGCGGGGCGCCGACCTGCCAGAAGTCCATCTGCACCGGCTCGAGGCGGACGGTGGTCCAGCTCGGGGGCATCTCCACGGTGTCGGCCGCCGCGTCGTAGGCCTGCTGCAACGCCCCGGGAGCCAGCGGCTCGTCGGGTGTGAGGTCCTCGTAGACACATGCCAGCACCTGCAGCGGACGGGGGCGGGTGGGGAACGCCGCGCGGGAGGTCGCGGCGTCGAGCTCCGCGGCCGTGCCGGTCAGCACCACCTGCCGGCCCTGCTCGGCCCACAGGAAGACGGCGGACACGCGGGGGTTGGCGGCGATGTCCTTCGTCTTGGTCGTCGGCACCGACGAGTGGAACCGCAGCGAGGTCGCGTCCACGACCGTGGCCAGGACCGTGCGCGCGTGCGGGGCGCCGTCGGCGTCGGCGGTGGCCAGCGTCATCGCCGCGGGCAGGCCGCCCGCCTCGGCGGCCCACCTCGCGAGGACGTCGAGGGGGTTGCCGGCGAGTTCCTCACGCGCCACTGTGCACCACCACCACGACGCACTCCTCGGGGCCGACCTGACGGAAACGGTGTTCGACGGTGCCCGCGTACCCGACGCAGTCGCGCGGCCGCAGGATGCGCACCGTGCTCTCGCCGTGCTCGCGCAGCTCCAGTTCCACCATGCCGCGGACGACGTAGAGAAGCTCGTGGCGGTCGTGGCGGAAGTACTCGGCGAACTCCTCGGAGACGCCCACGAACTCGGTGACGTCGGCGCTCGGTCCGTGCAGCAGCAGCCGGCCACCGCCCTGTGCGCCGACATCGTAGGGGACGGTCTCGCCCTCCGGGTTGTCCGCGAGGGCCAGCAAGGCCTGCTGGGTCGTGCCCAGCGCGCCGGCGATTCGGAACAGCGACCGCATCGACGGCCGGGTGCGACCCAGCTCCAGCTGGGACAGGAACGGTTGCGACAGACCTGACGCGGCCGCAACCTGGACCAACGTCAGCCCGAGATCACGGCGCATGCCGCGGATGGCCTGCCCGAGACGGACGTCGGCCTCACGCTGCAGGGTGCTCTTCACGGTTCACACGTCCGAGGGAAGTCGGTGACGAACACGAAACACGGGTTACCTACGGTCGGCACCTATAGTACCTACATCAATAATCAGCAGGTCAGGAGCAGTAAGCGATGAGAGCCATCGGCCCGCCTGACGGCGCCGCCCAGCTCGCGGGTGAGATGGTCGGAGTCGTGCGCGGGGTCCGGCTCCCCGACGGCACGCTCGGTGACGTCGCGCTGGAGGGTGGCGTCGTCGGGGTGGTGCCGGGCGAGGGCGCCGAGCTCGACGCATCCGGGTGGCGGGTGCTGCCCGCCGCCTGCGAGCCGCACGCACACCTGGACAAGGCTCTCACCGCGCCGCGCGTCGATCCCGGAGCGGGCAACGACCTCGTGGCCGCCATCGAGCAGTGGCGCGCGATCCTGCCCGGCATCGACACCGCCGACGTGCACGCCCGGGCGCTGGCCGCCGTCCACCGTTACGTGGCCCGCGGCATCACCACGATCCGCACGCACGTCGACGTGGCGCGCGAGGGCGACCCCCTGCGCGGCGTCGACGCGCTCGTCGCCCTGCGCGAGCAGCTGCGCGGCCGCGTGACGCTGCAGGTCTGCCTGCTGGCCGGCTCCGAGGCCTCCGACGCGGCGGTCGCCGAGGCCGTGGCCCGCGGCATCGACGTCATCGGCGGCTGCCCGCACCTCGCGCCGGACCCGCACCACGAGGTCACCCGCATGCTCGACGTCGCCGAGCGCACCGGGCTGCCGGTGGACCTGCACGCGGACGAGCAGCTCGACGTCACCCTGCCCGACGAGCGTTTCGACATCGTCGACCTCGCCGAACAGGTGCTCGCCCGCGGCCTGGCGCAGCGCGTCACGGCGTCGCACTGCGTGCGCCTGGGCATGCTGGAGCCCGAGCGGCTCGCCCCGATCCTGGACCTGGTGGCCCGCGCCGGGCTCGGCGTCGTCACGCTGCCGATCACCAACCTCTACCTGCAGGCCCGCGAGGTCACCCACGCCGCTCCGCGCGGGCTGGCGGCGCTCCGGCAGATCCTCGACGCCGGAATCCCGCTGGCCGCGGGAGCGGACAACCTGCGCGACCCGTTCAACCCGGCCGGCCGCGCCGACCCGTTCGAGACGACGTCGCTGCTCATGACGGCGGGCTTCCTCACCGCCGAGCAGGCGCTCGCCGCGGTGACGACGGGCGCCCGCGAGGTGCTGGGCCTCCCGCAGGCCGGCGTGGCCCCCGGCGACGTCGCCGACCTCATGCTCGTGCCCGACACCGAGGCGGGCGACCTGCTCGCGGGCGCCGAGGACGCCAGGATCGTGCTCCACGGCGGCCGCGTGGTCGCCGACACCCGGGTCCACCGCGCGGTGGATCTCCCTCTGCTGATCGCGAGGTGATCACCTTGACGACAACAGCGCCCAGCCGTCCCCGGTTGGTGCTGGACGGCGTCACGAAGCGGTTCCCCACCGGGACGGTCGCACTGACCGACGTCAGCCTGAGCCTGAACCCCGGCGACTTCGTGTCCGTCGTCGGCCCGTCGGGCTGCGGCAAGTCGACGCTGCTGCGGCTCGCGTCCGGCCTCGACGACGCCACCAGCGGCACCGTGGGCGTCGACGCCACATCCACCGGCTACGTCTTCCAGGACCCCACGCTGCTGGAATGGCGCACCGCCGCCCGCAACGTCGAGCTGGTGCAGGAGCTGCGCGGGGTGCCGCGCGAGGAGCGGCGCAGGCGGGCGCAGGAGGTGCTCGACCTCGTCGGTCTCACCGGGTTCGAGCGCCAGTACCCGCGCCAGCTCTCGGGCGGCATGCGCATGCGCGTCTCGCTGGCCCGGGCACTCGTAGCGGAGCCCGACCTCGCGCTGTTCGACGAGCCCTTCGGCGCCCTGGACGAGATCACCCGGCTGCAGATGCAGACCGAGCTGCAGACGATCTTCCGGCTGCGGCGCTTCGCCGGGCTGTTCATCACGCACTCGGTGTCGGAGGCGGTCTACCTCTCCACCCGCGTGCTGGTGATGAGCGGGCGGCCCGGGCGGATCGTGGCCGACGTGCCGATCCCGTGGGAGTACCCGCGCCCGCCCTCGCTGCGCTACGACGCCGAGTTCGCGACTCTCACCGGCCAGGTGTCGGACGCCCTGGGAGAGCACTCTTGACGCGCCCCGCGATCTCCGTCGACGCCGCGCCGCCCCCCACGCTCGAGGCGCCCCCGTCCCTCGCCGTGGCCGGGTCGCCGGGTCGCCCGTGGTGGCGCGGCGCGCTCGTCCGCACGACGACGACCGTCCTGGCGCTCGCCGGCATCGCCGCCGTCTGGTACGCGGTGAGCTACCTCGTGCTGCCGTCCGACCAGCGCTTCCTGCTGCCGCCGCCCGACCAGGCGTACGGCACGGCGCTGTCGAACCCGAACGTCATGGGCCCGATGCTGGAGGGCCTCGGCCGCAGCGTCGCCGTGGCGATCATCGGGCTGGCGATCGCCGTGGTGATCGGCATCGGCTGGGCCGTGGTGATGTCCCAGTTCTCGTGGGCGGAGAAGATCCTCTACCCCTACGCGGTGATCCTGCAGACCATCCCGATCCTCGCCCTGGTGCCGCTCATCGGCATCTGGATGGGCTACGGCTTCCCGGCCCGCATCACGGTCTGCGTGATCATCGCGGTGTTCCCGATGATCTCCAACACCTTCTTCGGTCTGCAGTCGGCCACGGCCGAGGCGCACGACCTCATGACGCTCAACCGCGCCACGCGCGCGCAGCGGCTGCTCAAGCTCCAGTTCCCCGCCGCCGTCCCGTCGATCTTCACGGGGCTTCGCAACGCCGCGGGCCTCGCGGTGATCGGCGCGATCGTCGGCGACTTCTTCTTCCAGCAGGGTTCCCCCGGCATCGGCGGGCTGCTGCGCGTGTACACGCAGCGCCTGTCGATGGAGCCCCTGCTCACCGCCGTCACCCTGACGGCGCTCTTCGGCGTCGCGTTCTTCACCGCGTTCGCCGCACTCGACCGTGCGGTCGTCGGCCGCTGGTACGGCCGGGCGTCACGATGACCCCTCTCCAAGGAGCTCGCATGCGCAGAACAGCCCTCCTGGCCCCGAGGATCGCTGTGGCCCTCGCCGCCGCGCTCGTGCTCGCCGCGTGCGGGTCGGGCACCAGCACCGAGTCGGCCACGGCGGCAGCCCCCACCGCTCCGGCGGGCGGCCCGCTCGACCTCAAGGCGGCTGGTTGCCCGGCCACCGTCGTCATGCAGCAGGACTGGCAGCCCGAGGCCGAGCACGGCGCGATGTACTCGGTCGTCGGCCCCGGCTACACGATCGACTCCGACAAGAAGTCCGTCACCGGCCCGCTCGTCGCGCAGGGCGTCGACACCGGCGTGAAGGTCGAGGTACGGGCCGGCGGCTCGAACACCGGCTTCCAGCCCGTGCCCGCGCTGATGTACATCGACCCGTCGATCACGTTCGGCGCCGTCAACACCGACCAGGCAATCGTCTCCGCCGCCGCGAAGCAGCCGACGGTCGCCGTGACGTCGCAGATGACCGTCAGCCCGCAGATCCTCATGTGGGACCCCGCCAGCCACCCGGGCATGACCACCGTCAAGCAGGTGGCGGGCACCGGCGTCCCCGTCGTGACCTCGGGCGAGATCATCCCCGCGCTGCTGGAGTCGCAGAGGATCATGGCGAAGAGCCAGGCCGACACCAGCTACGACGGCACGCCCGCGCGCTTCGTGTCCGACCCGAAGATCATGCAGCAGGGCTTCGCGACGGCCGAGCCGTACATCTACGAGAACGAGATCGCGCAGTGGAAGAAGCCGATCGGGTCCGAGCCGCTGTCGAACTACGGCTACTCGATCTACCCCGAGCCGCTGGCCGTGCGCTCCGACAAGCTCGCCGAGCTCACGCCGTGCCTGAAGAAGCTCGTGCCGATCATGCAGCAGGCCGAGGTGGACTACCTGAAGACGCCCGGCCCGACCAACGGCCTGATCATCAAGCTCGTCGACTCCTACCAGACCGGCTGGAGCTACACCGCCGGTGACGCCGACTTCTCCGCCGCCACACAGATCAAGGGCGGGTTCGTGAAGAACGACCCGGCTTCGGGCGTGTTCGGCCAGTTCGACCCGGCTCGCATGAAGGACACCGTCGCACGCTTCGTGCCGCTGCTGCAGGCCGCGGGCACCCTGACCGGCCCCGCACCGACCGCCGACTCCCTCTACACCAACCAGTTCATCGACAAGAACGTGAAACTCTCGTGACCACCACCGCCGGACGCACCGCGGCCGCGGCCGCGGCGATCGCGGAGCGCGGGGCGGGCACCGTCTCCACGGAGAAGGGCCTGATCACGACCGTCTCGTCGGACTGGTCGCGGATGTCGCCGGTGCTGCAGGAGAAGGTGCCGCCCGGCCGTTACCTCGCCGACGCGGTGGTGCGGCCGGCCACCGGCCAGGACGTGGCGACGATCCTCCAGGTCGCGTTCGAGCACGACGTTCCCGTCACCCCGCGCGGGGCGGGCACCGGCAACTACGGGCAGGCCACCCCGTTCGACGGCGGCATCCTGCTCGACCTGCGAGGGCTCACCGCCATCTCTGTCGATCACTCGGGTCGCGTGAACGAGGACACCGTCACCACCGGCGCCGGGGCGCGCATGACCGCGATCGACAAGGTCCTGCGCGCCGCCGGACGCGACATCTGGATGTACCCCTCCACGAAGACGTCCACGCTGGGCGGCTTCGTGGGCGGCGGCTCCGCGGGCACCGGCTCGATCGAGCACGGCACGACCAGCGACGGGTTCGTCGTCGCGGCCACGGTGGCGCCGATGGACGGCAGCGGCGAGCTGTTCACCGTGACGGGCGAGGACCTCGTGCCGTTCGTCCACACCTACGGCGTCACCGGCGTGGTCGTCGAACTGGAGGTGCGCACCGATCCCGCACGGGACTGGACGGCCGTCTACGCGGCGTTCGACACCTACGCCGAGCTGGTGGCGGCGCACCGGTCGATGCTGGAGGTGCGGCCGCTGCCGCGGTTGGCGTCCGGCGACGAGCCGGCGCTGGTCCCGACGCTCAACGCTCCCGTGGCCCTGGATCCCACGAAGTTCAGCCTCCGCGTCATCGCCGAGGCGTCCACTTCTGCCCAGGTGGCGTCGCGGGTGCGGGCGGCGGGGGGTGATGTGGTGGCAGAGCTGAACGACTACGCCGAGACCGACCGCCTGTCGGGCATGTCCTACAACCACCCCATCTGGTTCCTGCAGCGGGCGTACCCGGAGCGCACCTGGTTCCACATGGAGACCGGCGGCCTGCCCATCTGGGACGACCCGGAGGCCGTCCGCGCCTGCTACGACGGGCCCGTCCACATGCACCTGGAGATCTTCGCCCACGGCCCCGGCGCGATGGTCGTCGCCGAGTACCAGGGGGAACAGGCGATGCTCGACGGCATCCCGAAGATGGAGGCCCTCGGCTTGGGCGTGCACTCGCCGCACCAGTGGTACGTCGACCGCAGCGTCGGGCTGGCCATCGAGACGGCCAAGCGCACCGACCCGAAGGGCCTGCTCAACCCGGGCAAGCTGACGGCCACGCCGCCCGTCGACACACGCGTGAACATCGGGGTGCGCTGATGAGGTTCATGGACCTGACCTGGCCCGAGATCGCGGCGCTGCCCGCCGACACCGTGGCCGTGCTGCCGCTCGGGGCGATCGAGCAGCACGGGCCGCACCTGCCCGTCTCCACCGACTACGTCACGGCGACGGAGATCGCGGCGGCGGCGGTGGACGTCGCCGAGGCCGACGGCGTGCCCGTGGTCCTGCTGCCCGGGCTGGCGTTCACCAAGTCCGACGAGCACCACGCGTTCCCGGGCTCGATCTGGCTGTCGTGGGACACGCTGATGTCCACGCTGGTCGACATCGGCCGCTCGCTGCAGGCGTCGGGCATCACGCGGCTGCTGTTCGTCAACGGGCACGGCGGCAACTCCGCGCTCGGGCAGGTGGCCAACCGCGAGCTGCGCCGCCGGTTCGGGTTGCGCACGTTCTTCGCCCACCCCGGCTTGCCGGTGGACCAGGGCGGCGGTGGCTCGGCGGCGTCGGAGCTCGGGATGGGGGTGCACGGCGGCCACGGCGAGACGTCGCTGATGCTGCACCTGCGCCCCGGGCTCGTGAAGATGGACCTCGCGGTGCCGAACGTGCCGGAGGTGTTGCAGGAGTTCCAGCACATCGGGTTCGGCAAGCGCGTGTCGTTCGGCTGGACCAGCGACGACTTCGGCACCGACGGCCACGTCGGCGACCCCACCGGTGCCACCGCGGAGGACGGCAAGCGGTTCTTCGCGGGCGCGGTGCCGCTGATGGCGGAGGTCATCGCCGAGGCCCACCGGTTCCGGACGCAGTGAGCCGCACCCTTCCGCGAACTCGGCCGACTGCCCCGCGGCCGACCTGATCGCCATGCCGCCGTGCGTCCGGCGTCCGGATCACCGCGATCATCGGGGCCGCGAACGCCCTCACGGGAATCGCAATCGTCAAACAGTTGGTTGACGATCGGTCGCGCGACCCGCTATGGTCATCGTCAACCGATTGGTTGAGGTGATGCTCGTGCCGGACCAGCTCTCCAAGGTCTTCGCCGCACTGGCCGACCCGACCCGCCGCGACCTGGTGGCCCGGCTCGCGGTCGGCGACGCCACGGTGGGGCAGCTCGCCGCCCCGTACGACGTGTCGGTGCAGGCCGTCTCCAAGCACATCAAGGTGCTCCAGGACGCCGGCCTGGTCCGGCGCGACGGCACGTCGCACCGGCGGCCGGTGCACCTGGACGCCGAGGTCTTCGACCTGGCAACGGCCTGGATCGAGCGCTACCGGCGCCGGGCGGAGGAGCGCTACCAGCGCCTCGACGCCGTCCTGGCCGCGATGAACGAGAACGACCCGGAAGCCGACGAACGACACGAAGGGACCGCATCATGACCTCGTCCACCGCAGCCCGTATCGAGGCCGACCCGACGGTGCCGATCATCCGCATCGTCCGCGACTTCGCGGCCACCCCCGCCCAGCTGTTCCGGGCCCACACCGACCCGGACCTGTTCCGGCAGTGGGTGGGGCCGAACGGGATGGACACCCGGATCCTGCACTGGGACGCCCGCAGTGGCGGCAGCTGGCGCTACGTGGCCGGCCGCGACGGGGCCGAGTTCGGGTTCCACGGCACCTTCCACGACGTGCGGCCCGACCGGATCGTCCAGACCTTCACGTTCGACGGCGACCCGGACGGCGTCGCGCTGGAGACCCTGACGTTCGAGGACCTCGGCGACGGTCGCACGCGCCTGCACGCGCAGTCGCTGGTGGAGAGCTTCGAGAGCCGCGACGCGTGGCTGCGCAGCGGCATGGAGACCGGTATCGCAGAGGGCTACGCCAAGCTCGACCGTCTCGTGGCCGATGGCAGTCTCTGAGCCGTCGCGCCGGCACCGGGAGGTCGCGGGCGCGTTCGGTGAGCGGGTCCTCGGCACCGCGGACTGGGATGCGCCCGCCCCGGTTGCCGGCTGGCGGGCCCGCGACGTCGTCGGCCATCTGACGGAGTGGTTCCCCGCCTTCCTGGCCGCGGGTACGGGGATCGAGCTGCCACGTCCCGCGGGCGCGGACCCGGTCACGGCGTGGACCGCGCACGCGGACGCCGTGCAGGCGCTGCTCGACAACCCGGCGTCCACGCAGCGGGTGCTCCGCAACCCGCACCTCGGCGAGGTGCCGCTGCTCGAGGCCGTCGACCGCTTCTACACCTCGGACGTGTTCATGCACACCTGGGACCTGGCCCGCGCCACCGGCCAGGACGACCGGCTCGACCCGGAGTTCTGCGCCGGGCTGCTGGCCGGCATGGAGCCGATGGAGCAGGTCATCCGGTCCTCGGGCCAGTACGGCCCGCGGGTGCCGGTGCCACCTGGCGCCGACCCGCAGACCCGGTTGCTCGGCTTCATCGGCCGCGACCCGTCGTGGCAGCCGGGCGACGTGCCCAGGCCAGGTACTGCCGGAACCGGCTGATCTCGCCGAGCCCGAGGTGTCCTCCGGCGTGGTCGAGGGGCCACCTCGATGGCCGGATACTGGCGGAGTGCCATGTCCGCCCGCTGACGATCCGGTGTGTCTGTTTCCGGTGGGGTCGCCGGCATCCCGCTGCCGGGCGGTAGAGTTTCGTTGCGGACGAGCTGGCCGGGCGGCCGCGGCGGAGCTCTCGAGCTCCGCCGAGGAAAGTCCGGACTCCGCAGGGCAAGGTGGTTGTCAACGGCAACCCGGGGCGACCCGCGGGACAGTGCCACAGAGAACAAACCGCCTCCCGTGCAAGCGGGCGGTAAGGGTGAAACGGTGGTGTAAGAGACCACCAGCACCCCGGGTGACCGGGGTGGCTAGGTAAACCCCACCCGGAGCAAGGTCAAAAGGGTCCCGTCCTCGGACGGGACCTGCGCAGGCGTTCGAGGGCGGCCCGTCCGAGCCTGCGGGTAGACCGCTCGAGCCCACCGGCGACGGTGGGCCTAGATGGATGGTCGCCGAACGGTGCGCCGCAAGGCGCCCGGGAACAGGATCCGGCTTACAGGCCAGCTCGTCCGCCCCAACCCTGTGAGCTGCAGGAACGGCCTTGATGGTAGTCCGTAGGGCGCATCTGGGGCACATGAGCTCTCGATCTCGTCCGGAGTGATCACCAGCGGACCGTTCAGCGGTGACGCTCCGTGGTCGAGCCGAGAACGGAGTCGATCGCCTCACGGGTCCGGTCGTCCGAGTCCGGACAGAGGTGGGCGTAGGTGTCCAGGGTCTCGGCGGCGGTGGTGTGCCCGAGCCGGCGCTGCACGGTCTTGATCGACTCGCCGTGGCGGATGAGCAGCGAGGCGTAGTAGTGCCGGAGGGTCGTGGAAGCCGGTCCCGCGAGGCGCGCGGACCGCCGCGACGGCCGGGCGCCAGACCTCGCGCGAGAACGCGGTGCGTCGCAGGGCCCGCCCGTCCTCGTCGGTGAAGACCAACCCGTCAGGACGGATCACCGGGTACGTCCGTAGGTGCTCTCGGAACGCCGCGGTGACGACGTCCGGTGGCGGCACCGAGCGGTGCGAGGCCGACGTCTTCGGCGGCGCGAGGAAGGGATCGCGACGGGGGAGCAGGATCAGCTGCTGCTCGACGCGCAGCGTCCGGCGGTCGAGGTCGAGGCCTTCGTCCACGATGCCGAAACACTCGCCCTGGCGCAGCCCGGTGCCGGCGGCGAGGACGACGAACGCGCCGTACCGGTCCGGAACGGCGTCGATCAACGCTTCGACGGTGGCCGTCGTGAGTGGCGTGATCTCCACGGGCAGCTTCTTCGGCAGCTTCGTGCCCTCGCACGGTGAACCGCCTTGAAGATCGCCGCGACGATGCCGTGGATGACCTGGACGGTCGCAGGGGACAGGTTGCGCGACAGACCGGTGACCCAGGCCTGCACCTCGCTGGCACGGATCGTGCCGAACCGCCGGTGGCCGAAGGCCGGGTAAGGCGTGCTGCCGCAGGTTCGTCTTGACGTGCGCCCGTGTGGTCGGGCGATGGACATGCGGGGCGCGCCAGTCCTCGGCGTGGTCGCGGAAGAGCGTCGGATCGTTCGGGTCGACGTAGGTGCCGTGCACGAGGTCGGCTGAGACGGTGGCCAGAAAGCGCTCGGCGTCGACCTTGCGCGGGAAGGATCGCTTGCGCTGACGGCCGGCGGGGTCGCGCCACCGGGCGAGCCAGGAGTCGGTGCCAGCCTGGACCCGCTTCTGAACGCTCCCCACGCCGGCCGCCCGCTCAGGCCACGCCACGCCGTCGGAGAGTGAGGCGAACCAGGCCCGGACGTCGGCGGGGTCGTAGTGCTCGTAGCGGCCGACACGGCGGCCGCGCGGCCCGTACCCGTGGTAACGCCACTGGTCGAGCGTGGTAGCGGGTACGCCGAGGTACTCCGCCACCTCGCGCACGCCCCACAGCGGTTCGTGCTGTTCGCCCATGTCTGCCTCCGGTGTCGGCGGGATCGTGTCGCTGTCGGAGGTTTCGCGCGCGGCGCTGCGGCGGCGTGGTCGGACTGCTGTCACGTTCCGTGGCCACGTCTACCGATTCGTGGTCGAAGCGTGTGCTTGTCGGTACCGGCGCCAGCGCGGGTGAGGGTCCGTCCGACGCAGGGGATCACCAGGCGGGTCAGGACGGCGACGGGCGGAGCATCGAGGTCGTGTGGAACTCGTCTACGGGCATGACGGCCTCGGTCGAGTGCCCCGACGGCAAGTTCGCGGTCGGCGGCGGTGTCGAGGGCCCGACCAACACGTCGTCGAGTCCCGTCATCGGTGCCCCGCTCGCTTTCCCGGGTCGGGGCCAGAACCCCTGGATGGCGACGAGCATGCCGACCGGGCGGGGTATCCCGGTGGCCAACCAGGACTTCGACTTCGGGTCCGGCGAGTTCAGCACGCCGGCCGGAACGGCGAGTGCGCCGACCGGCTGGTACGGCCAGACGACGAACACCCCGGGTGGGACGCGGGTCTTCGTGATCTCCTCGGACTAGACGACGTGCCGCGACGAGGGTGATCCAGGGGGCGCGTGGCTGCGGCGTGGTCTCAGGGCAGCAAGATATGCAAGAAGGCATGCTTTTGAGGTCAGGACGGGAACGGGGCGTTCCCGGGTTCATTGCCGGGCGTACAACACCGAGCGCATTCAGGCTCGGCTCAGCTGGCTCTGCCCGATGAGTACTAAGCGTGCAGGCTGTCGGACATGATCTGTCGTTGGTGCCCGCTCCTAAGCTCGCCGCGGTGACCCGGCCCAAAGACAGTGGCCCGGCGTCTCGGCTGACCGCGAGCCTCTCTGTCCCCGATGTGAAGGCTCGGACGCCCGCTGCACCTACTCGTCGCTGTCGCGCGCGGGCTTGCCGGGTTGGGGGAAGGGACGGCCGTCACGGGCGGCTTCGACGACCGCCCGGGGTCAAGACCGTTCCGGCGGGCCAGGCCAGCCGGGTGAGCTTCCGCAGGCCGGCTGGGGCGCGCTCGGTGCCGTCGGCGGGCTCGGCGTTGATGTCGGTGAGCAGGCGGTCCAGCAGGACTGCCAGGAGGAGGTGTCTGTTGCGGTGGTCACCCCAGCCGAGGTCGTCGCCAGGATGGGTGGGGGCGGGGTAGAGGTACCCATCGGTGGTGCGGATCCAGATCGGCCGGTCGAGGACGACTTCGGCGAAAGCGCTGGTCGCTGGCAGTTGCGTGGGAGACACGGTCCGGACTCGCCCACCGGTGCGTCGCACGACTGGGGCGTCGGTCAGCGGGTCGAGGAGTGCGTCGTCGCCGTCGCGGAGGTCGAGCCGGACGAACTGCGCGGTCCGCGCCTGGGCTGGTTGCAGACGCGCGATCCACTCCTGGCCGTGCGGGCTGTCAAGGTTGATCTCGATGGTGCCGGAGAACGGGAAGTGCCGCCCGCCATCCCAGGCCATGGCTTGCCCGACGCAGGCCTGGGACAGAATGTCCTCGCGCCCGAGCAGTTCCAACCAGCCAATCCGGCGGGTGAGATCGGGTCCGCGCGCTGCTGCGGGATCACCGGGGACACGCCGCGACCAGCGGCAACGCCGCCCCGACGGCGGCCGTCGCCACCGCACCGGTGGCGGCAGCGCCCGTACCGGGCCGGTGCAACCCGCCCTGTCGCCGGCTGACCGCCGCCCGCCGACTGCGGCCGGTGTGGAGCGACGTGAAAGTGAGAGTGACGGCGCCGGCGAGATGAGAGTGGCCGCGCCAGAGGAATGAGAGTGGCAATGAGACGGCCTTCTGGGGAGCGCGGGGAGAGCCCGTACAGGGCTGCCTGGACCTGCGAACGCCGCGCCGAGCCGCGTGATGAGACCCGAGCGGTGGACCGGGCCAACATCAACGGCGCCCGATCCAGCGGCTTCTTCGCCAAGCGTCCTGCAGCAGCCGGGCGTAGCTGACGGCAACCGTGTCCTATGCCGCGCGAGTGGCCGTCACGTAGGAAGGCTCGCTCATCCGACCGCGGCCTCGTCTCTCAGCTTCTGCGGGCGTGGACGAGCCAGGCTGCGGAGTCGGACAGCACGCCCTGGTCGGTGCAGTGGTCGGCGAGGCTTGAGCGGAGGCGCTCATGCGCGCGTGCTCGCGTTTCGGGATCAAGATCGCGGACCATGCCCGCGTACTGCGTGGAGAAGTATCCGAAGACGTCATCGGGATCGGGACCGAAGTACATGGGCTGCTGCACGCCCTCGAGTTCGACGTCGGTGAACCCGGAGACGCCCAGGAACGACCGAACCCTGTCGGGATCGCCGAGTGCGACCGGGCTCGGGGCCGTCGGACCTCGCTCGCGTGTCGATATCCCCAGCGCGGTGTTCGAGCGCTCGGCGGCGCCGCATTCGCCGCGGGCGTTGCGACGGGCGGTGGCACGCCGTTGGTGTGGTCGGACGAGCCGAACCATGATCCCGGAAACGGGCACGAAGGAATCCTCGCGGTGCGGCGGATTCTGCGGGACCGTGGGCCCCCTGGCAACTGTGCCCGGCAGTGGTGACGGGGAGCGTGCCCGACAGCGACGATGCGCATCCAGGAGACACCCGCACCTCGCGAGGAAAGCGGACTGTTATGAGCGATTCGGATACGGGCGTCACGGTGGCGTCCTCCGGCATGGCCGGTGCTACGTCGAACGACATGGGGCGGAGCGAGGGCGGGATGCCCCGGCTCTCGGCGATCACGTTGAGAGTCAACGATCAGGAGCGGCGTCTCGACGTGGATCCACGGACCTCACTGCTCGACGCGCTGCGCGAACATCTGCACCTGAGCGGAACCAAGAAGGGGTGCGATCACGGGCAGTGCGGCGCCTGCACGGTGCTGATCAACGGCCGGCGCGTCAACTCCTGCCTGACGCTCGCGGTGATGCACGAGGGCGACGACGTGGTGACGATCGAAGGCCTGGGCGATCCCGAGGGCCTGCACCCCATGCAACTCGCCTTCGTCGAGTGCGACGGATTCCAATGCGGCTACTGCACTCCCGGCCAGATCTGTTCGGCCGTCGGCATGCTCGCCGAGGTGGAGGCGGGTTGGCCCAGCCACGCCACCGCTGACGTGGCCTCGCCGCGGGTCACGTTGACCGATGCGGAGATCCGCGAGCGGATGAGCGGAAACATCTGTCGTTGCGCCGCCTATCCGAACATCGTCGCGGCCGTCCGGAGCGTGGCGGGAGGCGACCCGGGATGAGGCCTTTCACCTACGAACGCGTGACGGACGCGCAGGCCGCCGTGGCCGCGGTTTCTCGGCGCGGCGCGAAGTTCATCAGCGGCGGCACCAATCTGCTCGACCTCATGAAGCTCGACATCGAGCGGCCCACCCATCTGGTCGACATCAGCCGGCTTCCGTTGCGGGACATCGAGGAGCTGCCGGACGGCGGACTGCGGATCGGCGCCCAGGCGGCGAATTCCGACGTGGCCGCCGATTCCCGGGTGCGCACCCGCTATCCGGTGCTGTCGCAAGCGCTGCTGTCCGGCGCCTCGGGCCAGTTGCGCAACAAGGCGTCGATCGGCGGAAACCTGTTGCAGCGCACTCGCTGCCCCTATTTCTACGACACGGCCGCGGGCTGCAACAAGCGGGATCCCGGATCCGGATGCTCGGCGGTCGGCGGGTTCAACCGGATACACGCGATCCTCGGCGTCAGCGACTCCTGCATCGCCACCCACCCCTCGGACATGGCCGTCGCGTTGGCCGCGCTGGAGGCACGGATCGAGCTGCTCGACGCCGACCAGTCGGTACGCAGCGTCGCCGTCACGGACTTCTACCGACTCCCGGGCGATACCCCGCACATCGAGACCGAGCTGCGGCCGGGCGAGATGATCACGGGCGTGGTCCTGCCGCCGCCCCCACCGGGCCGGCAGCACTACCGCAAGGTGCGCGACCGGGCGTCCTACGAGTTCGCGCTGGTCTCCGTGGCGGCTGTCGTCTCGGCCGATCAGGAAACGATCGGTGAGGCGCGGGTGGCGTTCGGTGGTGTGGCGCACAAGCCGTGGCGGTCGGTCGAGGCGGAGGCCGCGTTGGCCGGCCGTCCGGCCACGATGGCCACCTATCGCGCCGCCGCGGAGGCGGCATTGCGCGATGCGGTGGGGCAGGGGGACAACGACTTCAAGATCGAACTGGCCAAGCGCACGATGTGCCGCACGCTGGCGCACGTGGCCCAGGCGAGTTGAGGAAGGCGAAATGATCGGGCAATCCGTGAACCGCGTCGACGGCCCGTTGAAGGTCGCCGGCCGCGCCACCTACGCCTACGAGCACTGGGAGGGCGGCCAGCCGCTCTACGGGTTCATCGTCGGGGCGACGATAGGTAGAGGCCGCATCACTCGGATCGAAACCTCCCGCGCCGAACGCTCACCCGGGGTGCACATGGTGATGACCCATCACGACACCCCGGCGCAGGGCACCCCCGACCTCTCCATTCCCTTCGAATACTGGCGCGCCTACCCGGTGCTGAGCAGTCCCGACGTTCACCATTACGGTGAGCCCGTTGCGCTCGTCGTCGCCACGACCTTCGAACAGGCACGGGCGGCGGCCGATCTGGTCGACGTCGAATATGCCGGCGGGTCGGGCTCCTACGACTTCGCCGCCTGCGAAGATCAGGCATACGCGCCGGATGGTCTGGCTTACGGCATCATCCCGACCGACACCACCGTGGGCGATATCGATGCCGGGTTCGACTCCGCCCCGGTCAGGATCGATGTGCGCTACACGACGCCGTACGAGCTCTCCCAGCCCATGGAACCGCATGCATGTCTGGTGGTACCGGACGGCGAGGACCTGATCGTCCACGTCAGCACGCAGATCGTCGACGCGGCGCGCTCCTCGATCGCCGGCACGCTCCAGATCGACCCGGAGCGGATCCACATCGTCACCCCGTACGTCGGCGGGGGATTCGGCTCCAAGCTGCGAATCCACGCCGAGACGATCCTGGCGGTGTTCGCCGCCCGCGCGTTGCGCCGGCCGGTCAAGGTCGCGCTGACCCGGCAGCAGATCTTCCATCTCACCGGTGTGCGACCCAGATCGAGCCAGCGGGTGCGATTGGGCGCGCAGCGGGACGGGCGGCTGGTCGCGATCGCGCACGAGGTCACGATGCACACGAACCGCCACTCGGAGTACATCGAGCCGACGGCCGCCACCACGCGCAGCCTCTACGCCGCGCCGCACCGGTTGACGAGCCACCGCCTGACCCCGCTGGATCTGCCGCGCGGGGAAGACGTCCGCGCGCCGGGCGAGGCACCGGGCCTGCTGGCGGTGGAGTCGGCGATGGACGAGCTGGCCGGTGCGCTCGGGATGGACCCGGTCGAGCTGCGGACCCGCAACGAACCCACCACCGATCCCGAGCGAGGCGTGCCGTACAGCGACCGGCACCTGGTCGACTGTCTACGCGAAGGCGCGCGCCGGTTCGGCTGGGAGCGCCGCCCCGCCACGCCGGCGAGTGTGCGCGAGGGGCCGCGGTTGGTCGGCTACGGCATGGCCGCGGCCATCCGCGGACACCTCCAAGCAGCGACAACGGCGCGGGTGCGGTTGGCGGCGGACGGCACCGCCGTCGTTCGGACGGACATGACCGACATCGGCACCGGCACCTACACCATCCTGACCCAGGTCGCGGCCGACGGGCTCGGGCTGCCGCTCGGTCGGGTGCGGGTCGAGCTCGGGCGTTCCGAGTATCCGGTCAGCCCGGGGTCCGGTGGCTCGTGGGGCGCCGCCAATTCGAGCACCGCGGTGCATCGCGCGTGCGAGGCCCTGCGCGAGAAGCTGGTGGCAACCGCGCGCAACGATGCGCGCTCCGCACTGCACGGCCTGGATCCAGCCGGTGCAAAGTTCTCGGATGGCATCGTGAGCATCGATGGCGTGTCCGATGCGCTGAGCGAGATCGTCGCGCGCAACCATCCCGACGGTGTGGAGGCGGAGGGCGAGACCCTCGCCATGACGGACGACCCGAACTACCGTGACTACGCCTTCCACACCTACGGCGCCCACTTCGCCGAAGTGCGCGTCGACGCCGACACCGCCGAGATCCGTCTGCGGCGGATGCTGGGCGTGTTCTCGGTCGGTCGCGTGCTCAACGCCAAGACGGCGCGCTCGCAGCTGATCGGGGGCATGATCTGGGGCGTCGGCGCGGCCCTCGAGGAGGAGGCCGTCGTCGACCCGCGATCCGGTGCCTTCGTCACCCGGGATCTCGCGCAGTATCTGGTGCCGGTCCACGCCGACGTCCCCGACGTCGACGCCCTCGTCCTCGACGGGTACGACGACAAGGCCAACGTCCTGGGCGCGAAGGGCCTCGGTGAGCTGGGCATCTGCGGGGCCGGCGCGGCGGTCGCGAACGCGGTGTTCAACGCCACCGGGGTGCGCGTGCGCGACTTCCCCATCACCCTCGAGAAGGTGCTACCCGGTCTGCCATCCCTGGAGACGTGAATCGGCGATGCCGGACCTGGGACGCCGGCCCTGGGGATGCGCGCCCAACCCGCGAGGGATGCAGGCCAGACCGCGGCCGGCGTAATGAGCAGTCCGTCGAAGCCGGGGCGGCTGCGGGTGACTGCCCACTCTGCCACCTGCCGCGAGAGGTCGTCCGGGACGGAACCGAGCCGGTGGCCTGGCCGTCGCACCGCGATCCCCGAAACTGGACAGGCTTCCGGCCGGCGGCGGCCGGGGAGCGTCGGATCGAGGACATCCCGTTGCGGGAGATCGGCAATGCCATGCGTGCCGCTGTCGTCGCCTCAGCAGGCATGGATCGTGATGAGCTCTACGCCGATGCCTTGCGCACCTTCGGTCTGATCCGACGGACCCAGGCGGCCGTGGCCAGGCTTGATCAGGCTGCTGCGAGCGTCATTGCCCTGCAGGAATACCACCCTTAGATCGGTCATCAGGTCGAGCAGCTCGACCAGTGGTTCGACGCCGAGATCGAGTTGCGCCGGCTTCGGGGCGGCGTTGATGTACCAGGGGTAGGCGTTCCATGGCGTCACGTCGGCCGGCGTCATCCCTGCCTCGGTGAACAGCTCCAGCTGCCGCTCGGCGGTCGGATCGTCGTTCTCGATGCACAGGAACCCCGAACCCGAGCCGGCCTGGGTGGCCGGGCCTGGATCGCGGAGGACGCTGAGGACGCCGGCATGGATGCCGCGGTGCAGCGGGGCGACGTGCGGCATCCATCCCCGCACGTCGTCGCGCAGCGAGTCGACGAGCTCGTTGATCGGTTTGACGTGTGGCGCGTAGCGATCGGCCTCTTGTGCCGCGCGGAACGCAGGATCGGACATTCTTCTCGTCATCGGGCCAGCATGTCGTGCCCGCGGGCTCGACGCACCGGCGTCACCAGAACTGCGACACCACATGGCTCGGGGTGGTCGTGCGCCGTCAGGTCCGCTGGGTGTCGGCATGGTCCATGCCGAGTATCCGCTCGCGGTCGAGTAGCAGGCCATGCCCGCTCGTCTGCCGTCAGTTGCAGGAGCCCGCGGGCCGCACCCTACGGCGAGTCCAGCTCCGGGGGGTGCCGTGGTGGAGAACTCGGATGGGTTGTCGTTCGCCGGTAGCCCTGCCTGGTGGCCGAGCCCTGTTCGATCTGCTGGGGTTGTGGCTGTTTCAGCAAGATCACGGGGCACGAATGGCACAAGCCGTCGAGACGTCGCGAGAGACGTCACTGACGACTGGGCACATCGGAGCAGCTCAGAGGGGTTGTTGCGAAGCCATCGCAAACCTCGACAACGACCGAACTCGCTCCGGCTTGCAAACCAGCTCGTCCGCCCCGCGTCCAGGATGCGGCCCGACGCAGAACATCGTCGTCGTGGTCGACCAGGTGCCCCTAAGGTCGAACCCCGTGTACACGACGCAGATCACCGGCCACGTCGACGCCCCACGACCGGCGGTCTACAGAGCGCTGCTCGACCCGACGGCCGTCGCCAGGTGGCGGGTCCCCGACGGCATGAGCGGCCATGTGCACCACTTCGACGCCCGCGAGGGCGGGGCGTTCCGGGTCTCGCTCACCTACGCGGTGGAGGGGACGGGCAAGTCGGACGCACACACCGACACCTACCACGGCCGTTTCGTGAAGCTCGTGCCCGACGAACAGGTCGTGGAGGAGTTCGAGTTCGAGACGGCGGAGCCGGGGCTCCGCGGGACGATGACGATGACGACGACGCTCACCGACGCCGACGGCGGAACCGACGTCCTTGTTCTGCACGAGGGGATCCCCGACGTCGTCCCTGCCGCCGACAACGAGACGGGCACACGGATGGCCCTGGCGAACCTCGCCGCGCTCGTGGAGGCGAACCGGTCGTCCTGAGCCGCCCTTCCCGCTGCGGCGGTGCGGTCGTACCCGTCACCGCCGCAGCAGGGACGGTCAGGAGCGCTGCACGGCCTCGTAGCCGGCGTGGGCGTCGGTGACGGTAGCGGCGGTGTCGTCGAGCGCGCGGTCACCGGCCATCTCGCAGTCGAGCAGGCGGGTCATGTTGCGTGCCTTGACCCGGGTCTCCTCGAACTCGCCGTCGGGGTCCGACAGCGCGATGATCGCGCCGCCGACGCCGAACTTGACCTCGTTGCCCCGCACCACGGAGGTGCGGATGACGATGCTCAGGTCGGCCGCGCCGGTGAGCGAGAGGTAGCCCAGTGCGCCGGAGTAGACGCCGCGGGGGCCGGCCTCGAGGTCGTCGATGATCTGCATGGTGCGGATCTTCGGCGCGCCGGTCATCGAGCCGCCGGGGAACGCCGCGCGGATGCAGTCGACGGCCGACACGCCCTCCTGGAGGTGGGCGCGGACCGTGCTCACGAGCTGGTGGACCGTGGCGTAGGACTCGATGTCGAAGATCTTCGGCACCTGGACCGAGCCCGGCTTCGCGCAGACGCTCAGGTCGTTGCGCACCAGGTCGACGATCATGAGGTTCTCGGCGCGGTCCTTCTCGCTGGTGTTGAGGTCGTCCCAGAGCGCCTGGTCCTCCTCGGGAGTGAGCCCGCGGGGGCGCGTGCCCTTGATCGGCTTCGACTCGACGGCGCCCTCGGCCGAGATGGACAGGAACCGCTCGGGCGAGGTGCTGAGCACGGACAGGTCGGCCATCTTGAGGTACGCGGCGAACGGCGCCGGGCTCTCGCGGCGCAGGTAGCGGTAGGCCTGCCAGGGGTCGATCTCGCCGGTGCCGGTGACCATGTTGGTCAGGCAGATCTCGTAGGTCTCGCCCGCGAGGATGGCGCGCTGGCAGTCCTCGATCAGCTCGAGGTAGCGGCGGCGGTCGTGGCGCAGCACCAGCTCGTCGATGTCGCCGCTGACCTCGGCGGCCTGGCGGATGTCGGGCGCGTCGACAGGCAGGTTCTCCAGCCGGCCCCAGGTCTCGCGGAGCCAGGTGCGGGCCGCGGCCTCGTCGCCCGGGGTGCCCGCCTCGGCCATCGCCAGCAGATGGACGATGCCGGTGGCGTGGTCGACGACGATCGCACGGTCGGCGAAGACCATCGCGGCGTCGGGGTCGTTGGAGCGGTGGGCGCGGGCGCCGCCGGTCTCGGCCTTGAGCTCGTAGCCGAGGTAGCCCACCCAGCCGAGAGCGAAGGAGAACGGCAGCTCGGGCAGCTCCACGGCCAGCGAGCGCAGGTCGGCGTCGAGCCAGTCGTAGAACCCGCTGGTGTGGACGGTGGTGCCGACGGCGTCGGTGACGGCGACCTCGCCCGTCCACACGTCGGCCTTGGCGACGCGTGCCAGCGGGCCCGTGGCGCCACCGAGAATGGAGAAGCGCCCCAGCATCAGGTCCTGCTTGCTGCTGTCGAGCCAGAAGGAGTGCTCGGCCTGGCCGAACATCTCGCGGAACGCCGTCTCCACCGGGAGCTTCAGCTCGCGCTGCTCGGCGATCACCGTGAGCGTGCGGGCCGGGGCGACCTGTCGCTCCCGGACGGGGATCTCCGGCGCGGTCGCGCTGGCGGGGCGGGGGTTGTCCTTGCGCCACTCGCGGGTCATCGTCGCGAAGTTGCGCAGGAGCTCCATGCCCTGCTCGGTCTGGATCGACTCGGGGTGGAACTGCACCCCCCAGTAGGGCTTGCTGCGGTGGCGGACGCCCATGACGAGGCCGCTCTCGGTGCGCGCGGTGACCTCGAGGTCGGCGGGCACCTGCGTGACGGTGAGCGAGTGGTACCGCACGACGCTCAGCGGGTTCGGCAGGCCGGCGAACAGGTCGGTGTCGTCGTGGAGCACCTTCGACTCACGGCCGTGGTACGGCTCGGGCGCGAGGTCGACGTCGCCGCCCCACATCAGGGATAGCCCCTGGTGTCCGAGGCACACGCCGAGCAGCGGAATGGGGGAATGGAGCACTGCTTCGCGGCTGAAGCCGAAATCCGCCTCGCGTCCCGGGTGTCCCGGACCGGGCGATACGACGACATTGTCGAATGCCTGCAGATCGTCGATCGTCCACCCCGGTTCGTCGTTGTGCACGACCACCGGCTCGCACCCGTTGATCTCGGCCAGGTAATGGGCGAGGTTGTAGGTGAACGAGTCGTAGTTGTCGATGATCAGGGTGCGCATGCCGTCCCTTCCAGGGGAGCTCGCTGAACGGTCGAGCACCGCCGGGGCCTGGGCGGTGGTGGGTGATACGTCGCCTACCTCCGACAACGAGGGGATATCGCCGCGGATATGTCGGATCTGCCGTGCCGTGGAGCGGGGGAGCGCACGTCGGCCGGGCCCGGTGTCGGTCTCCGTGCAGGTCTGCAGGGGTACTGAGGTCTCGCGGCCCCGACCGGGGAGTCGACCCTCGGCGAGGACGCCGACCAACGCTCGGGGCCGCCCGTCGTCGGTGACGGTCGGAAGAGACGGTGGAACCCGATCACCGTATCGGCCCCGGTGATCGCACCGTCCCACGGGGTGGCGTGCCGATCACTCCGGTTCCGCGTGGGCGGCGACCAGGAAGCGCATCGAACATTCTCCTCGTGAACGGCTGTCGGTACACCGCACATCGAACGGTGGGGGGAGCTCCGTTACCGTGCGCAGGATATTCGTCCGTTCGGATACACAATCGGAGGCACGGGTGTCGCACGAGGACGTTCTCGTCTGGGACGGGACGGCCCTGCAGGGGTCCGTCGCCGGAACCGAGCTGCTCGTCGCCGATTCCTGGCTCGTCGACGACGGCGCGGTGGCGGGCCTGGAACGCCACCGCGCGCGTTTCGTCGGGGCGTGCACGGCCGCCGGCGTGTCTATCGACCACGCCATGCGATTCATGGACGCGGTGCCCGGTCACCTGCCGCTGACCGGCAGGCTCTTCCCCCGCGTGGAGTACGGCCCCGGGCCCGGCGGGCTCGAGCTGCGCCTGCGGGTGCGGCCCGCGCCCCCCACCACCGAGACGGTCGTGCTGGCGCCCCACCCGGGCCCCGACCCGCGCCGCGCGCCCCGCACGAAGGGGCCCGACCTCGAGATGCTGGGCGGCGTCCGCGCGCAGGCCGCCGAGCTGGGGGCGGGGGAGGCCGTGCTCTGCACCGAGGACGGCACCCTGCTCGAGGGCGCCTACAGCTCCGTCGTGTGGTGGCGCGGTGACACGCTGTGTCTACCCGACGCCGAGCTCCCGGTGCTCGACAGCGTCACGCGCGGCCGTCTGGTCGACGCCGCTGCGCAGCGTGGCGTGGCGGTCCGGCACGAGCGCGTCACCCCCGCCGATCTCGACGGCCTGGAGACGTGGTCGCTGAGCGCGCTGCACGGCATCCGCGCGGTCACGGGCTGGCGGGGCTGCGAGGTCCGCACCGGAGCCGTCGAGAGGGCTCCGCTGTGGCGCGAGGTCCTCGCCGCCGAGGCCGTCCCCCTGGTCCGGGCCGGTCAGCCCGCCTGACGACGACCGCAGCACGTCGCCCGGCCGGCGGCCGGCGCGCGCACGCCGAGAACGGGGTCGGCGGGCGGGGGCAGCCGATCCGGGCCGAGATGCGGGCGAGCTCGGCGTCGTCGGAGATGCCCTGGAGGTCGTGGCGCGGCGTGTAGGGCCCCGACGACGTCCTGCTGGGGTACCTGTGGCGCATCGACCCCGGCGAGGAGGGGGCGGGCCCGGGCACCCGGCTGCTCGACATCGTCATCGACGGCCTCCGCGCGGGCGCGCCGACCTCGATGTACCCCTACAGGGTCTCCAGCTCGTCCAGCGTCGGGGTCGCTGGGCCAGCCGTGCTCGGCGCGTCCAGGTAGAACAGCGCGGTCGAGGCGATGTCGTCGTGCAGCGGCAGGTAGCGGTGCCCGGCCCGCCACCCCAGTGCCTGGATGTCGACGCGCAGCGCCGAGGCGAAGCGGATCGGGTCGGGCACGTGCCAGCGGTACATGCCGAAGCGCTGCTGGCTCTCGTACAGCCCGTCGGGGCGGATGATCTGGTGCAGGCCCAGGTACGGCGTGGAGTATGCGGTGTAGCCCTGGCCGGGCACGTCGAAGTTCCAGGCGCCGCCGAAGTAGTCCTCGGTGCCGGTGCCGCAGATCGTCGGGAAGTCGCCACCGTCGTCCAGGTCGCCGTCGAGGTAGTACTTCATCTCGCCCTCGCCCCACCACCCGCGGGAGTTGACCCCCCAGGCGAGGTAGGTGCCCACGTACTGCCCGGCGCCCCGCACCCCGTGGACCAGTGTGTGCGCGGCCCCGTCCACCGGGTTGGACCGGCGCCACTGCGCGTGCAGGTACCCGCTGTCCTCACCGGCGGCGGTCTCGTAGGTGACCTGGAAGTACACGACGACGGGCGCCGGCGTCAGGTTCTCCAGCGTCAGCCGGGCGCCGGTCCGGAACGGCATCGGCCAGTAGGAGTTGAGGCCGCCGTGCGGGTTCACCGCGATCATCGACGAGCTGAGCTGCGCGAACCGGCCCCAGCCCTGGCCGAAGAAGTCGCCGACCGGCACCTCGACCGCCGGCGTCGGGGCGCCGTCCCAGTGGGCGCGCAGGAGCAGCGCGCGCCAGTGGTCGGGGTGGGTGGTCAGCCAGACGTGCGTGATGCGCCCGGCCCCGTCGATGTCGGCCAGCGTCGCCGTGCCGTACGCGGAGATCTCGATGCTCGGCGAGATCTTCCAGCCCGGCCCCAGCTCCCGCCCGGGACCGGTCCCGGTGCCCTCGGTGGCCCGACCGCCCTGCCCCGGCGCGCCGGTGGGGTTCTCCGGGCTGATGGAGCGGGTGGCGACGCCACGGCGGATCCTGGCCGGATCGGGATCGGACATACGGGCAGATCATGCCCGGGTCCCGGCGCGCGGTCGAGCATTCGGGGCAACCGTGCTGGTCAGCACGCCTGCTGCGCGCAATGATCACCCGATGCTCGTGCCCGACGTGCTCGCCGCGACGCGCTCCTACGAGGAGTGGGTGAGCGCCTGCACGCCGGTGACGCGCGCCGGCCGGGCCGACCGGCGCCGCCTCATGGCGAAGGACCCCTTCGCGTTCTTCCGCGGCTCCTATTTCCGCTGGCTGCAGCAGTGGGAGAAGGAGGCGGGCCCGCTCGCCGATGCCCTGCCCGTGCTCGGGGTGGGGGACGCGCACGTCGAGAACTTCGGCACCTGGCGCGACGCGGAGGGGCGCCTCGCCTGGGGCGTGAACGACCTCGACGAGGCCGACGTCCTGCCGTGGACGGAGGATCTCGTCCGGCTGCTGGCGAGCGTGCTGCTCGCGGTCCGGACGTCCCGGCTGGCGATCGCCCCCGCCCCCGCGGCCACCGCTGTCCTGGCCGGCTATGCGGGGACGCTCGACGCGGGGGGCGAGCCGGTGCTGCTCAGCGGCGGGTCGCACGACCTGAGGCTGGACCGCGCGGCGCCCGACGGGCACCGGTTCTGGCGGAGCACCGCGGCGCTGCCACCGGCGACCGACGTGCCGCCGGGCGTCGCGGGAGCGCTGCGGGCGGCCCTTCCCGAGGGCACGCGCGACGTCCGGCTGGTGGCCCGCACTGTGGGGATGGGCAGCCGCGACCACCTCCGCGTCGTCGCGCTCGGTGCCTGGAACGGCGGGCCGGTGGCCCGGGAGGCGAAGGCGCTCGCCCCGCCCGCCACCCGCTGGCTGCGCGGCGACCGTCCCGACGTCGACGCCGCAGGCGCGGGCGGCGCGGACCTGGCCGGGCGGATCCGGCACGCGCCCGACCCCACGCTGCGCTTCGCGCGCGGATGGGTGCTGCGCAGGCTCGCGCCCGGCTGCCGCCGCATCGAGCTCGCGGACCTGCCCGCGGCCCGCAAGGAGAAGCGGCTGCTGCGGGCGATGGGCCGGGAGATCGCGAACGTCCACCTCGCCTCCGCTGCCACGGCCGAGCTGCGCGCCGACCTGGAGGCCCGGCCCGAGGGATGGTTGCTCGACGCGGCCCGCGGCATGGTCCACGCGGTGCGGGCGGACTTCGCGGCCTTCGCCGCCGGGAGGCGCTCGTGACGTTCGGGGTGCTCGCGCTCATCACGGTGGCCGGGCTGGCGGGGCCGCTGCTCGCCGCCGTGCCGCGGCTCGGGGTGCCGCTCGTGGTCGGTGAGATCGCCGCGGGGGTGCTGCTGGGCCGTACCGGTCTGAGGCTGGTCGACCCCGACCAGCCGACCGTCGCCTTCCTCTCCGACGTCGGCTTCGCGATGCTGATGTTCGTCGTCGGCACCCACCTGCCGCTGCGCGACGCGAGCATGCGCCGGTCGCTGCGCCCCGCCGCGCTGGCCACCGTGCTGCTGTTCGTGCTGGCCGTTCCCGCCGGGTACCTGCTGACGACACTGGGCCCGGACCGCCCGTTCGTGCTCGCAGTGCTCGTCGCGTCGTCGTCGGCTGCGGTGGCGCTGCCGATCCTGCAGAGTCTCGGCACGGCCGTGACGGCCACGCCGGCCGCCGCGTTCGCCACGGCGTGGATCACGCTGACCGACGTCGTCACGGTGCTGGCCGTGCCGCTGGTCCTGGCCACCGGGGCGCTCGGCCACGTGCTCGCCGGAGCCGGGCTCGTGCTGCTCGGGGGCGGAGTGGTGTTCCTCGGGCTGCGCTACCTGCGGCGCACCGGTGCCATGAAGTCCATCCGGAAGATGTCGAAGCGCCGCGGCTGGGCGCTGGACCTGCGGGTCGGCCTCGCCGTGCTCTTCGCGTTCGCGGCGCTGGCCACGGCATTCGGCACGAGCATCCTGATCGCGGGGTTCACCGCGGGCGTCGTGCTGGCGGCCACCGGTGAGCCGCACCGGCTGGCGCAGCAGCTCGTCGGGGTGGCGGAGGGCTTCCTGGTGCCGCTGTTCTTCGTGATCCTCGGTGCCCAGCTGCAGTTCGCGGCGCTGTTCACCTCCGACCGGGCGCTGCTGCTGTTCGCGGGGATCGCGGTGGCCACGACGGCCGCCCACGTGGTGGTGGCGCTGGTGGTGCGCCGCCCGCTCGCGGTCGGTCTGCTGGCCACGGCGTCGCTGGGGGTGCCGTCGGCGATCGTGTCGATCGGGCTGGCCCAGGGCGTCCTCGACGCGGGGCAGGCCGCCGCGATCGTCAGCGCCGTCCTGGTGACGATCGCCGTGTCCGCAGCGGGAGGCGTGCTGCTCGGACGGCGCGGCACTACCGTCGGGGCGTGACGATCACTTCCTCGGAACAGGTGGTCCTGCTCGACGACGACGGCCGGCCGATCGGGGTGGCCGACAAGGCCACCGTCCACGGCGCCACCACCCCGCGCCACCTGGCGTTCTCCTGCTACGGCTTCGACGAGGGCGGGTTCGCGGGCGGCCAGCTGCTCGTCACGCGGCGGGCGCGCGACAAGCGCACGTTCCCGGGCGTGGTCACCAACACCTGCTGCGGCCACCCCGCGCCCGGCGAGGCGCCGGAGGACGCCGTGCGCCGCCGCCTGGACGACGAGCTGGGCCTGGCCGCCACGGACCTGCGCCTGGTGCTCCCCGACTTCGGCTACCGCGCGTCGGCGGGCGGGATCGAGGAGAACGAGCTGTGCCCGGTGTTCGTCGCCGTGCTGACCGGCGAGCCCCGGCCCCGGCCGGACGAGGTCGAATCCTGCGAGTGGTGGACGTGGGAGCGGTTCCTGGAGGCCGCCGCCGACCCAGGCAGCGAGGTCTCGCCGTGGGCGCGTCTGCAGGCCCCGCTGCTCGACGCCCACCGCCGGACCGCCATGTGACAGGCTGATCCCGGGCCGGTCGATCACCGTCGATGTTCGGGGGCGCGATGCGTGAGATCACCATGTTCAGCGGCTCCGCCCACCCGGAGCTGGCGGCGGCGATCTGCCGCCACCTCGAGGTTCCGCTCGCGCCGTCGCGCGTCACGCGGTTCGCCAACGACTGCCTCGAGGTGCAGCTGCTGGCCAACTGCCGCGAGCGCGACGTGTTCGTCGTCCAGCCGCTCGTGCCGCCCGTGCAGGAGAACCTGGTCGAGCTGCTGCTCATGCTCGACGCCGCGCGCGGCGCGTCGGCCGCGCGGATCACCGTCGTCATGCCGCACTTCGCCTACGCCCGCTCGGACAAGAAGAACGCGCCACGCATCTCGATCGGCGCCCGGCTCGTGGCCGACCTGCTGCGCACCGCCGGCGCCGACCGCGTCCTGACGATGACGCTGCACTCGCCGCAGGTGCACGGCTTCTTCTCGATGCCCGTCGACCACCTGCACGCCCTGCACGAGCTGGCCGTCCACTTCCGGGGCCGTGTCGACGGGGCTCCGCGTTCGGTCCGCCCCTGGACCTGTCCAACGGCGTGGTCGTCTCGCCGGACCTGGGCAACGCCAAGGAGGCGTCCCGCTTCGCGCGGCTGCTCGGCGTGCCGGTCGCGGCCGCGGCCAAGGAGCGGCTCTCCGACGACAAGGTCGTGATCAGCTCGATCATCGGTGACGTCCGCGGCCGCGACGTGATCGTGCTCGACGACGAGATCGCCCGCGGCAGCACCATCGTCGAGCTGCTGGACCGGCTCGCCGAGCACGATGTCGCCTCCGTGCGGGTGGCCTGCACCCACGGCCTGTTCGCCGACGGCGCGCTGGCCCGCATCGCGGAGCGCGACGACGTCCTGGAGATCGTCTGCACGAACACGGTGCCGCTGCCGGAAGCGGCCACCTCGGCGAAGCTCACCGAGATCTCGATCGCGCCCGCGTTGGCGGAGGCGGTGCGCCGGATCCACAACGGCGAGTCGGTCAGGTTGCTGTTCGACGCGCGCTGAGGGTTACGACGAGCACCGAGGGTTTCGACGAGCACCGAGGGCGGCGGCTACCGGCTGTCCGCGAGATGGGTCGCCGCGGCCGTGCGCAGCATCGTCGCCTCCGACATCAGCGCCGTGAACGTGCAGCCCATGTCGCGGAACCGGCGTGCGTGGGCGGGGGAGGCGCAGTAGATGCCCACCGGCCTCCCGGCCTCCCGGCACGGCCCGATGATCGAGCCGAGCAGGTCCTCGTAGGCGGGGCCGCCGTCCTGGGCGCGCAGCGGCATCCCGGCGCCCAGCGCGAGGTCCGACGGCCCGATGAAGACGGCGTCGAGGTCGTCGACCTCCAGGATGCGCGGCAGGGCCGCCACCGCCGCGGTGGTCTCCACCATCACCACGCAGAGCGGGTCGGGCCGCTCGCCCAGCCAGCCGGTGCGGGTGGGGCCGTAGCTGCGCGAGCCCCGCGGCGGGTGGTAGCAGGCGGCGACGGCGGCGTCGGCCTCCTCGGGGGAGTCCACCAACGGCACGATCACCCCGGCCGCGCCGCGGTCCAGCGCCCGTCCGATCGCGGCGGGCTCATTGGCCGTCACGCGCACCAGCGACGGCGTGCCGGTGGCGTCGATCGCCTGCAGCATCGGGAGCAGCGCGTCGTCGCCGATGAGGCCGTGCTGCTGGTCGACGCAGACGAAGTCGAACCCCACCGAACCCATGAGCTCGGCCGTGGCCGAGCCGGGCAGTTGCAGCCAGGCGCCGACGGCGTCGTCGGCGAGACGGAGTGTGTCCACGGGGGCACTGTGCCAGAGCGCTGTCCCAGGCGGGGGCCGGTGATCGCCCGCAGGGCCCGACAGCGCCGAGCCGGACGCGCCCTGGCCGCCGGGCGAGCTCGGGGTGGCACCGTGGCTGCCGTCGCGGTCACCATGGGGCATGCCCTTCTACCAGTTCACCGTTCCCGCAGGTGGGCCGAGCGCGCAGCGCAAGGCGGAGCTCGCGGCGGCGTTCACGAAGGTCCACGTGGACGTCACGGGCGCCCCGTCGCGCTATGTCAACTGCTCCTTCGTCGAGGTCCCGCCCGGCAGCCTGTTCGTGGCCGACCGGCCCGTCGAGCACGGCCGCATGGTCGGCATCATCCGGGCGGGCCGCACCGAGGCGGTGAAGCGTGAGCTGATCACGGGGCTCGCCGCCGCGTGGTCGGAGGTGACCGGCGAGCCCGTCGAGGGGTTCGCGCTGTTCCTGCAGGAGGTCCCGGGCCACGCGGTGATGGAGGAGGGTGTGATCCTCCCCGAGGCCGCCGACGACTGACGGCTCAGGGCGCGGCCGGCGTGGTCGCGCCGGCCGCGCAGACGGCGCCGCGCGGCATGAACTCAACAGGCGATGAACAAGCCGAGCTAGACCTGGGGCGTGATCGCGCCCAGCGCCTTCGAGCCGCGGACCGCCGACGTCAGGTCCGCCAGGGCTGCCCCGTGCGCCGCCGTGAGGGCGGCGCTGTCCTCGGTCAGCGTGTTCCGGTCCACGTAGCCGCCGTGGTCGAAGTAGAGGCCGGGGGAGAGCACCTGCACCGCGAAGAAGCTCGCCAACACGTTGCGCAGGTCGTTCGAGGCGAGGAAGTGATGGCCGCTCGCGCCGGTGATGACCGTGGCCGCGACCTTGCCCTGCAGCGGCGCGGTCTTCTCTCCCCACTTGCCGCGCTCGGTGCGCTCCAGCAGGTCCTTGAGCAGCGCGCTGTAGGTGGCCCGGTAGACCGGGCTGCCGAACACCACGGCGTCGGCGGCCTCGATCGCCGCGATCACGTCGGCGACGGGCGTCTCCGACAGCTCGACCATCGACGTCGTCGCGCCGGCCTCGGCCGCCCCGGCGAGCACGCCCGCGATGGCGGTGCTGGTGCGGCCGCCCGCGTCGGGGCCGCCGGCCACTCCGATGATCGTCAGGCTCACAGCTGTACCTCCGGATCGGCGGTGACGCCGTAGCGCCCGCGGTAGAACAGCAGGGGCAGGCGGGACGCGTCGGCGCCCAGGTCGGCCACGCGGCCGACGGCGATCGTGTGGTCGCCGCCGTCGTACTCGGCCCACAGTGTGCAGTCCACCCAGGCGCTGACGCCGTTCAGGACCGGCGCCCCGGACGACGGTGCGGGCCGCCAGTCCACTCCCTCGAACTTGTCGACGCCCGAGCGCGCGAACCCGGCGCTGACCTCCTGGTGGTCGGCCGCGAGCACGTTGACGCAGAACGCGCCGATCTCGCGGATCCGCGGCCAGGTGGTTGAGGTTCGGGCGGGGGCGAAGCTGACCAGAGGGGGGTCCAGCGACAGCGACGCGAAGGACTGACAGGTGAACCCGAGCGGCCCTTCGGGGCCGTTGGCGGTGATCACGACGATGCCCGAGACGAAGTGGCCGAGCACGTCGCGCATCACAGCGGGGGAGACCGGCCCTGGGGGCGCACTGCCTGTCATCCCACGACCCTAGGCACGGACATCACCGCGCGCCCACCCCGTGTGCGGATTCCGGACGAGTGGTACCCGCCACACCACGATGAGGTGAACTCCGCCCCGGGACGGCGGTGCAGCTGTCTGCCGGGGCGGGGACCGGGTAGACAACGCAACGACCGGCGTCGTCCGTGCTCACGGGGAGCCCATCTTCGGACGGCGCCGGTCAGGTGTGCGTCAGTGGGTGACCGGAGCGGGTGATCAGCTCGCGTACGCGCGGAGCCGGTCGGCCCGATCCCCGATCCGCAGCTTGGCCATGACCTCGCGCTCGATCTGGCGGACCCGCTCGCGCGAGAGGCCGAACCGGCGCCCGATCTGGTCGAGCGTGCGGGGCTGGCCGTCATCGAGGCCGTAGCGCATCCGGATGACGTTCTGCTCGCGGTCCTCCAGCGTGGCCAGGACGCGCCGCAGGTCGTCGTGCAGCAGGTGCGAGATGACCGTGGTCTCGGCGTCGGTGGCCTCGCCGTCCTCGATGAAGTCGCCCAGGGGCGCCTCCTCCTCGGCCCCGACCGGCATGTCCAGGCTCACCGGGTCGCGGGCGTGGTCGAGCAGGTCCGCGATCTTCTCCTCGGGGATGCCGGACTCGGCGGCCATCTCCTCGTGGGTGGCGTCGCGGCCCAGCTTCTGGTGCAGGTCGCGCTTGATGCGGGCCAGCTTGTTGACCTGCTCGACGAGGTGCACGGGCAGCCGGATCGTACGGGCCTGGTCGGCCATGCCGCGGGTGATGGCCTGCCGGATCCACCAGGTGGCATAGGTGGAGAACTTGAAGCCCTTGGCGTAGTCGAACTTCTCGACCGCGCGGATCAGGCCCAGGTTGCCCTCCTGGATGAGGTCCAGCAGCGGCATCCCGCGGCCGGTGTAGCGCTTGGCCAGCGACACCACGAGCCGGAGGTTGGCCTCCAGCAGGTGGTTGCGGGCGCGGCGGCCGTCGCGGACGATCGCCCGCAGGTCGGCGGCGTACTGGCGCTCCAGCTCGGTGCTCTCCTCGGCGGCCGAGTCGAGCACGTGCTGCGCGAAGACACCGGCCTCGATGCGCCGGGCCAGGTCCACCTCCTGCGCCGCCGTCAACAGCGCGGTCTTGCCGATGCCGTTGAGGTACACGCGCACCAGATCGGCGGCGGGACTCTGGGCATCCAGGTCCTCGGCGGACAGCTCGGGGCGTCCGGAGGCCGGAAGGGTGGCAGCGGTGCTCTCGGAGTCGGTACGCTGTCCCGGGATGGCTGTGGTGCCCGCGTCGATGCTCGTGGCAGCGATCGGGTTCTCCATCTGAATGGTCATGTGTGGCGTTCCTCCCCTGCGCGACCCGGGCGATGGTCTCTCACACCTCGCCGGGGTTCTCACAGAATTGAACGCCTGCCTTCTCCAGAACGTTCCCGCACGACCCTCACGGCGGTGTGACTCTCAGCGAGCCCTCAGAACGGTGCCCCCGGCGGATCGCCGGGGGCACTGTTCTCGCTGGTCAGGGGGCCGGTACGCGCGGAGTTCCCGTCGGGTCGCCCACCGCGGCGGCCGCGCCCCGGCCTCGTGGGCGCTGGGCCGCCGTCGCGGGCACCGACAGCTCGTACACCGCCTCCAGCAGCGGCGGCCAGTCCTCGCGCAGCGCGTCGCGTCCCATGAACAGGCCCAGGTGGCCGCCGTTCGCCGTCCGCATCGTGATCTGCTCGCGTGGTGTGCCCACGGCGTCGGCCGCGGCGAACAGCTGCGGCGGCGGCGTGATGTGGTCGGTGGAGCCGGCCAGCAGGAACAGCGGGCACCTGATGGCGCCCATGTCCGCGCGCCTGCCGTCGATCACGAGGTCGCCGTGGATCAGCTCGTTGCGGTGGAACAGGTGCTCCACGAGCCACAGGTAGAACGCCCCGGGGATGTCCTGCGTGTGCTTGAACCAGTCCTCGAACACCCGGTAGCGCTCGACGTGCCCGGCGTCGTCGATGTTCTCCAGCAACTGCAGCTGACGGGAGACCTCCGACTGCGGCTGGATCGCGATGAAGTTGGTGAGCACCGCGCGGCCGGGCATGTTGCCGCCGCCCGCCTTGACGAGCGCCTTGTACGGCGCCATCCCCAGCGCGCTGGTCAGCACCCGCGTCGACGCGGCGATCACCGACTCGCCCGCGTGGAAGTCGATCGGTGCGCCCGCCAGCGTCAGCGTGTGCACGCGGTCGGGGTGCAGCGCGGCGTAGATCGCGGCGAGCCAGCCGCCCTGGCAGTCGCCGACGAGGTTGGCGCGGCCGCCCATGCGGCGGATCGAGCGGTCGATCATGTCGAGGTAGTCGGTGATCGTGACGCCGCGGGTGGCCGTGGTGGCGGGCCGCCACTCCAGCGCGTAGACGCGCGTCAGACCGGCGGCCGCGACGACGTCGAGCTGGCTCTGGACGGGGGAGAAGTCCACGACGTTGCTCGAGTGGCCGGCCTGCGGCGGGAGCACGAGCGTGGGCACGACGTCGTCCTCGGCGTCCTCCGGGGCGGTGAAGTCCCGCAGGTGCGCGAACGGCGTGCTGAACACGATCTCGTTGGCGCGGTGCCAGCGCGGCGCGCTGCGGTCGTGCATCGCGTTCCACCACATGAGCCCGCGGGTCGCCATGTTCAGCGCCGTGCTGGGGCGGGCGACTGCCTCGACCCACGCGGTGCCGGCGGCCCGGGTGACTGCGGTGACGGTGCGTGCAGTGGCATCGGCGTTGTAGCCGGTGAGGTACCCCAGGGCCTCGACGACGGACGGTGCGTTCTTCGTAGCTGCGGTCACGGCGGTCCCCTCGCTTGCTGCGCCGCGTCGTCGCGGCTACTGAACGGTAACCATTGCTTGGCGTACCGAGCAAGCACGGATCTACTGCTCGGTATCGCAAGCACGGCTGCGCCATCCGGCCGCATTCTCGCCCCGCGACCCGGGCAATCCGTGTACGAGGCGGCGTGATCGGGCACTCAGGTGACCTGTGACCTGCTCGAACGTCTACCACTGAGTAGGTCGTCACCATGAGTCCGATCCCGATCACGACCGCATGAGCCGCAACGAGGAGGCGTCGAGTGACCCGTTCGAATGGCCAGTTGGACCGGAGGACGGTGGTGGAGGCCGCGGCGGAGGCGACGGCCACGCTGCGTGACCTGCTAGACCCGAAGGGCCTCGCCGCGGCGGTCGATCCCGTCGGCTTCGGCGGGGCGCTCGCCGAGGCCGGTAAGGCGCTCGTGCGGCGCCCGCTGCCCGTCGCCCGCGGGGTGCTGGGGCTGGCCACCGGGTCGGGGCGCGCCGCCGTCACGGCGCTGAGGCGGGGCCTCGGCTCCCACGACGCCGGGCCCGCCGCGCTGCCGGACAAGGACCGCCGCTACGCCGACCCGTCCTGGGAGGGCAACGCCTACTACTTCCTGCTCCGCCAGCAGCACGCGCTGTTCGCGGAGCAGTTGCGGCGGGTGGCCGGTGAGCTCGACCTGAGCCCCACGGCCCGTCGCAAGGTCGACTTCCTGGTCGCTCAGGCGATCGAGGCCGCCTCGCCCGTCAACTGGCCGTGGTCGAACCCCACGATGATCAAGAAGGCCCTGGAGACCGGCGGGCAGAGCCTCGTGCGGGGCGCCCGCAACGCCCTGCGGGACGTGGCCACCAACCGCGGCATGCCGCGCCAGACCACGCCCGGGCAGTTCGCTCCCGGCCGCGGCGTCGCGGCAACGCCCGGCACCGTGGTGCTCCGCAACCGGCTGATCGAGCTGATCCAGTACGCGCCGCAGACCGAGCAGGTGCACGAGATCCCGCTGCTGCTCTCGCCGCCGTGGATCAACAAGTACTACATCATGGATCTCGCGCCGGGGAAGAGCCTCGTGGAGTGGGCGGTGCAGCACGGCCACACCGTCTTCATGATCAGCTATCGCAACCCCGACGAGTCGCTGCGCGACGTCACCATGAGCGACTACCTGCGTGAGGGCCTGATCGCCGCGCTCGACACGGTGCAGCAGATCACCGGCGCCGCGAAGGTCAACGTCGCCGCGCTCTGCCTGGGCGGCACGCTGGCCACGGCCACGGCGGCCTGGCTCGGGGCCCGCGGCGACGACCGCGTCAACTCGCTGACGCTGATGAACACACTGCTGGACTTCGCCGAGCCCGGGCAGCTGGGCGTCTTCACCGACGACACCACCGTGAACCGCCTCGAGCGCTCCATGCGCCGCTCGGGCTACCTGCCCGCGGCGAGCATGAAGATCACGTTCGACATGCTGCGGGTCAACGACCTCCTGTGGAACTACGTGATCAACGACTGGCTGCTGGGCGAGGACCCCGCCGCCTTCGACATTCTCAGCTGGAACGCCGACTCCACGCGCATGCCGGCCGCCATGCAGACCGAGTACCTGCGCACCTGCTACCTGGAGAACCAGTTCGCCGAGGGCAAGCTGGAGCTCGCGGGGGAGCGGCTCGACCTCGCCTCCGTGAAGCAGGACGCCTACGTCGTCAGCGCCGAGGCCGACCACATCGCGCCGTGGGCGTCGGTGTATGCGGGAGCGGCCAAGCTCGGCGGCACGGTCCGGTTCGTCCTCTCCAACGCGGGCCACATCGCGGGCGTCGTCAACCCTCCGTCGGCCAAGTCGCGGCACTGGTTCGGGGAGTCCGACCACCTGCCCGCAGACCCGCAGGGCTGGCGCGACGACGCCGGCGAGCACAAGGCCAGCTGGTGGGAGGACTGGACGCCGTGGATCGCCGAGCGGGCGGGCGAGCTGCGCACCCCGCCGACGATCGGCAGCGAGGTGTACCCGCCCCTGCAGGCCGCGCCCGGCAGCTACGTCCTCGGTTCCTGAGGCGGCTCGCGTGCGCGTTTTCTCCCCGGTCTTCTCCCCGGTCGGAGCGCTGACGCGCGATGATGGGCGCATGAGCGCCGCACGATCCTCCGCCGACGAACCCGCCGATGCGCCGTCGGCCGCAACCGGGTGGACGGCCCAGATCAACGCCCTGGGCGGCTTCATCCGGGCGCAGCGGCAGCTCGCCAAGCTGTCGCTGCGGGAGATGGCGTCGATGACGAGCGTCTCCAACGCCTACCTGAGCCAGGTGGAGCGCGGTCTGCACCAGCCGTCGCTCAAGGTCCTGCACTCCATCGCGGACGCCCTCCAGCTTTCCACCGAGCAGCTGCTCAACCAGGCGGGCTGGGCGTCGGGGGAGCAGCCGGCGGCGCCCGAGCCCGTGGGCGGCACGGAGGAGGCCATCCGCAACGACCCGCGGCTCTCGCCCGAGCAGCGCACGGCCCTGCTCGGCGTCTACCGGAGCTTCGTCGACGGGGACTGACGAGGCGGGCGTCACAGGGCATTTGCTTGACATACTTAACGCTCTTGCGCAGTATAGGTAGCGGCTCCCCGATCGAGGAGCGACAACCTACCCCCAGGAGGGACGAGTCGATGACCACCGCCACCGACCAGTTCACCGAATTCGCCAGCCGCACGCAGGACGCGGTCACCGCCGCCGTCCGCACGTGGGCCGACACCGTCCAGTCCGTCACCACGGGTCTCACCGGTGGGCAGCCGAAGCTCCCCGACGCGCACGTCGTCGTCGACCGGTACTTCGACTTCGCCCAGCAGGTGCTCGACAACCAGCGCGCCTTCGCCCAGACCGTGCTCGACGCCGGCAGCAAGGCCGCCGAGTCGGTCAGCGAGCAGGCGGCCCGCGCTGCCGAGTCCGTCACCGATCAGGCCACCCGCGCCGCCGAGTCCGTCACCGCCCACGGGGTGAACGCCACCGAGACCGTCGCGAGCAAGGCCTCCGCCGCCACCAAGGCAGCGGGCGACCAGGCCACCGGCGCGCCGCGCGCCGCGCGCAACGCCACGAAGAACTGACTCCCGCGGTACCTGAGCCCCGTCCGGCACCAGCCGGGCGGGGCTTCCGCGTGGGCCCACCCTCCGCAGCGGAGCAGGGATCCGGGCGTCCGGTGCCCACTGACCTGTCGGGCTGAGGGTGCCCGCCGGGCCGGCGTCGGACGGGGTGGCCGGGCACTGTGTCACCCCCGACAGGCCGCAGCCACCGACCGCCGGGCGTTGGTGTCGCCCTCCGCGGCCGAGCAGGTGCCGGGGCGTTCCGGTCCCGGATTCCTGTCGGGACGCGGAGGGCGTCGGCCCACGGGTGGTGCGGTGCCTCGGCCGCGGGGACCGCGGCCGGGTCGGCGCCGCACCTCAGGAAGGCATGATCACCGTCGGCGCACATCCGGCCGGATATGGTCGGGAACGCGCCCAAATCGGTGATCATGACGTGGGTGGGACCTCCACGAGCAGTGTGAACGGGCCGTCGTTCACCGACTCGACCGCCATGGCGGCGCCGAACACCCCCGTGGCCACCGTGGCGCCGCGCTCGCGCAGGGCCGCCACCACCGCGTCCACCAGCGGCTCCGCGTGCTCCGACCCGGCCGCCGCCGACCACGACGGCCTGCGGCCCTTGCGGGTGTCGCCGTAGAGCGTGAACTGGCTGATCACCAGCAGCGGCGCACCGGCCTCGGCGCACGAGCGCTCGCCGCGCAGGATCCGCAGCTCGTGCAGCTTGCGCGCCATCACGGGCACGGCGTCGGCGGTGTCGTCGCGGTGCACGCCGAGCAGCACCAGCAGGCCCGGTCCGGTGATCTCGCCGACGACCGCGCCGTCCACCGTCACCGACGCCCGGGTCACGCGCGTGGCGACCGCCCTCATGCCGCCGTACCCGGCCGGTGCGCGCCGCGGACGCCTGCGCGCAGCCGCGGGGCCGCGCGGAACGACGCCGAGTCGACCGGTGTCACGCCGGCACCAGCAGGCCGTGGCGGACGAACTCGCGCACCGCCGGCAGGGTCGCGGCCACCAGCTCGTCGGCCGGACGGTCGTGGGCGAACGCCAGCAGCTCCACCAGCTCCCGCAACGGCAGCACGCCCGCGCAACCCGCGAGCAGCGCGGCCGCGGGCTCGTCCACCTCGTGGCGCCAGCGCGGGCCGTCCATCCGGGCCACGGCCGCGCCCGCCTCGGACCAGCCCTCCTCCCCCGGCTCGGCGTAACGCTCCAGCACCACCGACGGGGCGAGGGCCAGCCGAGCGTCGAGCAGAGCGTCATCGGCGGCGTGGGCGCGCAGCCAGTCGACGCGGTCGAGCCAGCCCTCCACCTCGGGGCCCAGCGGGTCGTCGACCGCGCCGCGGAGGTCCTCGAACACCACGGTGGCGGGCCCGTCCGTGCGCCGGAGAGCCAGTATCCCGAACCCGATCGCCTCGACGCGCTCGCGCTCCAGCCAGTCCAGCCACACGCCTGCCTGCGCACGGGCGGCGGGGGAGGCGAGCTCCAGGCCGGCGTCACGCTGCCAGGTGCCGACGTGCAGGGCGGGATCGGCCACCTCACGCTGGATGATCCAGGCGTCCACGCCGTCGGGCAGCCAGGAGCGGACGCGGTCGGGCCAGTCCTCGCCGCGCACGTGCAGCCACGAGCCGAGCAGCTGCGCCACCCCGCCCGGTTCCAGGTGCTCGGGCAGGGCCCGCACCAGTGCGGCGAGCGCGGCGTCGCCGTCCTGCCCGGAGTCGCGGTAGACCTGGTCGACGCGCGCGGGGCCGGGCACGAACGGCGGGTTGGACACGATCTGGTCGAAGCGGCGCCCGGCCACCGGCTCGAACCAGCGCCCCTCCAGCAGCTCGATGTCCAGGTCGTTGAGGGCGAACGTGGCCCGGGCCAGCGCGAGCGCCCGCGGGGCGACGTCGGTGCCGGTGACCGACCGCGCGTGCCGGGTGGCGTGCAGCGCCTGTACCCCGCAGCCGGTGCCCAGGTCCATCAGCGACCCCACCGGACGCCGGCTGGTGGCCGCGGCCAGCGTCAACGACGCCGCGCCGACGCCGGTGACGTGGTCGCGGTCCTGGCGGCGCTGGTCGAGGTCGGAGAGCACCCACCACTCCGAGCCGGGCTCGTCCCCGCCGTCGACGCCGTACGGGCGCAGGTCGAGCGCGGCGCGCCAGCCCTCGCCGTCACGGCGCAGCAGCCCGGCGGCCACCGCGTCGGCGGGCGC
>NZ_JAOPWR010000325.1 GCF_025965585.1 Pseudonocardia sp.
TCGCCGGGAGCGCAGGCTCCCGTGGGCGCACCGACTCCCGCCAGCTCGTCTACGACTTCGTGGACGGCAGCCGCGAGCAGGTCGACCTGCTCGGCGGCAAGGGCGCCAACCTCGCCGAGATGACGAAGCTCGGGCTGCCGGTGCCGCCCGGGTTCACCGTCACCACCGAGGCCTGCCGCTTCTACCTGGAGCGCGGCGAGGAGCCGCAGTCGCTGCGCGTGCAGGTGACGATGGCGCTGCGCCGGCTCGAGGACCAGCTCGGCAGGCGCCTGGGCGACGTCCAGGACCCACTGCTGGTGTCGGTCCGGTCGGGCGCCAAGTTCTCGATGCCGGGGATGATGGAGACCGTCCTCAACGTCGGGCTCAACGACTACTCGGTGAAGGGGCTCGCCGAGGCCGCCGACAACGAGCGGTTCGCGTGGGACTCCTACCGGCGGCTGGTGCAGATGTTCGGACGCACCGTGCTGGGCATCCCCGGCGAGCTGTTCGAGGCCGAGCTCGACGCGGCGAAGAGGCGGGCGGGCGCGGCCGCCGACGTCGACCTGACGGCCGGTGACCTGCGCGAGCTCGTCGAGACGTTCAAGCACATCGCCGCCGACCACACCGGGCGCGACTTCCCGCAGGACCCGCGCGAGCAGCTGGACATGGCGATGCGGGCGGTCTTCGAGTCGTGGAACACCGACCGCGCGCGGCTCTACCGCCGCCGCGAGCGCATCCCGCAGGACCTGGGCACGGCGGTCAACGTGTGCGCGATGGTGTTCGGCAACCTCGGCGACACCTCCGGCACCGGCGTCTGCTTCACCCGCGACCCGGCCAGCGGCAAGCTCGGCGTCTACGGCGACTATCTCGTCAACGCCCAGGGCGAGGACGTCGTGGCCGGCATCCGCAACACCCTCACGCTGGAGGACTTCGCCCAGCTCGACCCCGCTTCGCACGCCGAGCTCACGAAGATCATGCGCAGGTTGGAGACCCACTACCGCGACCTCTGCGACATCGAGTTCACCGTGGAGCGCGGCAAGCTGTGGATGCTGCAGACCCGGGTGGGCAAGCGGACGCCCGCCGCCGCGTTCCGGATCGCCACCCAGCTCGTGGACGAGCACCTCATCACCGACGACGAGGCCCTGACCCGGGTCACCGGCCAGCAGCTCGCGCAGCTGATGTTCCCGCAGTTCGACGCGGACGCCCCGCGCGAGCTGCTCACGAAGGGCATGGCCGCCTCGCCCGGAGCGGCGGTCGGGAAGGTCGTCTTCGACTCCGACACGGCCGTCGCGTGGGCCGCGCGCGGCGAGGACGTCCTGCTCTGCCGCCGTGAGACCACGCCCGACGACCTGGCCGGCATGGTCGCCGCGGCCGGGGTGCTGACGAGCCGGGGCGGCAAGACCTCGCACGCCGCCGTCGTGGCGCGGGGCATGGGCCGCACCTGCGTGTGCGGGGCCGAGGAGCTGGACGTCGACGCCGAGGCCCGCGAGGTGCGGGTCGGCGGGCGGGTGATCGCCGAGGGCGAGGTGCTGTCGATCGACGGCTCCACCGGCGAGGTGTTCGCCGGGGCGATGCCCGTCGTCGACTCGCTCGTGGTGACCTACCTGGAGAAGGGCCTCGAGGTGGCCCTGGCGAGTGCGGAACCCGAAGCCGCGGAGCTGGTCAGGGCCGTCCACCGCCTGCTGACCCACGCCGACCGCACCCGGCGGCTGCGGGTGCGCTCCAACGCCGACACGGCCGAGGACGCGGCCCGCGCCCGGGAGATGGGCGCCGAGGGCATCGGGCTGTGCCGCACCGAGCACATGTTCCTCGGCGACCGACGGGTGCTCATCGAGCACCTGATCCTGGCCGAGACCGCCGGTGAGCGCGACGCCGCGCTGGACGCCCTGCTGCCGCTGCAGCGCGCCGACTTCGAGGACCTGCTGCGCGAGATGGACGGGCTGCCGGCCACGATCCGGCTGCTCGACCCGCCGCTGCACGAGTTCCTGCCCGACCGCACCGAGCTGGCCGTCCGGGTCGCCGTGGCCCGAGCCGGCGACGGCGCCGATCCCGCCGACGAGCGCCTGCTGGCGGCCGTGGAGCGGCTGCACGAGTCCAACCCGATGCTCGGGCTGCGCGGCGTCCGGCTGGGCCTCGTCGTGCCCGGCCTCTACGCCATGCAGGTGCGCGCGATCGTCGAGGCCGCCGCGGCGCGGGCACAGCAGGGCGGCACGCCGCAGGTGGAGATCATGGTGCCGCTGGTGGGCTCGGTGATGGAGCTGCACCTGATCCGCGACGAGATCGACGGGCTCATCGCCGAGATCCTCGCGAACGCCGGGGTGACGCTCGACGTCCCGGTCGGCACGATGATCGAGCTCCCGCGGGCCGCGCTCACCGCCCACCGCATCGCCGAGGTCGCGGAGTTCTTCTCCTTCGGCACGAACGACCTCACCCAGACCACCTGGGGGTTCTCCCGCGACGACGTGGAGGCCGCGATCTTCGCCGCCTACCTGGAGAAGGGCGTCTTCACGGTGTCGCCGTTCGAGTCGCTGGACCGCGACGGGGTGGGTGCGCTGGTCCGGACGGCCGCCGAGAACGGGCGGGCCGCCCGGCCCGGGCTCAAGCTCGGCATCTGCGGCGAGCACGGCGGGGACCCGGAGTCGGTGCACTTCTTCCACGACATCGGCCTGGACTACGTGTCGTGCTCGCCCTACCGCGTGCCGGTGGCCCGGCTGGAGGCCGGACGCGCCGCGCTCGCGTCGGAGAGCGGCGGCGACGGACTGTAGGCCGGTCGCTCCACAGTGGATTCCGGTGACGAACGTCATCGGTGGCATCGGGCTGCTCATGTTCCTCGTGCTGGAGGGCACCCGCGGCCCCGACTCGCACGGCCAGGACCCGAAGATGTCCGCGCGTAGGTGGGCGCATCCGCTGTTCGAACGACCGCAGCGCTCATCTCGCGCGTGGCGCAAACGTGACGGCCTGAACCGGTATCACCGCGCGCTGGAGATCGTGCTCATCGATAACGTCCCGTCCGGGACGTGACCGAGGAGGCGGGGGATGACGACCCGACTGATACCGGGCCCCGCGGCGAACCGCGGGAACGCCGAACCGTTCGAGGCGCACGAGCAGTCCCGGGTGCGCGCGGCGGCCCACCACGCCCGCCGCGTGTTCCCGGGCGTCGTCGGTGAGCTCGCCCATCGCGAGCTCACCGCCTACGCCGACTTCGGGTTCCGCTGGGCGAGCGACGCCCTGATCCCGCGGCTCGCCGCGGAGATACTGGCCACCCCGACCCCTGTCACCGCCGAGGACAGGGATCGCTCCGGCTCGTTCGCCGCCGCGCCCCCACGGCGTAGGGCTCGGTGACGCCCTCGTACATCAGGTGAGCCACCAGGCCCTGCGACGCGTGCGGCAGGTCGTGGCAGTGGTCCATCCGGATGCCGGGGTTGTCGGCCACGAACGCGATGTCGCCGCTGGTGTTGACGATGTGCATCCGCACGACGTCGCCCTTCCGGACGACGAACATCGGGGCGTCCGGGAACAGGTGGCCGTTGGCCCGACGGGAGCCGGAACGGCTGCTCGGCCGCGGTCAGCCTGATGTCCACATCGGGCGGCGACGACGATCGCGATCAGCGTGCGCCTGCGTCCCCTCCGCGTGTCATCGCCGGTCAGACCGCGGACGTCCGGTCGGACGACGGTTCCGCCGCCTCCCTCCGGTGGCGGCCGGTGTCCTTCAGCCGGGTGGCGGCGATGGCGGCCGCGAACAGAAGCAGGGCGTTGAGGCCGTGCAGCAGTCCGAGACCCGGCACGGCCGAGCTGACGATGCCGAGCGCCACCTGAACGATGATCAGCCCCACGATGACCCCGGCCCACATGACGCCGCGTGGCACCTTCGCGAAGAACGAGACGACCAGCAGGATCAGCGCGAGCGCCGGGATCACCATCTCCCCGTTGATGCCGTGGATCGCGAACCCGATCACGCCGTCGAAACCGGCGCCCTCGCTCTCCATGGTGGCCTTGTCCAGCACCCCGCCGTCCTGGATCCAGCGACCCAGCCCGAAGAGGGCATAGGCGATCGTCGCAGCCTGGACGGCAACGCCGACCGCGATCAGGTAGGCCAGTACGCGATACGTCGTTCTCATGTTCTCTCCCCTGTGACCCCGACCCGGTGTCCCCTCCAACGATGGGCCGGGGGCCGTCCAGATACAGAGCCGGCCGGAGCGCTGCGGCGGAGCTGCCCTCCCCGGGGGTGCCCCCACCACCCCCCGCCCAGCTCCTTGACCAGGCCCGCCGCGAGCGCCAGCATCCGCGCCATGGACCTGCTACCCGGTGTGCGCTCCGCGTTCGTCGAGACCGACCGCATCCGGATGCACGTCCTGGTGTCCGGGCCGGTCGACGGCCCGCCGGTGGTCCTGGTGCACGGCAACCTCTCCACGGGGCGGTTCTTCGAGCACCTGATGCCCTCGATCGACCCGCGCCACCGGGTGATCGCGCCGGACATGCGTTGCTTCGGCGACAGCGAGCCCGCGCCCCTGGACGCCACGCGGGGGCTCGCCGACTGGTCCGACGACGTCCACGCCCTGCTGCGCGCGCTGCGCGTCGACGCCCCGCCCCACCTGGTCGGCTGGTCGACGGGGGGCGCCGCGATCGCGCGGTACGCGATGGACCGGCCGGTGGCGTCTCTGACGTTCGTCGATCCCGTGTCGCCCTACGGCTACGGCGGCACCCGCCCCGACGGCACGCCGTGCTTCCCCGACTTCGCGGGTACCGGGGGCGGCGGCGTCAACCCCGAGGTCGTGACCCGGCTGGCCGAGGGCGACGCGACCTCGGAGAGCCCGTTCTCCCCGCGCAGCGTCATGAACGCCTTCTACATGGCGCCGACGCACCGGGAGCCGCCGGAACGGGAGGACCTGCTGGTCGCCGAGATCCTCAAGACCGTCACGGGCGACGCGAACTACCCCGGCGACAGCATCACGTCGGAGAACTGGCCGGGCTTCGCCCCCGGCACGAGCGGGATCCTCAACGCGCTCTCGCCGAAGTACTGCAACTGGTCGGGCATCGTCGACATCGACCCGAAGCCCCCGGTGCTCTGGACGCACGGCGAGCACGACCTCGTGGTGGCCGACGGCTCGATGCTGGAGATGGGCACGCTCGGCGCGGCCGGCGCGATCCCGGGCTGGCCGGGTGCCGAGGTGTACCCGCCACAGCCCATGGTGAGCCAGATCCGCGACGTGCTCGGGCGGTACGCGGCGGCCGGAGGCTCGGTACGCACCGAGACGTCCACCGGCTCCGGGCACGGCCCGATCCTCGACGCGGCCCAGAGATGGCTGGACGTGTTCACCGAGTTCCTCACCGCGGTCGGCCCGGAGGATTGACCCCACCCTCCGGTGGGTTCACCTCGCTCATGCGCGCAGTCATCAGGGCCGGCGACCAGCCGGGACGGATCGGCTTCGACGACGTCGACGAGCCGGTACCGGCGCCGGACGAAGCCGTGATCGCCGTCCGTGCGTTCTCGGTGAACCGCGGCGAGCTGTCGCTTCTGGAGATCAGGCCCGACGGCTGGCGGCCGGGCCAGGACGTCGCCGGGGAGATCGTCGTGGCCGCAGCGGACGGCTCCGGACCTCCGGTGGGAGCGCGGGTGGTGGCCCGCGCCGACCAGGCCGGCTGGGCCGAGCGCGTCGCGGTGCCCACCGACCGGATCGCCGTGCTGCCCGACGCGGTGTCGTTCGAGCAGGCGGCCACGCTCCCGATCGCGGGCCTCACCGCCCTGCGGTCCCTGCGCATGGGCGGCCCACTGCTGGGCAACCGCGTGATGGTGACGGGTGCGGGCGGCGGCGTAGGCCGGTTCGCCGTCGAGCTGGCGGTCGACGCCGGGGCCCGGGTCACCGCCGTAGGCCACCCCGCCGACGAGCTCCGCGCCCTCGGGGCCGCGGAGGTCGTCCCCGAGGTCGAGGCTGTCGAGGCGGGCCTCGCGCTGGTGGTCGACGCGGTCGGGGGCCCGGTGCTGACCGCGTCGGTGAAGCGGTGCCGTCCCGGCGGCACCGTCGTGCTGGTCGGAGCGGTCACCCAGGAGCCGGCCACGCTGAGACTGTGGGACTTCGGCGGGCACGGGGTGTCGATCACGTCGTTCTTCTCCGCCATGACCGGTGCCCGTGACGACGAGGACCTCGGCACGCTCGTGGGCCTGATCGCCGAGGGCCGGCTGCACCCGCACATCAGTCACCTCGCCGACTGGTCCGAGCTCGCGGAGACGCTCGATCTGCTGCGCAACCGCAAGCTCGGCGGCGGCAAGGCCGTCCTGACGATCAGCTAGTCCGATCGCGTGATCGACCGTCGGAGCCCGGGCTCCGGCGGCGATGAAGAGGTCCGGGCACGCGCGGTCCGATGACCGGGTGCTGCTCGTCCACTCCGCCGCCCCGGGCACGTCCGGCGACCAGGTGCTCGATCTGTCGCGCATCGTCGGACTACAGGAACTTCGTGCATCCGTTACGCTCTGGTGAACGTGTCGACGGCTGATGACTCGTCGACGCACTGTGGAGGGGGCGTTCGATCGTGGCTGCCGACCTGGCATTCGATGCGCTGGCGGATCCGGTCCGCCGCGAGATCCTCGCGGTGCTCGCTGCCCGCGAGGAGTGCAGCGCGGGTGAGCTGTCCGGGGCGATCCAGCGCGTCGGGCGCACCGCCGTGTCGAGCCACCTTCGCGTCCTGCGCACCGCGGGCCTCATCGCCGAACGCCGCACCGGCCGGTTCCGCTACTACTCGGTCGACCCCACCGGCCCCGCCCAGGACGTGATCCGCCTCCTGCAGGAGCTCTTCCAGGGCTCGCTGGAGGCCGCGAAGGTCGTCGCCGAGTCCGGAGCAGGGTCGACGGTAGGCGTGTCGCGCAACGTCGCCGACGCATCGGACATCAGAGCCATGTGATGGCCTCCCTGGCCCTGTCCGCCGAGCAACGGATCGACGCGTCGCCCGGCGCGGTGTTCGACCTGTTCGGGGCGGGGTCAGGTGCGGGCTGGGTCTTCGACGCCGCCTGCGACCGCGTCGCGGCGGGAGCGGCGGTCACGCTGCGCGCACCCCTCGGCGGCCCCACCGGCGAGCCGGTCGAGATGCTGGGGCGGATCACCCGCGCCCGGCCGCCCGGCCGCAACCCCGGCCGGATCGAGATCATGCTGGACGTGCCCTGGCGCGGCCGGCTGCGCGTGCTCTTCGACGCGGACGGTCTCGGCACCCGCGTGCGGATCGTCGCCGATCTCGACAACGAGGGGCTGCACTGGCTGATGCGCAGGCGCGGCTACCCGGTCCGCGACGACGCGCCCGACAGCAACCATCTCGTCGGCCTGCTCACCAGCAAGTCCGGTCCGGGCAGCGTCTTCGCCGCCGCCACCGGGAACCTCGCCGCGATGGCCGTCGAGGAGATCAACTCCGACGGTGGGATCCGCGGGCGGCCGGTGCGGCTGATGGTCGGCGACGACGCCACCGACCCCGTGATGGGCACCGTCGAGGCCCGGCGGCTCGTGCACAACGGCTGCCGCGTGATCATGGTCAGCACGACCTCGGCCACGTTCGCCCACGTGGCCGACGAGCTGCGCCCCGACGAGGTGCTGCTCGTGCACACCGTGATGAACGAGGGCGGCCTGGGAGGCGACCTGCTGGTCCAGCTGGGCGAGCGCCCCTACCAGCAGCTGCGGGCAGCGGCCGACCCGATGATGACGCTCGCGGGCGGACGACGCTGGTTCCTCGCCGGCAACGACTACGTGTGGCCGCAGTGCGTGCACGCAGCGGCGCGGCGGGTGGTCGCCGAGGAGCACGGCCAGGTCGTCGGCGAGGCCTTCGCCCCGCTCGGCACGCGCGACTTCACCCCGGTCATCGAGGCCGTCCTCACGTCCGGGGCCGACGTCGTGCTGTCGTCGTTCGTGGGCGCCGACCTGGTGGCCTTCGAGCGCCAGTGCCACGCGATGGGTGTGCGGGAACGGGCCCGCTCGCTGGCGCTCGCCCTCGACGAGCCCACCCGCGAGCGCATCGGGGACGCCGCGGGCGACGGGATGTGGGGCGTGTCGGGCTACTTCGAGCAGCTCCCCGACGAGGCCAACAAGGAGTTCCTGCACCGCTACCGCCAGGCGTTCGGGGCGTTCGCCCCGCCGGTGTCGAGCATCTCGGAGTCGGTCTACGAGTCGGTCCACCTGTACGCGGCGGCAGCCCGGCGTGCCGGCGAGGACGAGCCGCGCACCGTCGCCCGCGAGCTGCGCCGCAGCCGCTCGGACTTCCCCCGGGGCACGGTCACGGTGGCCGGGCCGGAAACGGTACGGCAGCAGCTGTTCCTCGCGGAGGCCACACCCGGTGGTTTCGCCGTGAGTCCGTCGCGTTAAACAACATCACCAACGCGTCAACGCGCCAACGCACATTGACGCGCTATCTGCGCAGTCAATAAGGTTCCTCCGCAACCGACCGCGAGGAGCCCCCATGCCCATTGACCCACCGGATTCCGCCGCGCTCGACGGCGTGGCCCAGCACTACGGTCTCGGCCTCGCAGCCGACGACATCGCCTCGTTCAGCCCGCTGGTGAACGGCCTGCTCGCCTCCTGGGACGCCGTCGAAGAGCTCTACAACGCGTCCGCACCCACGATGCCGGAGCGCGCCTGGGTCCGCCCGGAGCCCGCCGACAACCCCTACAACGCCTGGTACGTCACCACCGCGATCACCGGTTCCGGCGAGGGCCCGCTTGCCGGCATGTCCGTGGCGGTCAAGGACAACACCGCTGTCGCCGGCGTGCCGATGACCAACGGCGCGAAGACCGTCGAGGGCTACGTCCCGTTGCGGGACGCCACCATCATCACCCGCATGCTCGCCGCGGGCGCCACCATCGCCGGCAAGGCCGTCTGCGAGGACCTCTGCTTCTCCGGGGGCTCGCACACCGCCAGCACCGGCGCGGTCCGCAACCCCTGGGACGAGACGCGCTCCACCGGCGGGTCGTCCTCGGGCAGCGCGGCACTCGTCGCGTCCGGCATCGTCGACGCCGCCACCGGCGGTGACCAGGGCGGCTCGATCCGCATGCCGTCGTCCTACTCGGGCATCGTCGGCCACAAGCCCACGTGGGGCCTGGTGCCCTACACCGGCGCGTTCCCGATCGAGCAGTCGATCGACCACGTCGGACCCATGACGCGCACCGTCGCCGACGCCGCCAAGATCCTCAACGTGATCGCAGGCCCGGACGGGTTGGACCCGCGCCAGCAGCGTGACCTCGTGCCCGACGACTACGTGGCCGCGCTGTCGCGCGGCGCCGAGGGCCTGCGGGTGGGCGTCCTCACCGAGGGCTTCGGGCACCCGAACTCCGAGCAGGGCGTGGACGACGCCGTGCGCGCCGCCACCGAGACGCTGCGCGGCGCCGGCCTTGTCGTCGAGGACGTCTCGGTGCCGTGGCACCTGCACGGCGCCCGGATCTGGGACGTCATCGCCACCGAGGGCGCCGCCGCGCAGATGGTGGACGCCAACGGCTACGGCATGAACTGGAAGGGTCTCTACGACCCCGAGGTCATCGAGCACTACGGCAACCAGTGGCGCGCCGACGGCAGCCAGTTCTCCGAGACCGTCAAGCTCGTGCTCCTGGCCGGTCGTTACGCGATCAACACCTATCAGGGCAAGCACTACGCCATGGCCCAGAACCTCGCGATCGACCTCAAGGCCGCCTACGACGAGGCGCTCTCGCGCTACGACGTCCTGGTCATGCCGACCACGCCGATCCAGGCCTCGGTCATCCCGGCGCCGGACGCTCCCCGCGAGGAGATCATCGGCCGGGCGCTGGAGATGCTCGCCAACACCTCCGTCACCGACGTCACCGGCCACCCGGCCTGCTCGGTCCCCGCAGGCCTGGTGAACGGCCTGCCCACCGGGATGATGATCGTCGGCAAGCACTTCGACGACGCCACGGTGCTGCGCGTCGCGAACACGTTCGAACAGGCGGTCGGGGGCTTCCCGGCGCCTTCCGCTGCAACGGCTGGGAGCCAGGCATGAACGGCGTGCACGATCTCGGAGGCACCGACGGGCTCGGACCCGTACCCGTACCGGACTCCGAGCCGGTGTACCACGCGGAGTGGGAGAAGGCCGCGTTCGCGATGTTCTCCATGGCGTTCCGCGCCGGTTTCTTCGGCGTCGACGCCTTCCGCTACGGCATCGAGCAGATGCACCCGGCCGCGTACCTGCTCTCGCCGTACTACGACCACTGGGCCCACACCGTCGAGCACTACGGCGTGGCCAAGGGCGTGCTCGACGAGGCCGAGATCGACAAGCGCATGCAGTACTTCCTCGAGAACCCCGACGCCCCGATGCCCCAGCGGGAGGACCCCGACCTGCTCGCGTTCGTCGAGGGTGTCGTCAAGTCGGGCGCGCCCGCGAGCCGGCCGTCGGACAAGGTCGCGCAGTTCGCCGTCGGCGACACCGTGACCGTGCTCGCCGACAGCCCGTTCGGCCACACCCGTAAGGCCCGTTACGTCCGCGGCAAGACCGGCGTGATCACCGCCGCCCACGGCACGATGATCTACCCGGACAGCGCCGGCAACGGCGGTGACGACGCGCCCGAGCACGTCTACACCGTGAAGTTCACCAACGAGGAGCTCTGGGGCGCGGAATCCGCCGAGCCCAACGGCGTCGTCTACTTCGACGTCTGGGAGCCCTACATCGTCCCCGCCACCGCTTCGGAGAAGGCAGCCTGATGAGCACGACGATTCGCACCCAGGAAGAGATCGCGGCCCGCGTCAAGGCGCTCGAGGCCATCATGATCGAGAAGGGGATCATGACGACCGGCGCGGTCGACCGCCTCGCCGAGATCTACGAGAACGAGGTCGGCCCCCAGCTCGGGGCGGCGGTCGTCGCGAAGGCGTGGACCGACCCGGAGTTCAAGGCCCGGCTGGTCGAGGACGCCACGAAGGCCTGCGCAGAGCTGGGCATCGGCGGTCTGCAGGGCGAGGACATGGTCGTCGTCGAGAACAGCCCGACCGTGCACAACGTCATCACCTGCACCCTGTGCTCCTGCTACCCGTGGCCGGTGCTCGGGCTCCCCCCGAACTGGTACAAGGGCCCGGAGTACCGCTCGCGCATCGTGCGCGAGCCGCGCAAGGTGCTGCGCGAGGACTTCGGCTTCGACGTGCCCGACTCCGTCGAGGTGCGGGTGTGGGACTCCTCGTCGGAGATGCGCTACTGGGTCCTCCCGGAGCGCCCGGCCGGCACCGAGGGCCTCGACGAGAAGGCGCTCGCCGCGCTCGTCACCCGCGACTCGATGATCGGCGTCGGCCCGGTCGCGTCGACTCCTCCCGGGCAGGCCTGATGGCCTTCCGTCAGGACACCACCGAGCTCGGCGACGCCCGTCGCCGCGTCGAGGAGCTGGTCTGCCAGCTCCCCGGCGGGGATCGCGCGTTCAACGAACCGTGGGAGCTGCGGGCGTTCGCGATGGCCGTGGCGGCCTACCACTCCGGTCAGTACGAGTGGAGCGAGTTCCAGCTCTCGCTGATCGACTCCATCAAGAAGTGGGAGGAAGCAGGCGTCAGCGAGAACCCGGCGCCGTGGTCGTACTACGAGCACTGGCTGGAGGCCCTGGAGACGGTGCTGGCCGGCAACGGCGCGCTGTCCGACGCCGCGCTCGACGAGCGTACGAAGGCCGTCCTGTCCACCCCGAAGAACGCCAACCACCACGAGGCCCACCGCGAACCGGTCGCGGTGGACCCGGCCAGGTAGCGCTCGGCGCCCGTGCGCGGTAATCGTTGCTCCAGCAACGGCTACCGCGCACGCACGTGTCCGGCCCCCAACGACGAGGGAGAACGGTGTCCGGCTACTACTCAGACGACGTCCACGGCAAGCACGAGTACTTCGAGCTCGGTGGCTTCCCGCTCACAACCGGCTACACGCTCCCCAATGCCCGCCTGGCCTACAAGACGCTGGGCACGCTCAACGCGGCCAAGGACAACGCGGTGCTGTTCCCGCACATGTTCAGCGGCACGTCGGCGTCGATGGAGACGTTCGTTGGCGAGGGCCGCCCGCTCGACCCCGCGAAGTACTTCGTGATCTTCCCCGGGCAGTTCGGCGGCGGGTTCTCCTCGAGCCCGTCCAACACGCCCCCGCCGTTCGACCGCGGCCAGTTCCCGCCCGTCGCCATCGCCGACGACGTGGTGGCCCAGCACCGGCTCGTCACCGAGCACTTCGGCATCTCCACGCTGCACGCCGTGCTCGGCTGGTCGATGGGTGCGCAGCAGACCTACGAGTGGGCCGTCCGCTACCCGGACCTGGTGCCGCGCGCCGCGGTGTTCGCGGGCACCGCACGCACGCCCGTGCACAACCAGATCTTCATCGACACCCACACCGAACTGCTCATCTCCGACCCGGAGTTCAAGGGCGGTTTCTACGACGACTCGGCGCAGGTCCACGTCGGGCTGCGCCGGCTCGCCGTCTCGTTCTCGCTGATGGGCCTGTCGTCGTCGTTCTACCGCGACGAGCTGTGGCGCAGCCTGGGCTTCGTCTCCTCCGACGACTTCCGGCAAGGCTTCATCCGCGGCTACTTCGCGCCGATGGACCCCAACAACCTGCTGTGCCAGAACCGGAAGTGGAAGGCGGGTGACGTCGGCGCGCACGCGGGCGGTGACCTCGCGGACGCCCTCGGGAAGATCACCGCGAAGTTCTTCGTCAGCGCGTTCTCCGAGGACCTGTTCTTCCCGCCCGAGGACTGCAAGGCCGACTGCGACATGGTCCCGACCGGGCAGTACCGCCCGATCGAGACCCCGATGGGCCACTTCGGCATGTTCTGCCTGCGCCCGGAGGACCAGGAGGCCATCGACGCGGTGATCGCGGAGACACTGGCCGCCTGAACCGGGCCGCGCGGGCGATCATCGGCGGTGTGAGCCAGTCACTCAACGCCGTCGTCACCGTCCTCGACCCGGGCACGCCCGGCTCCGGCCCATTGGCCGGGCTGCGGTTCGGGATCAAGGACAACATCGGGATCGCCGGGGTGGCATCGACGTGCGCCTCGGCGTTCTTCGCCGACCGGATCGCGGCCGCGGACGCCGAGGTCGTCAGCCGGCTGCGGGACGCGGGCGCCTCCCTGGTGGCGACGCTGAACATGGCCGAGTTCGCGATGGGCGTGACGTCGCAGAACTCGGTGCACGGTGGCGTCCGCAACCCGTGGGACCTCGACCGGATCCCCGGCGGGTCGAGCGGCGGCTCCGGAGCGGCGGTCGCGGCCGGGCTCGTGGACGTCGCGCTTGGCACCGACACCGGCGGCTCGGTGCGGATCCCCGCCTCCATGAACGGCGTCACCGGCCTGCGTCCGACGGTCGGGTCGGTGAGCGACGACGGGGTGTTACCCGTCTGCCTCGAGGCCGACGTGGTGGGCCCGCTGGCCCGCTCCGTCGGCCTCGTCGCGCGGACGCACGCGGTGCTGACCGGACGGCCGGTGGCCGGCGTCGCGCCGCCCAGCACGGTCGGTGTGGTCACGGTGCCGCTCGCCGTGGACGACGGGGTGGCCGTCCGCGTCGACGCCGCGGTGCGGGACCTGGAGTCGGCCGGGGCCCGGCTCGTGCCGGTGACCGTGCCCGGGTTCGCCGAGGTGCGGGAGTCGCTCTACACCGTGGTCTACGCCGACGTCGCGGCCCAGCACCGCGAGCGGATCCTCGGCGAGCCGGAGCGTTTCCAGCCCGACACGCTCACGCGCTTCCGGCTCGGGCTGGACACCACCCCGGCTCAGCGGGCCGCGGCGATGGCGGAGATCGAGGAGTTCCGCCGCGGCCTCGACGCGCTGTTCGCCGACGTGGACGTGCTGCTGACGCCGACGGTCGCCGTCGACGTGCCCCTCATCGGAGGTGATCCCGACGTGCTCGCCGTGACCCGCCGCGTCGGCGAGCTCACCGCGCCGTGGTCGGCGCACCTCGGCCCGACGCTCGCGCTCCCCGTGGGGCCGCACCCGGGGTCCGGGATGCCCGTGGGCGTGCAGCTCACCGGGCCGGCCGGGAGCGAGGACCTGCTGTTCGCGGCCGGTGCCACCTTCCAGCGCCGGACGTCCTGGCACGAGCTGCGTCCGCCCCTGCACGCGGCGTGACTCGTTCACATTCGACGACTTCGAGAAGGGCGTGCACGACTTCGGCGAGAGGGTCATGCCGCTGGTCGGCTGACGGCCGGGGTCTCCCACTCCACGTGGTGGGCGTGGATCCAGTCCGTGTTCTGCTTCTGCGCCATCCGCAGGCCCAACGGGAGCAGCGCGTCGCGGAGGATCCGCCCCACCGGCCCCGCGGCCTTGCTGTTGCTCGACCTGGCCCCGTGCTTGACGATCCTCTCCACCCGTTCCCGGCGCAGCTGCTCGAACAGCCGGAACGCGGTCGGGACGTCCGGAGCGTCGCGCAGGAAGCGGGCGATCAGCACGGCGTCCTCGAGTGCCATCGCCGCCCCCTGGCCGGCGGCCGGGGACGTCGCGTGGGCGGCGTCGCCGATCACGATCATGGTGCCGCGGTGCCAGGTGGGCACCGTCGGCATGTCGTAGGTGGCCCACCCGGCCAGCGGCCCGGGCGCCGCGCGGACGATCTCCGCGAACGGGCCGCGGTCGGACGCGGTGAGCGCGAGCAGCCAGGTGCGCCAGTCCTCGTCGGTCATCGCGGCGAGCTCCGCGGCCGTCGGCTCGTCGGCGCGCGGCGGGTTGGCGAACCAGCCGAGGCCGCCGTCCGGGGTGACGACGTAGGCCCAGAAGCACCGTTTCCCGAACACCATCTGGAACTCACCGACCGGCGCGTCCGGGACGGTCATCCCGGGGATGAAGCCGCCGATGTTCAGCACCGGGACGTACCGCACGGGCGGCGCCGCCGGGTCGATCACCTGGCGCACGCAGGAGCGGATGCCGTCACAACCGACGAGCAGGTCACCCTCGGCCGTGCTGCCGTCCGCGAAGCGCGCGGTCACCCGCGTGCCCGTGGGCGTGGCGTCGACGAAACGCCTGCCGTACGCGATCGACGCCCCGCGGGCCACGGCCTCGTCCCGCAGCGCCGCGTAGAGGCCGGCGCGGGGCATCATCTGCGTCGGCGTGCCGTCGGCGAGCGGCGCGCCGTTGGACATCCGGCCCAGCACCCTGCCCGAACCGGACAGGAAACGCATCGACGGCTGCGGGAATCCCACCCCTCGGACGACGTGCTGCGCGTCGACGGCGGCCAGTGCGTCGATGCCGTTGGCCTGCAACGTCAGCCACGAGCCCAGCTCGTCGGCCCCGGTGGGGTGGCCCTCGAACACCTTCGCGTGGATGCCGGCCTTCTGCAGGGCCATCGCCGCGACCGGCCCCGCGATCCCCGCCCCGATCACCAGTGCTGTGGTCATGCCGCCTCCTCGGTAAGCTCACTCGGACGAGCAAGTATCTCGTCTGTACGAGTCTCTTGGGTATACGAGAGACTGTCAAGGAGGTTCCGGTGACCGACGCGGACGGCCTGCGTGCCGAGATCGGCACGCAGGTGCTGCGCTTCATCGCGGGCGTGGTGCTGCACAACACCGCCGTGGCGCAGCGGGTGGGGCTGGGCGCGAGCGACTCGCAGTTCGTGGGCCTGCTGAACATGAACGGCCCACTCACCCCCGGCCGGCTCGCGGAGCTGACGGGGCTGACCACCGGCACCGTCACGGGCGTGATCGACCGGCTGGAGAAGGGCGGCTTCGTGCGCCGCGAGCGTGACGCCGGCGACCGCCGCAAGGTGCTCGTCACGCCCGCTCCGGAGGGGATGGCGCGACTGACCGAGGAGTACCGCGCGCACGGCGAGCACATGGAGCGGGTCCTGGCGACGAGGAGCGCCGATCAGCTGAAGGTGATCGCCGACTTCCTGGCCGACATGAACGCCTCCCCCGGCGAACCTCCCCGCTGAACGCCCGCCGGACGAGGGTCCGGTCTCGTGGTCACCGCCCACCGGGTGGGGCCGCACCCGGATCGCTGCGCGAGCGAATCACTGCACGAGGGTGCCGCTCGTCGAGGTCTCGGACTAGAGGAAGTAGCGGTTCGTCATCGGGAGGACCTCGGCAGGCGGCAGGTCCACCGGCCTGCCGTCGATCTCGACCTCCAGGGAGTCCGGTGAGACCCGGACCTGCGGCGACGCCCCGTTGAGCACCAGGTCGGCCTTCGTGAGGTGGCGCGAGTTCTGCACCGCCGAGAGCCGCCTGCGGATCTTGAGACGTCCGGCCAGCCCGGAGTCGATGGCCGCCTGCCCCACGAACGCGACGCCCAGCGAGGCGGGGGCGAGGCCGTAGGAGCCGAACATCGGACGGTAGATCTGCGGCTGGCCCAGGCGCGTGGAGTCGTTGCCGCCCCCGACCGGCCCCCACACCACGAACCCGTTCTTGAGCACCAGCTGCGGCTTGACGCCGAAGAACTCCGGGCGCCACAGCACGATGTCGGCGAGCAGGCCCGAGCGCAGCGAGCCGATCTCGTGGGCCATGCCCTGCGTGATCGCCGGGTTGACCGTGAGCTTCGCCAGGTACCGCAGGATGCGCGCGTTGTCGTTCGGGCCCTCGGCGCCGAACGCCTCCTTCATCCGGTGCGCGAGCTGCCACGTCCGGATCGAGACCTCGCCGATGCGGCCCATGCCCTGCGAGTCCGACGACATCATCGCGATCGCGCCGCGGTCGTGCAGCACGCTCTCACCGGCCACCGTGCCGCCACGGCCGCGCCAGTTCAGTGAGGCCCTGTCCTCCTCCAGGGAGGCGTGCATGCGGTGCACGGCCATCTTCATCTCGGGATACTCGGCGTAGGTGTTCACCGAGTACGGGATGGTCGGCGTGGTGGACGAACCCAGCACGTGCGGCACCCCGGCCAGCTCCAACACGTTCGGGTGCCCGCCCCCGAGCCCCTCGATGTGGTACGCGTGGATCGTCCGGCCGTCGATCGCGGCGAGGGTGTCCTCGAGCTCGCCACCCTCCTGGTTGGAGTCGGTGTGGATGCAGACCGGCACGTCGTACTCGTCGGCGATGGTGAGCGCGTTGTCGATCACCGAGGTGAAGCTGGCGGAGTCCTCGTGGATCTTCAGCCCGGCCGCGCCCATCTCCATGTTGCGCTCGAGCGGGTCGGGGTCCGACGAGCTGCCGCGCCCGAGCAGGGCCACGTTCATCGGGTAGCCCTCCCACGCCTCCATGAGGCGGTGGAAGTGGTACTCGGGGTTGACGCCCAGGTCGGACACGTGGCCGTAGCCCATTCCGACGACGGTGGTGGTGCCCGCCGAGAGCGCGGCGGGGATCAGGCTGGTGGTGGCCAGGTGCACGTGGGGGTCGATGATCCCGGCGGTGGCGATCATGCCCTCGCCCATGATCCAGCCGGTGTTGGCGCCCGCCACGAGGTCCACGCCGTCGGTGACGTCCGGGTTGCCGGCTCGGCCGAGGCCGACGATGCGACCCTCCTTGATCCCGATGTTGGTCTTGACGATGCCGACGAGCGGGTCGACCACCACCACGTTCGCGATGATCAGGTCCATCGTGGAGTCCTGGTCGCGGTGGCTGGACATGCCCATGCTGTCGCGGATGGTCTTGCCGAAGCCCCACAGCGGCTCGTCGCCGTAGGAGGTGTGGTCGGCCTCCACCTCGGCGACGAGGTTGGTGTCGGCGAGCTGGATGCGGTCACCGACCGTGGGGCCGTAGAGGGTGTTGTAGGTGGGGCGCTCGATCGGACGCGGCACGCTCAGACTCCTGAATCCCGGAAGCCGGCCGCGCGCAGCCGGGCCAGCGCAGCGGCGCGGTGCTCCTCGAAGCGCCCGTCGGACAGCGTCGCGTTGGTCAGGCCGTTGAATCCGTACACGGCCCGCTCCCCCGCGTACGACACCAGCGCGACGTCTCCCGACGCGCCCGGGCCGAACCTCACCGACTCCCCCGCGGGCAGGTCGAGGCGCATCCCGAACGCCGCGGAGCGGTCGAACTCCAGGTGCCGGTTGGCCTCGAAGAAGTGGAAGTGCGAGGTGACCACCACCGGCCACGCCGAGTGGTTGTGCACGTGGACGACGGCGGTCGTGCGCTCGCCGAGCTCCGGGACGATCGGCTCGGGAGCGGGCAGCACGCGCCCCGGCCAGCCGTCCGCCGGCGTGATCCTGACCTGGCCACGCGGTGTCGATGACTCGCTCGCAGGCTCGCTCATCGGATCGGGTTCCGCACCGCGACGAGCTTGGTGCCGTCGGCGAACATCACCTCGAGGTGCAGCAGCGGGATCATCTCCGCAACCCCGTCCATGACGTCCTCGCGGGTCAGGACGCTCTGCCCGAGCTCGATGACGGCCTCGTAGGACAGCCCGTCGCGGGCGCCCTCGTGCATCTCGTCGCAGATCAGGCCGACGGCCTCGGGATGGCCCAGCCGGTGCCCCCGGGCCCGCCGCTTCCGGGCCAGCTCGGCGATCGTGAAGATCGTCAACCGCTCCTGGTCACGGGGTGAGAGTCTCACCCGGCGAAGCCTATTGCCGGGTCCGCCTTCAGGCTCACGCCGGACAGGCCGCGGCGTGTCGCCCCCCTCGTCACCGGTGACGAGGGGGCCGAGAGCGGGAGGGTGTGACGCGACGGCGGCCGCGGCCGGCTCGGCCGGCACGCCGTCGATGACCCCGACGACCTTGCTCAGGCCCTCCTTGCCGGGTCGGCCCATGATCGGGGTGAACGTGTCGTAGGAGGCGCTGGCTGCCTGACCACGGGGTCCGGGACGAGGCGGTCGGCTCGGTCCGCCGCACGGTGCAGAGCCGGCCGTGCAAGGCTCGGGCCATGGATCTTCAGCTCACCGGCAAGCGCGCGATCGTCACCGGCGCGAGCCGCGGGATCGGGCTCGCCGTCGCCACCACGCTGGTCGCGGAGGGCGCTGAAGTGGCGCTCGTCGGCCGCGACATCACCACCCTGACCGCGGCGGCCGCCGGCATCAACGGCGGGCGGGCGGTACCCGTGGTCGCCGACACCACCGACGACGCGTCCGTGCGCGCGATGGTGGAGCGCGTGGTCACCGAGCTCGGCGGCGTCGACGTGCTGGTCAACGCGGCCGCCGAGCCCGCGGGCGGACCCGCACCGGGCCTGGCCGGCACGACCGACGACGAGATGCGCGACCAGTTCGAGACGAAGGTGCTCGGCTACCTGCGCTGCGCCCGCGCCGCCGCCCCGCACATGACGGCGCAGGGCTGGGGCCGCATCGTCAACATCAGCGGGCTCAACGCCCGGATGGCCACCTCGATCGTGGGGTCCGTGCGCAACGTCGCCGTCGCCGCGCTGACGAAGAACCTCGCCGACGAGCTCGGCCCGTCGGGCGTCGGTGTCACGGTGGTGCACCCGGGCATGACGATCACCGAGCGCTCCCCCGGCCTCTTCGCCGCGATGGCCGAGGCCGAGGGCATCACGCCCGCCGACGTCGAGGCCCAGTTCGGGGCCGGCACCAGCATCGGGCGCCTGACCACCGCCCAGGAGGTGGCCGACGTGGTGGTGTTCCTGTGCTCGCCGCGCAGCGTCGCCGTCACGGGCGACGCCGTCGCGACGGGCGGCGGCGGCCGGGGCGCGATCTACTACTGATCCGGCTTGGTCGCCGTCAGCAGCACGCTGTTCATCCGGATCCCCGAGCCGAGCGCGGGCAGCGGGCGGCCGAAGCCCGCTGCCGCGTCGGGGCTCGGGACCGCCTCCACCGACCACCCCATGCCCGTCAGTCGCTCCGCGGGGCCGGTGCGCGGCTCCGTCTGCGCGAGGTCGCGCAGGTCCATGCCGAACGGGGCGCCGAACGCGACGATCGCCGGGTGGGCGGCCGAACTCTCGAAGACCGGCGCGAAGTGCTCGACGGCGACTGTGCTGCCCGGCGCCGACAGCTCGTCGACGGCGGCGAAGAGGTCGGCCTCGGCCGCGGCGGGCAGGAACGGGAGCAGCCCCTCGGCCAGCCATACCGACGGCCGCTGCGGGTCGAACCCGGCGGCGCGCAGTGCCGACACCCAGTCGTCGCGCAGGTCGACGCCCACGACCCGGCGGTCGCAGCGTGGCTGCGCACCGTGCTCGGCCAGCACCTCGTCCTTGAACTCCAGCACCGCGGGTTGGTCCACCTCGTAGACGGTGGTGCCCGCGGCCCAGGACAGCCGGACCGCCCGCGAGTCCAGGCCCGCGGCGAGCAGCACGACCTGGTCGATGCCGCGCTCGGTGGCCGCGGTGAGGGCGGCGTCGAAGTAGCGCGAGCGCACGCCCTGGTAGGTGGTCATCACCGACCAGAAGGCGTCGACCTCGGCGGCGACGGCCGGGTCCTGCCCGGTCCGCGGCCACCCCTCCTCGGGCCGCGTCGGTAACCGTTGCGGGGTGCCGGCGGCGTCCACGAACCGCTCGGCCCACGGATCGTCCACCAGTCCGCCGTCCCGGTTGGTCTCGACGGCCCGGCCCGCCGCGACCATCAGCGCGGTGAACCCGACGCTGCTGACGATGTCCCACTGCTCGTACCGATCACTCACGACGTCTCCCCCGACTGCACTGCCCGGTCGTGATCGATCGTCGCGCAGCCCGAGCCGGCCCGCCGGGACGATGTCGTGATGATCGGGTTCGTCCCCGGCTACACCGCCACGGCGTCGCGCACGCGGGGACGGCAGGCCAGCACCACCAGCGCCCCGACCGCCGAGATCACCGCGTCGACCAGCACCGCGACGTTCCAGCCTGCGATCGTGTCCGCCGCGACGGGATGGGTCGCGAGCACTGCGATGATCGTCACACCGATGGCCGCGCCCAGGTAGCGGGCGGTGTTGTTGGCCCCGCTGCCGATGCTCGCGAGGCCCGTGGGCGCGCTGGCGACGGCCTGCCGGGCGAGCGCGGCGTTGAGCACGCCGCTCGCCGCCCCGGCCACGAGCAGCCCCGGCAGCAGCCGTCCGGCACCCGCGCCGGGCCCGATGCCTGTGAGCATCACCTGCCCGACGGCCACCCCGAGCAACCCGGCCACGAGCTGGGCGCGCGGCGTGGCCCGGACGGGGAGACGCCGCGCGAGCAGCGCCGTCACCACGCTCGTGGCCGACCACCCCAGCAGGAGCAGCGCCGCGTAGACGACACCGTGGCCGAGGCCGCGCTGGAGCAGCGTCGGCAGGAACGACATGCTCGCGATGATCCCGGCGCCGGTGGCCAGCGCCCCGATCGTGGCCCCGGCGAAGTCGGGCCTGCCGAACAGGCGCAGGTCCAGCATCGGGGCGCCACGGCGCAGCTCGACGAGGACGAACACCGCGCCCAGCACCACCCCGCCGACCAGCAGCCCGATCACCGACGGCTGCGCCCAGCCCGAGCGGCCCTCGACCAGCCCGGCGAGCACCCCCGCGAGCGCGACGCCGAGCAGCAGCATGCCGGGCAGGTCCACCGCCTGCTGCCGGTCGGCGCGCGACTCGGTGAGCAGCCGCCACGCCAGCACGGCCAGCAGCGCCGCCAGCAGCGCGATCAACCCGTAGGCGCTGCGCCACCCCAGCGCCGTGTCGAGCGCCGCGGCCAACAGCGGCCCCAGTGCGATCCCCCCGCCGACGCACGCGCCCCACACCCCGGTGGCGTGCACGCGCCGCGGGCCCGGAAGGAACGCGTGGCCGATGAGGCCCAGGCTGCACGCCAGGATCGCGGCCGCGCCGAGTCCCTGCCCGATCCGGGCCACGACGAGCACGGCAGTGCCGGACGCGAGCGCGGCCAGCACCGACGTCACGGCGAGCAGGACGGCTCCGATCACGAACATGCGGCGGCGGCCGTGGTCGTCGCCGACGGCTCCCGCGGGCAGCAGCCCGACGGCGAGGCCGCAGCTCATCGAGCTGAGGATCCACGCCTGCCCGGCCGAGCCGGCGCCGAGCCCGGTCGCGGTGCCGGCCAGCGTCGCGATCGGCGTCGTGTAGGTGACGAGCGCCAGGACGGTGCCGAGCGCGGCGACGGCCAGGGTGCGCGTCTGCTCGGTGGTGGCGGCGACATGCGGTGTGGTCACGGGACCCCCTTCGGTCTGGTCACCGAACCACACTTCGCCGGTTCCATCAACAGATCGAACCGGTACGCTCGTCACATGCCCCTCGGTTCCGACTACAGCGGCCAGGACTGCTCGCTCGCCCGCGCGCTCGAGGTGGTCGGCGAGCGCTGGACGTTGCTGGTGCTGCGCGACTGCCTCTTCGGGGTGCGCCGCTTCACCGACCTGCGGGTCCGGCTGGACATCTCCCGTGCCGTGCTCAGCGCGCGGCTGGCCGACCTCGTCGAGGCCGGGCTGCTGGAGCGCCACGAGTACCGCCCCGGACGCCACGAGTACCTCGTCACCGCCGAGGGTGCAGCGCTCTGGCCGGCCGTCTACGCGCTCATGCAGTGGGGCGAGCAGCACCGCGCACCGGACGGCAGGCGCCGGGTCTTCGTGCACACCGCCTGCGACACGGAGATCGACGCCGGTGGCCGCTGCCCCGCCTGCGCGACGCTGCCCGGCCCCGCCGACCTGGAGATGCGGCCGGGGCCCGGGGCCGCGTTCCGGCGCGACGACCCGGTCAGCCGGGTGCTGCGACGGCCGCACCGGCTGCTGACACCCGTGACCGCGTCCGGCCGCTCCGGGAACGACTGACCAGCAGAGCCACCGCCCCGGCGGCCAGCAGCGGCACCACCCCGCACACCGCCATGCCCACCCGGGCGCCCAACGCGCCGGTGATCCACCCGATCACCGGCCCGCCGATCGGCGTGCCCCCGGTGAACGCCAGCATGTAGAGGCCCATCACCCGGCCGCGGTAGGCCGGCTCCACCCACATCTGCACCGACGAGTTGGCCATCGCCTGGAACGCCAGGTTCGCTGCGCCCATCACCGTCAGCACCACCAGGAAGCTCCCGAGCCCCGGCATCAGCGCGGCCACGGCCTGCAGCAGCCCGAACGCCGCGCCCGCCGCCACCAGCACCCGCAGGCGCGTCCGCGACCGGGCGCCCGCCGCCAGCGCCCCCGCCACCGACCCGACCGCCAGCACCACGTTGAACAGCCCGTACAGGCCCGCGCCGCCGTGGAACGTGGTGCTCGCGATCGCGGTGAGCACCACCGGGAAGTTCAGCCCGAACGTCCCCACCACGCCGACCAGCGCGATCGTCGCGCCGATGTGCGGGCGCGCCGTCACGTAGTGCCACGCCGACCGCAACTGGCCCGGTGCCCGCAGCAGCGCCGGTGACCGCACCAGACCGGCGGGCCGGATGAGCAGCAGGCCGCCCGTCGGGCCGAGGTAGCACAGGGCGTTCGCAGCGAAGGCCCAGCCGATCCCGACCGTCCCGATCAGCACGCCCGCCACCACGGGACCGAGCAGGCGGGTGGTCTGGAAGACCGCGGCGTTGAGCGCGATCGCGTTGCGCAGGTAGCCCGCCGGCACCACCTCGTTGACGAACACCTGCCGCGCCGGGTTGTCGACGACGAACACGAGCCCACCGGCCAGCGCGATGAGGTCGACGTGCTCGACGCGGACCTCCCCGGTGAGCGTCAGCACGGCGAGCACCGCGGCCAGCGCGGCGTTGAGCACCTGCGTGACGAGCAGCAGCGTGCGCTTCGGGTACCGGTCGGCGATCAGGCCGCCATACATGCCGAGCAGCAGCATCGGCAGGAACTGGCACGCCATGGTCACCCCGACGGCGACGGGACTGCCGGTCAGCTCCAGCACCAGCCAGTCCTGCGCGATGCTGCGCATCCACGTGCCGGTGCTCGCGACGCTCTGGCCGGCGAGGTAGATGCGGAAGGTCGGGACGCGGAGGGCGGCGAAGGTGTCGGTCATCGATTCCTCACCCTGCGCCCGCCCGCGGCTATTCTGAACCCCGATCATCCGACTTACTGTTATTGCGAGGCGCGATGACCGAGGCGTACGACACGGCCCAGCTGCGGACATTCCTCGCGGTCGCCCAGACGCGCAGCTTCACGCAGGCGGCGGCGCGCCTCGGCATCCGGCAGCCGACGGTCAGCCAGCACGTCCGCAAGCTCGAGGAGGCCACCGGCCGGGTGCTGGTGCACCGCGACACCCACACCGTCACCGTCACCCCCGACGGCGAGGCCATGATCGGGTTCGCGCGGTCGATCCTCGCATCGCACGCCGACGCCGCCGCCTACTTCCGCGGCGAGCGCCCGCAGGGCCGGCTGCGCATCGGCATGTCCGACGACCTCGCGCTCACGCGGCTGCCGCAGATCCTGCGCGACTTCCGCCGCGAGCACCCCCGCGTCGACCTCGACCTCACCGTCGACCAGAGCGGCACGCTGCACCGCAGGCTGGAGAACGACCGGCTCGACGTGTTCGTCGGCAAGCGCCCGCACGGCGAGGCCCGCGGCACGCTCGTGCAGCGCGAGCGGCTGGTCTGGGTCGGCACCGCCGCCACCCGGCTCGACCCGAGCACGCCGCTGCCGCTGGTGGTCTACCCGTCGCCGAGCCTGAGCCGCACCGCCATGCAGGACGCGCTGGAGCGCGCGGGCACCGCCTACCGCAGCGCGTGCGTCTGCCGCGGCGTCAACGGGCTCATCGCCGCGGTGGCCGCCGGCATCGGGGTCTCCGCGCTGGCGCGCAGCCTCGTGCCGGTGCAGCTCGCCACGCTCGGCCCGCAGCACCGGCTCCCGGAGCTGGGCCACATCGACCTGGTGCTGCTCACCAACCCGCGCACCGAGCATCGCCCCGCCACCCGCGCGCTGACCGCCGCCGTGCTGGCCGGCGGCGCCGCGGGCATCGCCGCGTCGTAGCTCGCTCAGCGGGGGCGGGGCGCCGGCGCGTCGGTGTCCAGCAGCGGGAGCGCACCGCGCACCACCGCTACGAGGTTCCGGCGTACCCACACCGGGTTGGCGGCGAAGGACGGCGACTTCTGCAGGTTCTGCGCCACGTGGTGCAGCCAGCCGAGCGAGGTCAGCGTGCGGATGTCGAGCACCGCGCCACCCAGCGACCGCTGCGCGCGGGCGAGCAGCTCGTGGTCGGTGGACCGGACGTCGTAGAGGCGGTCGACCACCACGGTGCCGATCTCGCTGCCCGTCAGCGCGCGCTCGGATGTCACCAGGAAGCTGACGACGTCGAGCACCGCGAGGCCGCGCTCCTGCCCCTGGCACCAGTCCACCACCGCGACGACGCGACCGTGCGCGTCGGTGAGCACGTTGTCCGGCGTGTAGTCGCCGTGCGTCCACCCCGCGCCCACCACCTGGCCCTCCAGGCGCGCGGCGAGGCGGGCGCCGAGCGTGCGCGCGTCGGCACGGACGCCGCGGGGCAGCACCCCCAGCACTTCGCGCATCGGGTCGAACACCCAGGCCCGCAGCTCGGCCGCACCCACCGTCACGGGCTCACCCGTGCGACGGTGCAGCTCGCTGATCATGGCGACGGCGCTGGAGCGGAACAGCCTGCGCCGGGCCGGGTCCTGCAGCGCGTCGCCGCCGCCGGCCCCCGCCAGGCGCGACTCCAGGGTGACGTACGAGCCGCTGCTCTCCCCGTCGCTGACCACGGTGGGCAACAGCGCGCGCCACTGGCCCAGCCGCTCGTCGGCGTGCAGGCTGCGCAGGACATCGGTCTGGCGGCGCAGCTGCGCGCGGCCCTTGGTGCTGTCGCTGGCCTTGAGCAGCACGCCCGGAACGGTCGGGGACTCGGTGTCGGGCGAGCCGGGCGCGGGCCCGTAGCCGACCACCACCGTGTCCGATCCCCCGCCGAGCCGCTCGCCCAGCACCCAGCCGGTGCCGCCGGCACGGGTGGCGGCGAACGGGCGGACGCGGCGCAGCAGCGCCGCCGACCGCAGGGCGTCGACGCGCCCGCTGAGCAGCGGCGGCAGCCACGGGGCGCCGGCCACCAGGATCCCGATCGCGACGACGCTCTGTGCGATCAGCCAGGACAGCCCGACGGCGGTGATGCCCAGGCTCGGCATGAGGAACCACGAGAGCGCGAAGACGATCACCGAGATGGTGGTGGGCACACCGAACTGCACGCCCATCCGCTGCCGTACCCGCGCGGCGCCCACCGTCGAGGCCGTGATCACGTTGGGGATCGCCGAGAGCGACGTCAGCGCGAAGGCGGCCGCGCCGCGGTCGACGTAGTGCTGTCCGAACAACACCAGCACCAGGCGCGCGCCGACCGACAGCACGACGACGAGCGGCACCACCATCGCCAGCGCGCGGCGGACCATGGCCCGCCGTGCCGCTTCCAGCCCGTCGGGGTCGGCGGCGCTGTGGGCCACCATCGACTGGCTCATGCCCGACGAGACGAGGTAGAGCGACTGCGTGATCGTCCAGACGATGCCGTAGACGCCGGCGTCATCGGGCCCGAGGCGGACGAGCACGAGCAGCGGGAGACCGAACAGCGCGGCCTGCCAGAACATCGCACCGGCGTAGTCGGCGCGCAGGAAGCGGCCGATGGCGCCGATCGTGATCGGCACCGCCTGGCCCACCGACCGCCTGCCGAACCGCGGCAGCGCCCGCAGCAGCAGCCAACCGTTGATGCCCACCACGATCACGCCGGTGGCCACGGCCCAGGAGATCGCGAGGCCACCGGGCACCACCACTATCGCCGCGACGCCCAGCAGCGCGATCTTGAGCAGCGAGAAGACGAAGTTCTCCCCGGGCACGACGGTGGCGCGCCCGATGCCGGTCAGGACGAAGTCCTGGATCACGAAGATCGACCACAGCGGGGTGGCCACGACGAAGAACAGCAGCAGCCGCACCGGCCCGAACGCGCTGACGAGATCGGGTGCCCAGAACCGGGCGCCGAGGGCGAAGCCGGCCCCGACCACCGCGGCCGCACCGGCCCCGACGAGGTAGCCGCCCACCACCAGCCGCCGCGCCGCCCAGCCCGCGACCGGGACGAACCGTAGGAGGGCGTAGGTCAGGTTGAGCTGCGCGACGCCGCCCAGGAACATCATCGTGGAGATGGCGACCTGGTTGATGCCGAGCACCGCGGGCGGGAAGAACCGGGCCGCCAGCACCCAGTAGAGGAGGCCCACGGCGGAGGTCAGCGCGGAGCTCAGGACGAGCGCCAGCCCGTCGCGGTGCGACGGCGCCAGGCGCGCGACCAGCGACCGCGGCGACCAGGACGGCCCCAGGGGCAGACCGTTGATCGGCACGGTGCGATCCTGTTCCACCGCCGACACGAAGGGGACGATAGCAACCCCGGTCCGACCACCCGACGGCAAACTCTCGGTGAAATGTGACCGTCACACGGGAAGTGCTCCGGACCGGCCGCCGATCTCCTCGATGTGGGCGCGCACGATCGCGTCGATGCCGTCGTCGCCGCGCAGGCCGAGGGCGGTCGCGCGGCCGGTGTCCCACGCGCCCGGCCACCCGGAGGCGATCCGCTGGATCTCCGGATCCGGCTCGAACCGGACGAGCTCCGCCACCTCGGGTCCCGCGATCCGCGCGAGCGCGTCCACCATCTCCGCGACCGTCACCGACACCCCCGGCAGGTTGACGGCGCGGTTCGGGCCCAGGTCGTCGAGGCCGTGGCCGGCGACCAGGCAGTCCACCGCGCGCTGCGGCGAGAGCAGCCACAGCCGCGTCTCCGGCACGACCGGGCAGACGCTCGCGATGCCGGCGACGGGCTCGCGGATCACGCCGCTGGCGAAGGACGACGCGGCCCGGTTGGGCGTGCCGGACCGCACCGACACGGTCGGCAGCCGCAGCACCCGGCCGTCGACGAAGGCCTTGCGCGAGTAGTCCGCCAGGAGCAGCTCCGCGCAGGCCTTCTGCACGCCGTAGGACGTCTGCGGGTTCAGCGCGGTGGAGTCCAGGACGACGTCGGGCAGGTCACCGCCGTAGACGGCGACGGAGCTGGTGAACACCACCCGCGGCCGCGTACCCGTCGCCCGGCAGGCCTCGAGCAGCACGCGCGAGGCGTCGAGGTTGATCCGCATGCCGAGGTCGAACTCCGCCTCCGCCTGCCCGCTGACGATCGCGGCCAGGTGGAACACCGACGACGCCCCGGCCACCGCGTCCCGCACCACCGCCGGGTCGGCGATGTCGCCGACCACCACGCGGACCCGCGGGTCGGCGAACCCGTCCGCCGCGACGACGTCGAGCAGCACGAGCTCCTCCACCGGCTGCCCGTCGAGCGCGCCGAGATCCAGCAGCCGGGCGGCGAGCCGTCGTCCCAGGAACCCGGCGCCACCGGTGATGACCACCTTCATGGGCCCAGCCTGTTCCATGGGTACAGCCTGCTCCATGGGTACAGCCTGCCAGGAACGGCCACTGCACTTTGTCCTGACATATCCTCGCCGACATGACCACCACCGAGGTTCCGGCCGTCCCGATGAACGACGGCAGGTCCGTGCCCGCCGTCGGCTTCGGCACGTACCCGCACGACGGCGACGACTCCGAGACCACCGCGCTGCACGCGCTGGACGCCGGCTACCGCCTGCTCGACACCGCGCTGCGCTACGAGAACGAGGTGCGCATCGGCCGCGCCGTCGCCGCGTCGGACCTGCCCCGCGAGCAGATCCTCGTCTCCACCAAGCTCGCCGGGCGCCACCACGGCTACGACGCCACGATCGCGGGCTTCCACGAGTCGCTGACGAACCTCGCGCTGGACCACGTGGACATGTACCTCATCCACTGGCCGCTGCCCCGGCTCGACAAGTACGTCGAGAGCTGGAAGGCGATGATCGCGCTGCGCGACGAGGGCCTGGTCCGCACGATCGGCGTCTCCAACTTCACCGAGGCCCACCTCACCCGGCTCGTCGACGAGACAGGCGTCGTCCCGGCCGTCAACCAGGTCGAGATGCACCCGTTCTTCCCTCAGCACGACCTGCGGGCGTTCCACGCGACGCTCGGAATCGTGACCGAGAGCTGGAGCCCGATGGGGCGCGGCGAGCTGCTCACCCACCCCGTCGCCACGGGCATCGCCGACGCCCACGGCGTCACCCCCGCCCAGGTGGTGCTGCGCTGGCACGTGCAGCTCGGCGCCGTGCCGATCCCGAAGTCGGCCGACCCGCAACGTCAGCGCACCAACCTCGACCTCTTCGGCTTCGCGCTCGACGACGCGCAGGTCGCGGCGCTGTCCGGGCTGGAGCGCGGCCGCATCTGGGGCCAGGACCCCGCAACCCACGAAGAGTTCTGAAGCGCCGCGCCCGCCTGGGCCGTGTCCTGCGAGTCTCCGTTCGCGATGGCCTAGAGCTCCGCCGCAGCCGAGTGGCTGCTCGCGGCTCCCGTTCTCCGTTCGACCTGGGAGTAGACCGCGGCGGGAACGCCCGCGATCTGGCGCAACGCCTCCTCGGTGAAGACCCGGTAGCCCAGCTGTGCCCGGTAGCCGTGGACCTCCGGGGTGTCGAGGCTGGACATGTAGGACAGGATGTCGCGGCTGAAGATCTGGCCCGGCACCAGGACCGGGAACCCGGGCGGGTAGGGGGTGACGAACGTCGCCGACACGACCTGCTCCCCCGCGTCGAGACGGGCCGCCACCTCCTCCGGCGTCAGGTACTGGCAGAGGTCGTCGTTGTAGGCGAGGAAGAACGCCCGCCGCATGTTCCCCTCGGACGTCTCCGGGCCCCCGCTGCGGAACACGTCGTGGAAGGCGCTGAAGTCCGGCAACGGAGCGACGGTGCTGGTCAGGCGCCGCACCGTCGCGTCGTGCGCGGCCCGGTCGCGGGGGCTCATGTCCCCGATCTGCTCGTCGAGCTCGCGCACCATCTGGACGAGGATCTCGATGAGGAACGCCACCGAGCTGCGGGTCGTCCCGATGTGGGTCATGAACAGCACGGTGTTGCGGGAGGTCTTGTTCACCTGCACACCGAAGCGGTCCATGAGGTGCACGCGTTTGAACGTGTCGCCGTCGATCCCGGTGGCCCCGATCGACAGCGTGATCCGGCACGGATCGAGGACGAAGTCGTCCTGGTCCCACGCCGCCATCATCTTCGTCAGACCCGACCGCAACGGCTGGTCGATACCGGCCGGCCGATACTCCCGCGGAATGAGATCCGCGGTGGTGAGGCAGCGGATGTAGCGACTCAACAGCGGATGGTTGTCGATCGCGTCGCGCAGGCTCATCGCATACTCGACCTGCTTCTGCACCAGCTCGAAACCCTCCAGCTCCGCCTGCCGTCGCCCCAGGTCCAGGGAGGCGAGGATCTGGTAGTTGGGAGAGGTGGACGTGTGCGCCATGTACGCCTCGTGGAAGGTCTCCTCGACCTTCTGGACGTAGTCCTGGTCGAACACGTGGATCATCCCGCCCTGGCGAAGCGAGGTCAGCGTCTTGTGCGTCGACTGGGTGGCGTACACGCGCACCCTGGCGGCGTCCGGGTCCGGCACCAGTCGCATGTCCAGCAGTGCGTCGTCGTCCACCACGCCGGCCCGGGCCGCGACGTGCTCGGCATGGCGCCGGCGGTGTTCGGCGCTGCGCAGGCGTTCCAGCAGACGCCGCGCCGACGACATCGCGGTGCGCCCGCGGTAGACGGGGTGGAAGCGGGCGAACGCGAACCAGGCCTCGTCCCACAGGAACACCAGGTCCGGCTTGATGGCCAGGCACTCCTCCATCACCCGCTCGACGTCGTAGACGATCCCGTCGAACGTGCAGTTCGTGAGCATCAGCATCTTGATGCGATCGAGCTTCCCGGCGCGGCGGAACTCCAGCAGCGTCCGCTTGATCTCCCGCAGCGGCACCGCCCCGTACATCGAGAACTCGTTGATCCGGTAGGCGTCGAGGTAGGTGACGTGCGCCCCGGCGAGCACCAGCCCGTAGTGATGGGACTGGTGGCAGTTGCGGTCGACCAGCACGATGTCGTCGGGCTGGACCAGCGCCTGGACCACGATCTTGTTCGAGGTCGACGTCCCGTTCGTCACGAAGAACGTCTCCCGGGCTCCGAACGTCTCCGCCGCGAGACGCTGTGAGTCGCGCAGCGGACCCGTCGGCTCCAGCAGCGAGTCCAGACCCCCGCACGTGGCCGAGGTCTCGGCGAGGAAGATGTCGAGCCCGTAGAAGTCGACCATCTCGCGGAGCCAGTGCGAGTTGACGATCGACTTTCCCCGCGACACCGGCAGCGCGTGGAACACACCGGTCGGCTTGTGGCTGTAGTCGCGCAGCGCGGAGAAGAACGGCGCCCGGTAGCGGTGGTCCAACCCCCGCAGGATGCTGAGATGCAGCTCGAGTGAGCCCTCCCGGGCATGGAAGACCCGCCGGAAGTTGTTGCTCAACCTTCCGGCGATCTCCTCGACGTTGCCCTCGGTGACCAGGTACAGGTCGAGCTCGGGCCGGATGTCGGTGAGCCGCTGCCCCAGCAGCTCGGCCAGCTCGTCGGCCGACCGGTCGGTGAGGTCGTCGGACCTGGCCGCGTCCAGGAAGACGCCCAGACTCGACAGGTCGTTGCGGGAGCGGCGGCCGAATCGCCGACGCACCACGCAGGCCTGCAGGCTGAAGTTGAACATCACGGCTGTGACGGCGTCCTCGAAGGAGGGCACCACCACCACCTCGTAGACGAACTCGTCCTCCGGGCGCCGCAGCCTGCGCAGTTCCTCACGCAGGGCCCGCTCCTGCCCCGCGGTCATCTCGTCCACGACCAGGACCTCGAAGTACGGACGCCGCGCCGCAGCACGCTCGACCGGCCGGTCGCCCGCCTCCGGATCCTCCGCCGGCAGGGCCGCGACATCACCACCACGGAAGCTGTCGGTGATCTGTGCCCGGTTGAGGTCCGAGACCAGCCGGGCCCCCCGCTGGACCTGACCGGCCTCGAACAGCCGCTGGACGTCCTCGAAACGACGCCGACCCGGGAAACCCCAGTACCGCTCGAACGGCTCGAGCACCCCCAGCAGGCTCCCGACCCGCTCGAGCGCCGCACCCGGCGATCGTCCCTGCTCCACCAGCTCGACGACGTGGGAGCAGGTCTCCTCGAGATCGCTCCAGGCATCCCGACGCAGCTTCCACATGCTGTTGTACATCTGCGACCGCGCCTGCTCCGTCATATCCGCACCTCCGCACCCTGACCGTGCCCCAACTGCGGCCGTCCGGGTGGGCGCGTTCGCCCAGCGGAACCGTCTCGCGCTCCGGAACCGCTCACCACATCTGATTGACCATCTCGTGGGATGGTGTCAGGATGGTCGGAGGAGGTAGCACATGGCGGAGGTCGACAAGAGCGAGAAGATCACCATCAACGTGGGACTGGTCGATCTCGGACAGATCGACCTGCTCGTGGACGAGGGCTTCTACGCCAACCGCACGGACTTCATCCGCACAGCGATCCGGCGGCAGCTCGAGAGCCGGGCGGACGCGGTGAACGACACCGTGCAGCGCCGGACGTTGACGCTCGGCACCCGGCATCTCGGCCGCCGGGAGCTCGAACAGCTCCGTGACGTCGGGCAGACGATCGAGCTGCAGGTACTGGGGCTCGCCACGGTCGCCGACGACGTCACCCCGGAGCTCGCGCTGGCGACCATCGCGTCGGTGGAGGTCCTCGGCGCCTTCCGGGCGCCGAGGGCGGTCAAGGCCGCCCTCGCGCCACGCACGGTCTGACCACCGCCACGCACGGGCCATCCATCCTCACGGCACCGCCCGACCGGGCCCGCTGCCGGTAAACACCCGAGAGGGATCCATGGACGACGAACGCTCCACCAGCATGTCCGAAGCACTGAGACTCACCCGGGAGGGGAGGCTGGTGGAGGCGGTCGCGCTGCTGCAGCGCACCCTCGGGGCCGCACCACACACGGCTGCGACCACACCCCGATCGCTCCTGGGCCGCCGGGCCGGTGGCGGACCGCGCGCCGGTGGCGGACTGGCGGGCATCCTCGCCGACGCGGCACGCGCCGGAGCCGGCGGCCTGCTGCGCAACCTCTCGACGACCACCGCCGGCGGCGGCCGTCCC
>NZ_JAOPWR010000348.1 GCF_025965585.1 Pseudonocardia sp.
GTGCCGGTCGCGGACGTCGTGGCCGGTAAGGGGATGGACGATGTCCAGCTCGGTCGAGGCCAAGGAGGGCACGGCCGCCGAGGCCACGCCCCCGGTGCGGGCCGCCGCCACCGACGCGATCGCGGACCCGGCCCCGCTGGGGCTCGCCGCCTTCGCCACCACGACGTTCGTGCTGAGCGTGTTCAACGCCGGCATCCTGCCGACGTCGCTGGAACGCGTCGTGCTGCCCTTTGCACTGTTCTACGGTGGCATCGCACAATTGCTGGCCGGCATGTGGGAGTTCCGCAAGGCCAACACGTTCGGGGCCGTGGCGTTCAGCTCCTACGGCGCGTTCTGGCTGTCGTTCGCGGCCTACGTGCAGTTCGTGGCCCCGGGGATCCCCGCGGCGCAGGCAGGGACCGTGACGGGGCTGTTCCTGCTGGCGTGGACGATCTTCACCGGCTACATGACGATCGCCGCGGTGCGCGTCAGCGGGGCGGTGGCCGCGGTGCTCGTGGCCCTGTTCATGACGTTCCTGCTGCTCACCATCGCCGAGTTCGCCGGCGCGTCCGGGATCGGTGTCGTGGGCGGCATCTTCGGGCTGATCACGGCAGTACTGGCCTGGTACGCGTCCTGCGCCGGCGTCGTCAACGCGACGTGGAAGCGAGCCGTCCTTCCGGTCTGGGCCCGATAGGGGGCACACCCGCAGGTCGAGCCGATGTCCTGCCCGTCCTGACGGTGCGCGGAGGATGATCGGCCACTAGCGTTCGACACGACGAGTGCCCACCGGTCGAGGCCGTCCGGTGGCCGCAGGACCCAGGAGGCAACGAAGACATGGCCGAGTCCGGAGCGACGCTAAGCAACCTGTCCACCGAGAGCCGCAGCTTCCCGCCCAGCGAGGAGTTCGCGGCACAGGCCAACGCCACCGCCGAGTGGTACGACCGCGCCGACGCCGACCGCGACGCGTTCTGGTCCGAGCAGGCCGAGCGGCTGAGCTGGTCGAAGACGTGGGACACGGTCCTCGAGTGGGATGCGCCCTTCGCGAAGTGGTTCGTGGGCGGACAGCTCAACGTCGCGTACAACTGCGTCGACCGGCATGTCGAGGCCGGCAACGGCGACCGCGTGGCCTTCCACTGGGAGGGTGAGCCGGGTGACTCGCGCACCATCACCTACGCCGCCCTGAAGGACGAGGTCTCCAAGGCGGCGAACGCGCTCACCGAGCTGGGCGTCGGCAAGGGCGACCGGGTGGCGATCCAGCTGCCGATGATCCCCGAGGCCGCGATCTCGATGCTGGCCTGCGCGCGGCTGGGCGCGATGCACAGCGTGGTGTTCGGCGGGTTCTCCCCGGGTGCGCTGAAGGCCCGTATCGAGGACGCCGAGTGCAAGCTGCTGATCACCTCCGACGGGCAGTACCGCCGCGGCAAGCCGGCTCCGATGAAGGAGAACACCGACGAGGCGGTCAAGGACACCCCGTCGATCGAGCACGTGCTCGTCGTCAGGCGCACCGAGACCGACGTGCCCTGGACCGACGGCCGCGACGTCTGGTGGCACGACATCGTCGACAGGCAGTCGGCAGAGCACACCCCCGAGGCTTTCGACTCCGAACACCCGCTCTACATCCTCTACACCTCGGGGACCACGGGGAAGCCGAAGGGCATCCTGCACACCTCCGGCGGCTACCTCACCCAGGCCGCGTACACCCACAACGTGGCGTTCGACCACAAGCCGGGCGAGAGCGTCTACTGGTGCACCGCCGACATCGGCTGGGTCACCGGCCACAGCTACATCGTCTACGGGCCACTGGCCAACGGCGCCACGTCGGTCATGTACGAGGGCACGCCCAACACCCCGCACGAGGGCCGGCACTGGGAGATCATCCAGAAGTACGGCGTCTCGATCTACTACACCGCGCCCACGCTGATCCGCACGTTCATGAAGTGGGGCAAGGAGATCCCGGAGAAGTACGACCTCTCCTCGCTCAAGGTGCTCGGCACTGTCGGTGAGCCGATCAACCCCGAGGCCTGGATGTGGTACCGGCAGAACATCGGGCACGACAACTGCCCGATCGTCGACACCTGGTGGCAGACCGAGACCGGCGCGATGATGATCGCCCCGCTGCCCGGCGTCACCGCGACGAAGCCCGGTTCGGCCATGCGTCCGCTGCCGGGCATCGGCGCTGCCATCGTCGACGAGTCCGGCACGCCCGTCGGCAATGGCGAGGGCGGCTACCTCGTGCTCGACCAGCCGTGGCCGTCGATGCTGCGCGGCATCTGGGGCGACGAGGAGCGCTACCGCGAGACGTACTGGTCGCGCTTCGCCGACCAGGGCTACTACTTCGCGGGCGACGGGGCGAAGTACGACGACGACGGCGCGATCTGGCTGCTGGGCCGGGTCGACGACGTCATGAACGTCTCAGGCCACCGCATCTCCACCACCGAGGTCGAGTCGGCGCTGGTCAGCCACCCGACGGTGGCAGAGGCGGCCGTCGTCGGCGCGTCCGACCCGACCACCGGCCAGGGCATCGTCGCGTTCGTCATCCTGCGCGGCAACGCGGCCAAGGACGGCGGCGAGGAGGCCATCAAGGCGCTGCGCGACCACGTCTCCAAGGAGATCGGGCCGATCGCCAAGCCGCGCCAGATCATGGTCGTCGAGGAGCTGCCCAAGACCCGCTCGGGCAAGATCATGCGCCGGCTGCTGCGCGACGTCGCGGAGAACCGCGAGATCGGCGACGTCACCACGCTTGCCGACTCCACGGTCATGGACCTGATCTCGTCGGGCCTGAAGGAAGGCAAGTCGGAGGACTGAACGACGCGGCCTCGGGCATGCTCACCGCATGGCCGAGGACGACCTCCACGTACGGGGACCGCTGGTGCTGCCCGCCGGGGAGCTGCACTGGCGGTTCTCGCGTGCTTCGGGCCCGGGCGGGCAGGGCGTCAACACCACCGACTCGCGGGTCGAGCTCTCGTTCGACGTCGCCCGCTCGCCGTCGGTGCCCGAGTCCCTGCGTGAGCGCGCGCTCGCCCGGCTGGGAGGTCGGCTCGTCGACGGCGTGCTGACCATCACCGCATCCGAGTTCCGCAGCCAGCTCCGCAACCGCGACGCCGCCCGTGAGCGCCTCGCCGAGACGCTCCGCGGTGCCACCGCGCCCGATCCGCCGAAGCGCCGCCCCACCAGGCCCACGAAGGGCTCCACGCGGCGCAGGCTCGACGCCAAGACGCGGCGCGGGCAGATCAAGCGGTTGCGCGGACGACCCGACGACTAGGGTGTTCCTCCGTCAGGGTCTGTAAAGGTGCGCCGGGAAGTCTGGTCGGCAAGGTCATCAGCCGTACCAACTTGCCGGAGCCGCCCGTGATCGCACGCCGCCTCACCGCCCCCGTGGGCGAGCTGGCCCGCTACCTCCGTACCGAGACCGTCGGCGGGGTCGTCCTGCTCGCTGCCGCTGCCGTCGCCCTGCTGTGGGCCAGCTCACCGTGGTCCGACGCCTACCGGGCCATGCGGGCCACCGTCGTCGGCCCGGCCGCCCTGCACCTCGACCTGACGCTCACGCAGTGGGCCACCGACGGCCTGCTCGCGATCTTCTTCTTCGTGGTCGGGCTGGAGCTCAAACGCGAGCTGGTCGTCGGCGAGCTGTCCAGCGTCCGGCAGGCGCTACTGCCCGTGGCGGCCGCACTGGGCGGGATGGTGGTGCCGGCGGGGATCGCGCTGGTGGTGGGCGGTGGCGCGCCGGGCATGGAGACGGCGTGGGCCATTCCCGTGGCCACCGACATCGCGTTCGCGCTCGGGGTGCTCGCCCTGGCCGGCTCGGCGCTGCCCGTCACGGCCCGCGTGTTCCTGCTCGGGCTGGCCGTGGCCGACGACCTCGGGGCGATCGCGGTCATCGCGTTCGTCTTCAGCTCGGGCTTCGACCTGGTGACGCTGGGTGTCGCCGCCCTGCTCGCGGCGCTGTACTGGTGGTTGCAGCGGCGCCGGGTGCGCGCGTGGTGGATCTACGTGCCGCTGGGCACGGCCACGTGGATCGCGGTGCACGATGCCGGCATCCACGCCACCATCGCCGGGGTGCTGCTCGGCCTGCTCACCCGCGTCCGTCCTGACGACGGCGAGGAGCACGCGCCCGCGGTGCGGCTGGAACATCGGTTGCAACCCTGGTCGGCGGGCCTGTGCGTTCCCGTGTTCGCGCTGTTCGCGGCGGGTGTGCCGGTCGGGCCGTCGGCGCTGCGGGAGGTGTTCACCGACCCGGTCTCGCTCGCGGTCATCGCCGCGTTGCTGGTGGGCAAGGTCGTGGGCATCTTCGGCGCGTCCTGGCTCGCCATCCGCGTCACCCCCGCCTGCCGGCCCCGGGGCCTGGGCTGGCGGGACATGGCCGCCGTTTCGATGCTGGGTGGCGTCGGGTTCACCGTCAGCCTGCTCATCGCCGAGCTGTCGCTGTCCGACCGGGGTCCGGTCCTCGACGCGGCCAAGGCCGCCGTGCTCATCGCCTCGGCGGCGGCGTCCTTGCTCGGGGCGGCGATGCTCGTCCGGCGCGGGCGCGTCCACGCGGCGCGTGCGGACACGACCGAGGGATGACGCGACGCGACGCCGTCCTGATCGGGCATCCGCGCACTGGCCGTGGAAGGATGGCGTCCCGATCATCGATGCAGCGAGACGACGAGCAGGAGGACCACTGTGGCCAGCCCGACCAGCGCAGACGGCGCGGAGGTCCCTCCGGTGCTGCCGTCGATCCCGCTCGCGAAGGAGCCCGTGACGCCTGCGGGCGAGCAGTCCATCGGCGCTCTCGTCAAGGAGGCCACCGCGCACGTCTCCACACTGGTGCGCGCCGAGGTCGAGCTGGCCCGTGCCGAGGTCACCGCCGAGGTCAAGAAGGGGCTGCAGGGCAGCATCTTCTTCGTCATCGCGCTGGTGATCGCGCTGTTCAGCCTGTTCTTCCTGTTCTTCGCCCTCGGCGAGGTGCTCGCCATCTGGCTGCCGCGCTGGGCCGCGTTCAGCATCATATTCGGGGTCATGATCCTGGGCGCGGCGCTGTTCGGGCTGCTGGGCTACCAGCGCGTGCGCAAGATCCGCAAGCCCGAGCGCACCATCTCCTCGCTCAAGGACTCCGCCCAGGTCCTCTCGCATCGCGGCCGGAGCAGCAGCGACGTGGCCACCCCCGAGCTGAACGGCCACGGCTTCCGCTGAGTCCGCGGTGCGTCCGCGAGGCGGGCCGGACCCGTCGTCGGTTCGGATCCCGGGACCGTGGTCCCACCATGCCGTGTCGGCCAACGGCATCCGGCTGCACGTCGCCGAGTGCGGCGAGGGCCCGCTCGTGGTGCTGCTGCACGGCTTCCCGGAGTTCTGGTGGTCGTGGCGCCACCAGCTCACCCACCTCGCCGCCCACGGCTACCGCACCGTCGCGGTGGACCTGCGGGGGTACGGCGACTCCGACAAGCCTCCGCGCGGCTACGACCTCTGGACGCTCGCCGGTGACGTCGCCGGGCTGATCCGCTCCCTCGGGGAGCCGCGCGCGCGCGTCGTCGGGCACGACTGGGGCGGCCTCGTCGCCTGGACGCTCACCGCCCTGCACCCACGGCTCGTCGCGTCGCTCACCGTCATGGGCGCGCCGCACCCGCTGGCCCTGCGGTCGTCGGTGGTGCGCGACGTCCGCGGGCAGGGCCGGGCCACCGTCTCGTACGCGCTGGGGTTCCAGCTGCCCCGCTGGCCGGAGCGCTCGCTGCGCGCCCACGACGGCGCCCGCGTCGAGCGGATCCTGCGTGGCTGGGCCGGCTCCGAGTGGGCGGCCACCGACGACTTCGCCACCGCCGTCGCGCGCTGCCGGGCGGCGATCCAGGTGCCGGGCGTGGTGCACAGCGCCATGGAGTACTACCGGTGGGCGCTGCGCTCGCAGGTGCGAGTCGAGGGACGGCGGTTCGCCGCGGCCGTCGCCCGTCCGCCCGAGGTGCCGGTGCTGCAGATCCACGGTGCGGACGACCCGTGCCTGCTCGTCCGCACCGCGGCGGCGTCGCAGCGGTGGGCGGGGGAGCGACACACCCTCGAGGTCCTGCCCGCCACCGGCCATTTCCCGCACCAGGAACGTCCGCGGGTGGTGAACGGGCTGCTGACGGCGTTCCTGAGGTCCTGAGCGCGAGCGGATCGGCGTACCCACCCGCGGGCGCGGATGTCCCGACTCGCGAGCACGGATGCACCGACTGGCGCGCACCCAGTGCCCGGCTCACGTGTACGCACGGCCGGTTCGCAGGCCGGGCAGTGCTGACCCGCGCGCCGGATCGTGCCGACTCGCGCGCCAGGCGTGTCGAGTCACGCGCCAGGCGTGTCGAGTCGCGTCAGGCGTCGTCGCGGCTGAGCATGGCCTCCTCGAAGTCCAGCCTGCGCAGGACGCGGCGCAGCACCTCGTCGTCGATGGCCCCGGAGTCGCGGCGGTCGACGAACGTCCGGCGCTCCTCGTAGAGCATCTCCCGTCGCAGCCTGCGGTAGGCAGCGCTCGGGCTCTCGCCCGCCTCGGAGTCGGGCCTGCCGAGCTGTTCCCACACCGAGTTGGCGCTCTGCTGGCTGAGGAAGCGCAGCTTCTTGACCATGGCGGGCGCCTGGTCGGCGTCGCCGGTCAGCTCGTCGAGCCTGCCGATGGCCGCGAGCCCGGCGTCGTACTGCGCCTGCGCCTCGGCGAGGACGTCGGCCTGGCCCCCCTTCTCCCGCACCCCGAGCCTGCGGATCACGGTGGGCAGCGTGAGCCCGTGCAGCAGCAGCGTCGCCACCGTCACGAAGAACGCGAGGAACACGATCGTCTCCCGGCCCGGGACCTCGGGCGGGATCGCGAACGCCGCGGCCAGCGTGACCACGCCGCGCATCCCCGACCACGAGATCACGGCGGGCACCTGCCAGGGCGGACGGGGCTCGCGCTCACGGATCCTCCGGGACAGGACGCGCGGCAGGTACGTGCTGGGGAACACCCACACGATCCGCGCCAGCACCGCCGCCAGCGTCACGACCACCCCTGTGACGAGCAGCGGGACGAGGTTCCCGACCTGCGCGACCACCGTGGTCAGCTGCAGCCCGATCAGGGCGAAGACCACCGACTCTAGGATCGTGTCGCTCGCCCGCCACACCGCCTGCTCCTGCAGCCGTGTTGCGTAGCCGCTGTCGGGGGCGTGGTGCCCCAGGTAGATCCCCGCCACGACGACGGCGAGCACGCCCGACGTGTGCGCCTCCTCGGCCACCAGGTACACCGCGAACGGGACGATGAGCCCGAGCGCGCTCTCGATGTCCGGGTCGTCGAGCCGGCGCCGGACCCAGTGCACGACCCAGCCGATCACGTACCCGATGGCCGCGCCGCCCGCCGCGGCCAGCACGAACATCCCCACCGCCCCGATCGGGGAGATCGCGGTGCCGGCCGCGACCGCGACGAACACACGGAACAGCGTCAGCGCCGTGGCGTCGTTCGCGAGGCTCTCGCCGCCCAGGATCGTCATCGTGCGCCGGGGGAGCCCGAGCCTGCGCCCCACCGCCAGCGCGGAGACGGCGTCGGGAGGGGCCACCACGGCGCCGAGCACGAGCGCGGCGGGCAGCGACAGGCCCGGCACCACCCGCCATGCCACGAGGCCCACGACCACGGCGCTGAAGGCCGGCAGGCCCACCGCGAGCAGGCCGATCTGCCGTCGGTTGGCGCGGATGCCCAGGTAGGAGGACTCGAGCGCCGCCGAGTACAGCAGCGGCGTCAGGACGACGAGCAGGACGATGTCGGGGTCGAACTGGATGGCCTCGACCCCGGGCAGGAACGAGGCGGCGATGCCGGCGACCACCAGGACGAGCGGCGCGGAGATGTCGAGTCTCCGGCACAGCCAGGTGATCGCGAGGGCCGCGACGACGAGAGCGACGAGGCTCAGCTCGGTGTTCACGGGTTGGTCCCACGGACGAGTGTCACGAGGAGCAGGATGGACCACGATGACATGCGCACACACCACCGAGTTCGAGGCCCCGTCATGGCTCGAGCCCCGGCCCGGGTCCGAGAAGGAGTGCCAGGACTGCCAGGCACTCGGCGACCACGTCTGGGCACATCTACGGATGTGTCTGTCGTGCGGGCACGTCGCCTGCTGCGACTCGAGCCCGTACCGGCACGCCACGGAGCACCACCGCGCCACCGGTCACCCGGTCATGCGCTCGTTCGAGCCGGGTGAGACCTGGCGGTGGTGCTACGAGGACCACCGGATCGTCTAGGTCGCGCCCGGCCCGGTCCGCCCCTCCTGGCGCACCGCCGCGCCCGCGACGAGGAACGCGTCGCCCAGGCCGGCGCTGCGTCGCGTCAAGCAGGCGGGCCCGCTGGTACGGGGCGGCCGCCGGGAACCGGCGCCCCCGTGATCAGGACGCGCCGATCGCACGGACGACGAGCGCGACGACGAAGCCGAGGAACCCCACGCCTCCGACGATCATGAGCACCTTGGCCGGCAGTGGCACTGCACCGTCGGCCTTGATCCCACGGGCGGCGAGGAGGTTGCCGATCCCGATCAGGGCCATGCTCACCGGGGCGACCCAGAGGAAGACGAAGAGGGCTCCGACGGCGAGGACCAGGGCGGCGGAGCCCGCGAACTGGTGCGACCGCGTGCGGCGCGTGCGGTCCTCGACGTCGGTCACCCGGCCATCATCCACGATTCCCGGGCGGGCGACCCGGACAGCAGGCCACGCGCCGCCACCGCCGTGTCGGGATTGTCCGTGAACATCCCGTCGACACCCGCCGCCAGGAACGCCGCGTACTCGCGGAAGACATCGCCGTAGTTCGTCGGGTCGTCGCCGCGGCGCAGATCGGCAGGCAGGAAGCGGTTCTCGTTGCGGAACGTGTACACGTGCACGAGCAGCCCGGCCGCGTGCGCGTCGACGACGAGCGGGGTGGGCGCGCCCAGCTTGCCGTCGGCGTCGCAGGGGATGACGAGGTCCTTGTCGGGGCCCAGGCCGTCGGCGTAGGTCGTGATGTCCGCGAGGCCCTCCGGGGTGACCATGTCCGCCGTGGTGCGAGGGTCACCGGCCGCGGCGAGGTCCGCCGGAGCGGTGCCGCTCTCCACGAGCTGCGTGATCGGCACGCTCAGCTCGTCGCGCACCGTGCGCAGGAACGCCGTCTCGAACGACTCGACGACCACCGCGCCGTCGGGCGCGTCGACCCCGGCGTCCCGCAGCCCGCGGACGATGGCCTGTTCCAGCGGCAGCCCGATCCCCGCGAAGTAGGTGGGGTTCTTGACCTCCGCGTAGATCCCGATCCGGCGGCCAAGGCGGGACGTCAGGCGCGCGGTCAGCGCCAGGATCTCGTCGAGCGTGGCGATCCCGTAGTGCCCGTCGTAGATCGTGTTGTTGCGGCGCAGGTGGGGGATGCCCTCGACTGCGCGCAGTGTCCGCAGCTCGGACAGGGTGAAGTCCTCCACGAACCAGCCTGTGAACACCTCGCCGTCCACGGTCTTCGTGGCGCGCCGGTCGGCGAAATGCGGCAGCGACGCCACGTCGGTGGTGCGGCTGATCTCCGGCTCGTGCCGGGCCACCAGCACGCCGTCGGCGGTGATGACCAGGTCGGGCTCGATGTAGTCGGCCCCCATCCGCGCCGCCAGCTCGTAGGAGGCGAGTGTGTGCTCGGGCCGATAGCCGGATGCGCCACGATGACCGATCACCACGGGGGTGCGCTCGACGAGATCGGTGGGTCGGGGGCCAGGATCCACGGCGGGAATCATGCCTTCTCGCCACGACCGGCTCGTCACGGCCAGGGGTCTGTGCCGCATCGAGCGGGTGAACGACCGACGCGGCCGTCGCCGTGCAGGAGCGGGGATCTAGGCTTTCCGGTCGTGCGCGTCCTGGTAGTGGGATCCGGTGCCCGAGAGCACTCCATCGTCCTCGCCTTGGCGCAGGACCCCGAGGTGACCGCATTGGCGTGCGCACCCGGCAACGCAGGCACGACCGCGGTGGCCGAGCAGCGCGGCGTCGCCGTCGCCGACCCGGAGGCGGTCGCCGCACTGGCGCTGGACTGGAAGGCCGACCTCGTCGTCGTCGGGCCGGAGGTGCCGCTGGTCGCGGGCGTGGCCGACGCCGTGCGTGCCGCCGGGGTCGTGTGCTTCGGTCCCGGCGCCGAGGCCGCCCGCATCGAGGGCTCCAAGTCCTTCGCCAAGGACGTCATGGCGTCCGCCGGGGTCCGCACCGCCACCGCTGAGATCGTCGACAACCCCGCGCGCCTCGACGCCGCGCTCGGCCGCTTCGAACCGCCCTACGTCGTCAAGGACGACGGGCTGGCCGCAGGCAAGGGCGTGGTGGTGAGCTCCGATCTCGACTTCGCCCGTGCCCACGCCATGACCCTGCTCGACGGCGGCCACCCCGTGCTGCTCGAGTCGTTCCTCGACGGGCCCGAGGTCTCGCTGTTCTGCCTCGTCGACGGGGCGACGGTGGTGCCGCTGCTGCCTGCCCAGGACTTCAAGCGCGTCGGCGACGACGACTCCGGCCCGAACACCGGCGGGATGGGCGCCTACGCCCCACTGCCGTGGGCGCCGCCCACACTGGCCGACGACCTGGTCACCGACGTCGTCGCGCCCGTCGCGGCGGAGCTGGCGAAGCGCGGCACGCCGTTCTCGGGGCTGCTCTACGCGGGGCTGGCACTCACGTCCAAGGGTCCCGCCGTGGTGGAGTTCAACTGCCGCTTCGGCGACCCGGAGACGCAGGTGGTGCTGGCGCTGCTGCGCACCCCGCTGGCCCGGCTGCTGCACGCCACCGCCACCGGGAAGCTGGCCGACGAGCCCGCGCCGCAGTGGTCGGACGGGGCGGCGGTCACGGTCGTCGTGGCGGCCGAGGGCTATCCGGGGACGCCGCGGCTGGGCGACGTCATCACCGGGGCCGAGGCCGACGGCGTGCTGCACGCCGGTACGCGCCGGCGCGACGACGGCGCCGTGGTGTCCAGCGGCGGGCGGGTGCTGTCGGTGGTCGGCACCGGCACCGACCTCGAAGGCGCCCGCGACGACGCCTACCGCCGGCTCGAGGGTGTGCATCTCGCTGGGTCGCACCATCGCACCGACATCGCGGCGCGCGCCATCCGTGGCGAGATCGCGGTGCCCTCCGTGGGCTGAGTGTGTATGACGATCGGCGAGCGTCGGGGTTGTCACTCGATCGGGTGGCTCTCCGTGTCGCTGAATCGGGGGCTTTCGTGGCGAAAGGGCGAGGTCGTGCCCCCGTTCAGGCGTATAAGCGCTCGCTTACCGTGGCGACGCGCGACTTGCGAGGTCGGCGGCAGCCCGAGAGGGTCCGTGGCACCCGAGGGTGATCCACATCGTCGTCGCTCCCCGTGATGGCCGACAGCGGTTCTCCCTCCGGGTGCCGGTCGTTCCCCCGAGGACTGAGGACTTCCCATGACCAACCACGCACGCCACGCCCTCCCCGGCCGCCACGCGGCTGCCGCCGGGCGGATCGCGCTCGGTGTGATCGGGGCCCCGGTGGCCCTGCTCGCCGTCGCAGGACCCGCCAACGCCGCCGCGCCGGCTCCGGTCGCCCACACCGTCGACGACTCGCTCGCCGGCGCCGCGTCCGCCCTCAACCTGCCGGCCGCCGGGCTGCCCGACCTGCCGTCGCTGCCCGGCCTCGGTTCGGTGTCGTCGCTGCCGGACCTGACGTCGTTCGAGCTGCCGTCCCTGCCGTCCCTGCCGAGCACAGACGCCCTGCCGTCCCTGCCGAGCGCTGACAGCCTGCCGTCGCTCCCGGGGACGGACGCGCTGCCGGCCGCGGACTCGCTGCCGAGCGCGGACTCGCTGCCGTCGCTGCCGGCCGCGGACTCGCTGCCGTCGCTGCCGGGAACGGATGCTCTGCCGTCCCTGCCCAGCGCCGACGCGCTGCCGTCGCTGCCGGGCACGGACTCCGTGCCGAGCGCCGACTCGCTGCCGAGCTCGGACGCCCAGCCGAGCACCGACGACTCGACGGGCACGGACGCGACGCCGTCCCTGCCGTCGCTGCCCGGTACGGACTCCCTCCCGTCCGTGCCCGACGTCGCCTCCACCTCGGGTCTGCTCACCGGCCTGATCTGATCGACCTCGCAGGGGTGCCCCTGCGCGCTGCAGCGGCCGTCCACGTCCGAGCGACGTGGACGGCCGTTCGCGGATCCGGCTCCGCATAGGCTCGGAGCGTGACCACGCACCCCCTCATCCCCGCGGCGGCCCGCCGGGCGCAGATCCCCCCGTTCCACGTCATGGACGTCTGGTCGGCGGCGGGCGAGCGCCAGCGCACCCACGGCGACCTGGTGAACCTCTCGGCCGGGCAGCCCTCGACGCCCGCCCCCGTGGCGGTGCGGGAGGCGGCCACCCGGGCGATCTCCGAGGACGTGCTCGGCTACACGGTGGCGCTGGGGATCCCCGAGCTGCGCGAGAGCATCGCCGCCCACTACGCCCGCACCTACGGCCTCGACGTGCCCGCCGGTCAGGTCGTCGTCACCACGGGGTCGTCCGGCGGGTTCCTGCTCGCGTTCCTCTCGGCGTTCGACGCGGGCGACCGCGTGGCCATGGCCCGTCCCGGCTACCCGTGCTACCGCAACATCCTCGCGGCGCTGGGCTGCGAGGTCGTGGAGCTGCCGTGCGGGCCGGAGACGCGCTACCAGCCCACCGTCGCGATGCTGGAGGCGCTCGACGAGCCGGTGAAGGGCCTGATCATCGCAAGCCCGGCCAACCCGACCGGCACGGTGATGGCCCCGTCGGAGCTCGCCGAGCTGGCGGCCTGGTGCGAGGGCACCGGCGTCCAGCTGATCAGCGACGAGATCTACCACGGCATCTCCTACGAGGACTCGCCCGCGACGTCGTCGTCGTGGAGCACCTCGCGCGAGGCGATCGTCGTCAACTCGTTCTCGAAGTACTTCTCGATGACGGGCTGGCGGCTGGGCTGGCTGCTGATGCCGCCGCGGCTGCTGCGCGCGGCCGACTGCCTGGCCGGCAACTTCACCGTCTGCCCGCCCGCGCTCGCCCAGCAGGCGGCGCTGGGGGCGTTCGCCGCGTCGAGCTACGCCGAGGCCGACTCCCACGTCGCCCGGTACGCGGTGAACCGCGGCCTGCTGCTCGACGGCCTGGCCCGGCTGGGCTTCACCCGGGTGGCGCCGCCCGACGGCGCGTTCTATGTCTACGCGGACGTCTCGCACCTCACGTCGGACTCGATGGACCTCGTCTACCGCCTGCTCGCCGACGTCGGCCTGGCCGTGGCGCCCGGGCTGGACTTCGACCCGGTCGAGGGCGGGCGCTGGATCCGGCTGTCGTGCGCGGGGGCCACCGAGGACGTCGAGGAGGCCCTGCGCAGGCTCGGGACCTGGATCAACCGGTAGCGCGAGCCCTACGCTCCGCCGCATGGCCGCCGTCGACACGCCGGGCGCTGATCCGATCACCGGCGAGCCGCGGATCGC
>NZ_JAOPWR010000143.1 GCF_025965585.1 Pseudonocardia sp.
GACCGTCACCCACACCGTCCGCAACGTCGGCACGGCGGCGGTGCCGTTCGGGGTCGGCGCGCACCCGTACCTGCGCGCGGGCGACACGCCCACCGACGACTGCGTGCTGACCCTCGCCGCCGCGTCGAGCCTGCCGCTGGAGGGCGGCCTGCCCACCGGCTCCGCGGTGCCCGTCAGCGGGGAGCTGGACCTGTGCGGGGGACGCAGGCTGGCGGGCATGGAGCTCGACCACGCGTTCGGCGCCTGCACCCCCGTCGACGGCGACACGCTCGTGCGGCACCGCCTCGAGGGCGCCGGTGGCGGCGTCGAGCTGTGGGCTGATCCCGACTTCGGCTGGGTGCAGGTCTTCACCCCCGACGACCACCCGGGCCGCGGTCGCGCCGTGGCCGTCGAGCCGATGACGTGCCCGCCCGACGCCCTGAACTCCGGCACCGGGCTGCTGACGGTCGCGCCGGGCGAGGAGTGGTCGGGCAGCTGGGGCCTGCGGCCCCTCTAGTCAGTTGAGGTGGGCACGCAGGCTGCGGGCGGCGTTCGTCAGCTTCTCGGCCTGCGCCGCCGACGCCCCCCGCGCGTAGCGCTCCAGCAGCGTGGCGCCGTCCACCCAGCGGGCCTGGTCGCCGAGGGCCTCGGCCAGCTCGAGTCGCTCCGGCAGGCCGGCGCCCGGCAGGGCCAGCCGCATCCGCAGCACCCACTCCAGGTCGCGGGGCCTGCGCCGCGAGCGGTAGATGCTGCGCAGGTTCTCCAGCATCCTGACGAGGATCGCGCGGGTCGGGGTGGGCGTGAGCAGGTGCGGGCCGAACGGCACCTCGAGCCCCGCGCCCGACGAGGCCCGGAACTTCGCCTCGCACTCGGCGGGACCGATGACCGCGCCGCCCGCGAACACGTCCAGGTGGACGTGGGTCCCCACGGCACGCACGAGGAAGTGCCCGGGCATGCCCACACCCTCCAGCGCGATGCCGGCGCGTCTGCCCACCTCGATCGTCACGACCGCGAGCGTGATGGGGATGCCCAGCCTGCGGCGCAGCACGTGCGGGAGCAGGGAGTTGCGGGGGTCGTAGTAGTCCTTGCCGTTGCCCGCGAACGCCTCCTCCACGAACAGGCGGTGCACGAGTCCGTCCAGCGAGCTCACCCCCGAGGCGAGACGGTCGAGCTCGGCGAGGCCCTTGTCGATGTCGCGGCGGGCCGCGACGGCGGAGGCCGCGGGCCCGGCGGCCAGCGCGAGCGCGGCGCGGTCGAGCGGCGGGTCGGGGGCCCCGACCAGCTCGGTGAACCGCGCGACGGCGTCCATGGCGACATCGTGCGCGACCCGCGCGTCCACGTCGAGGCCGGCGTCGGGTAGGCATGCGCCATGAGCTCCGTCAGCGACCTCGTCAACCACCAGGTCCGCCTCGCCGCCCGCCCCGTCGGCCTCCCCGGCCCCGAGGCCTGGGAGCACACCACCGAGCCCGTCGCCGACCCCGCCGACGGGCAGTTCATCGTCCGCATCAGCCACATCTCGCTCGATCCCGCCATGCGCGGCTGGATGAACGCCGGCCGCAGCTACGTGCCGCCGGTGGAGATCGGTGCCGTCATGCGCGCGTTCGCCGCGGGCGAGGTGATCGTGTCCGCGCACCCCGGGTTCGCGGTCGGCGACCACGTCACCGGCACGTTCGGCGCGCAGGAGTACGCCGTCTCCGACGGTGCGGGCGTGCAGAAGGTGGACCCGTCCGCCGTCCCGATGCCCACCTACCTCGCGCTGCTCGGGATGACCGGCATGACCGCCTACTTCGGGCTCTTCGACGTCGGCGCGCTGAAGGAGGGCGAGACCGTCGTCGTGTCGGCCGCCGCCGGCGCGGTCGGCAGCGTCGTCGGGCAGCTCGCGAAGATCAAGGGCTGCCGCGTGGTCGGCATCGCGGGCGGCCCGGAGAAGTGCGCCTGGCTCGTCGAGGAGCTCGGTTTCGACGTCGCGGTCGACTACAGGTCCGACGACGTCAAGAAGGCGCTGCGCGCCGCCGCCCCCGACGGCGTCGACGTGTACTTCGACAACGTCGGCGGCGAGATCCTCGACATCGCGCTGACCCGGCTGCGCCACGGAGCCCGGGTGCCGATCTGCGGGGCGATCAGCACCTACAACGCCACCGGACCGCAGCCGGGACCGTCCAACTACATGAGCCTGCTGGTCAACCGGGCGCGCACGGAGGGCTTCCTCGTCTTCGACTACGTGGACCGCTTCCCGGAGGCGGCCGCGGAGATGGCCGGCTGGCTGCGGGAGGGCAAGCTGCAGAGCCGCGAGGACGTGGTGCCGGGCACGGTCGCCGACTTCCCCGACACGCTGCTCAGGCTCTTCCGCGGCGAGAACACAGGCAAGCTGGTGCTCGAGCTCACCGGCTGACGTGCACGCGGACCACCGTGGCGTCCGCGTCGCTCCACACCTGCAGCACGTCGCACAACTCCGAGGCGAGCCACAGCCCGCGCCCCCGAGTCCCGTCGGGCGGGGGCAGGGCGAGGCCGGGGAAGGGCATGTCCATGAGGCCGCCGCCGTGGTCGGCCACCTCGGCCACGAGCGCGGTGCCGGCCTCCTCCTCGGGGTCCGTCCAGATCCGCAGCACGCCCGATCCGGGCCCGTGCTCGACGCTGTTGGACGCCAGCTCGTTGACCGCGAGCACGAGGTCGGCGGCCCGGTCGGGGGCGAGCCCGGCCGCCGCCGCGACCTCGCCGACGAGGTGCCGCAGCGCCACCAGCTCGGCTGCACCGAACGACAGCTCGGAGACGGGCGTGCCGAGGCCGGGCGCTGGCGGCGGCGGGTAGTCGATCAACGAGTCCTGCGGCGGCCGGTACTCGGCGCTGACGGCCGACCCCTCCGCCGCGGTGAGCACGGGGTGGGTGGTGCGGGCGCGGCGGAGGTCCGGGTCGTCGGCGGCGTAGGGGCACAGCACGGTGATCGGCAGCCCCGCGATCGCGACGTTCAGCGCGATGTCCAGCCGCGCCCAGTGCTCCGGTCCGCGGCCCGGCAGGCCCGGTAGGTGCTGGCCGATCACCAGCGCCCCGTCCGCCCGTCCGCTGCGCCGGCAGGCGCGGGCGAACCGCACCGCCACCGTGAACGCCGGCACGCGGTGCACCTGCTCGGGATCGCCGAACTCGACGCCGTCCGCTGCCGCCCCGAGCGACTCGCGCAGCGCCGCCTCGTGCTCCTTCGCGAGCACCGCGACCACCACGTTCCCGGCGCCCAGGGCCGCTTGGACGCGCGGGGTGAGCTGCGCGGCCAGGTCGGCGGGCGAGGTGTGCAGCATGGCCTCGTGCCGGGCCGGGTCGGCCGGGCGTGCGGGCTCGGGCGCTCCCGGCGGGCCCGTCCCCGCCGGAGTCCCCGGTACTGCGGTCATCATGGCACCGCCCCCGATCGCCTGTCGCCGCGCACGATACGACCGGCGTCCGTCCGGAGCAGCGCGGAACGGCGATCGCGGTGTGGCAGGGTGACGTAACGGGCCGGCGAGGTGACCGCCCCGGAGATGATCAGGGAGTGGCGAGGATGCGCGTCTTCAACGGAGTGGACGACCTGCGGGCTGCCGTCGGCACCCAGCTCGGGTCCAGCCAGTGGCACACCGTCGAGCAGGGCCAGATCGACACGTTCGCCGACGCCACGGACGACCACCAGTGGATCCACGTCGACCCGGAGAAGGCGAAGGACGGGCCGTTCGGCACCACCATCGCCCACGGGTTCCTGACGCTGTCGCTGCTGCCCGCGCTGGTCAAGGACGTCTACCGCGTCGACGGCGTGAAGATGGGCATCAACTACGGGCTCAACAAGGTGAGGTTCACCTCGCCGCTGCCCGTGGGCAGCAAGGTCCGTGGCAACGTCGAGCTCGTCGACGTCGCCGATGTGACGGGCGGGGTCCAGCTCACCACCAAGATCACGGTGGAGATCGAGGGCTCCGAGCGTCCGGCACTCGTCGCCGAGTGGCTCACCCGCCAGTACGTCTGAAGGAGATCCCCCGATGCGTGACGCCGTCATCTGCGAGCCGCTGCGGACCCCCGTCGGTGGCTTCGGCGGTTCCCTGCGCGACGTCCCCGCGCACGAGCTGGCCGCCACGGTGATCCGCGGCCTGCTCGCGCGCACCGGCATCGCCCCCGACGTGGTCGACGACGTCCTGCTCGGCAACTGCTACCCGACGATGGACGCGCCCGCGATCGGTCGGGTCGCCGCGCTCGACGCGGGCCTGCCCGTCACGGCCACCGGCCTGCAGATCGACCGGCGGTGCGGGTCGGGGCTGCAGGCCGTGCTGTACGCGGCGATGCAGGTGCAGTCGGGCGCGTCCGACGTGGTGCTGGCCGGCGGCGCGGAGTCGATGTCGAACGCGCCGTTCTACTCGACGTCGATGCGCTGGGGGGCCAAGGCCGGGCCGGGCGTGATGCTGCACGACGCCCTGGCTCGCGGCCGCGTCACCGCGGGCGGCGTCAACTTCCCGGTGCCCGGCGGCATGATCGAGACCGCCGAGAACGTGCGCCGCGACTACCTCATCCCGCGCGAGGAGCAGGACGAGTACGCGGTGCGCAGCCACCAGCGGGCCGCGGCGGCGCGCGACGCTGGGCGCTTCGCCGACGAGATCGTCCCGGTCACGGTGAAGGGGCGGAAGGGCGACACCGTCGTCGACGCCGACGAGCACATCCGTGCCGACTCGTCCGTGGAGAAGCTGTCCAAGCTGCGCCCGATCATGGGCAGGGACGACCCCGACGCCACGGTCACGGCCGGCAACGCCAGCGGCCAGAACGACGGCGCGTCGATTTGCGTGGTCACCCACCCGGCGAAGGCCGAGGAGCTGGGCCTGCGCCCGCTGGTGCGGCTGGTCTCGTGGGGTGTGGCCGGCGTGCCGCCCAAGACCATGGGCACCGGTCCCGTGCCCGCCGTGGCGAAGGTGCTCGAGATGGCGGCGCTGTCGCTGTCGGACATCGACCTGATCGAGCTGAACGAGGCCTTCGCCTCGCAGGTGCTGGCGTGCACGCGGGAGTGGAAGCTCACACCCGAGGACTTCGATCGCCTCAACGTCAACGGGTCGGGCATCTCGCTGGGACACCCGGTGGGTGCCACGGGCGGGCGCATCCTCGCCACGCTGACGCGCGAGATGGACCGTCGCCAGGTGCGCTACGGCCTCGAGACGATGTGCATCGGCGGCGGCCAGGGCCTCGCGGCGGTGTTCGAGCGCGTGTCCTGACGCCGTCGGCCCGGCGTGGGCGGACGTCACAGTGCACGGAAGTTGCCCTCGGCCTCCGGACGGGACATGCTTGCGCCTAGCAACTTGTTGCATGTCACATGTAAATCGGACAGATCCACAGGGAGTTCCTCCGTGCCACCCCAGGACGAGGGCGAGATCGCCGACGCGGTGGGCACCCAGCTCATCCGTCTCCTCCGCCTCATCGAGCGGGGGCAGGCGCAGTACCAGACCGAGCACCCCGACGCCGTCGAGCGGGCCACCTACCACCTGCTGGTGCACCTGGTGAAGGACGGTCCGCGACGGGCGGGGGCGCTGGCCGAGGCCGTGCACTCCGACCCGTCGACGATCAGCCGTCAGGTCGGTCACCTCGTCAAGCTCGGCTACGTCGAGCGCACGGCCGACCCCGAGGACGGCCGCGCCACGCTGCTCGCCGCCACCGACGAGGGCAGGCGGGTGTTCGAGCAGAACCGCAAGCTCCGCAACGAGGCGATCGCCCGGATGCTCGCGCACTGGTCCGAGGACGACCGGCTGGCCCTGTGCGAGCTGCTGGGCCGCTTCACCAGCGACTTCGAGGCGTTCAAGTCCACCGCGGGTGTCCCGGCGGCCCCGCCGGGCGGCGGGGCCTGAGCCGGGACCTCCCGTGATCAGTGGGCGATGTGGCCCGCGTCCTTCGCGCGCTGCCGGCTCGCCCTGATCTCCCGCTCCGCGTCGGCGCGGCCGACCCACGTGGCGCCCTCCACGCTCTTGCCCGGCTCGAGGGTCTTGTAGATCTCGAAGAAGTGCTGGATCTCCGCCCGGTCGAACTCGGCCAGGTGGTGGATGTCACGCAGGTGCTCCTGGCGGGGGTCGTCGCTGGGCACGCAGAGGACCTTGTCGTCGCCGCCCTTCTCGTCCTTCATCCGGAACATCCCGATCGCGCGGGACCGGATGAGGCAGCCGGGGAAGGTCGGCTCCTGCACCAGTACGAGGGCGTCGAGCGGGTCCCCGTCCTCGCCGAGCGTGTCGTCGATGAATCCGTAGTCGGCCGGGTACTGGGTGGCGGTGAACAACGTCCGGTCGAGCCGGATACGGCCGGACTCGTGGTCCACCTCGTACTTGTTGCGGCCGCCCTTGGGGATCTCGATGGTGACGTCGAAGTCCACTGTCGCGCTCTCCTGCTGGTCGGTGTCGTCCTGGTAGTTCGTCTTCTCGATCGTCCTGGTGAGCCGGACCGGTCGTGCGACCGGGTCGGCGCCTGCCGATAGTCTCGTACACCGCATGCCCGGCCTCGGCGCCGGGCGAGTCGGAGGTGTTGGGGTTGGGCTTCGGCCGACGGATCGGTGACACGCTGCGTGTGCCTGGCCGCGGTCTGCGACGTGCCGTCGTCGTGGTCGTCGTGCTCGTCCTGGCCGGTGCCACGGGCGGTGCGGTGGCCCTGACCGCCCCCGTCCTGCTCGCCCAGGTGCGCCCCGGGGCCACCGTGGCCGCGCTCCCGCCGATGCCGGCCCGGGTGCTCGGCCCGCTCCCGGCCACCGCGCCCGCCCCCACGGCGGCCGGTCTCACCGCCGTCCTCGACCCGATGGCCGACGCCATGCCGGGCCGCTTCACCGGCATCGTGCTGGACCCCGACTCCGGCAAGGTCCTCTGGCAGCGCACCGCCGCCACCGCGCTCGCACCGGGCTCCACCGGCAAGCTGCTGACCACCGCCGCGGCCCTGCTCACGCTCAACCCCACCGGCACGCTCGTCACGCGCGCGGTGGCGGGCACCGAGCCCGGCACGGTGGTGCTGGTCGGCGGGGGCGACCCCACCCTCACCGCCCTGCCCGACGGCAAGACGGGCGTCTACCCCGACCCGGCCCGGCTGACGTCGCTCGCCGAGCAGGTCAAGCAGGCGATGGGGGCCGTGCCCATCACGAAGGTGCTCATCGACACCAGCCGCTACACGGGACCGGCGCTGGCCGACGGCTGGGACCCTGCCGACATCGCCGGTGGTGACATCACCCCGATCGAGCCGCTCATGCTCGACGGCGGCCGGATCGACCCCACTGCGCTCGACGGCCCGCGCGAGGAGCAGCCCGCGCTGGTGGCCGGCCAGGCCTTCGCGAAGATGCTGGGCGTCGACCCGGGCGGCATCACGCAGGTGAAGACGGACACGGACGCGAAGGTTCTGGGTTCGGTGTCCTCGGCGCCCATCAGCGACCTCGTCGAGAACCTCCTCCAGATCTCCGACAACGTCACCGCCGAGGTGCTCGCGCGCGAGACGGCCATCGCCCGGGGCGGCGATCCGAGCTTCACCGGCTCGGTCACCCAGACGATGGCCGCGCTCTCGGCCGCGGGCTTCGACCCCACCGGTGCGGTGATGAAGGACGGCAGCGGGCTCTCGACCGAAGACCGGGTGCCCGCAAAGCTGCTCGGCGCCATCCTCAACGCGGCCGCCGCCCCCAGCCAGGGGCCGGACGACAGCGAGTTCCTCCGCCCGATCGTGTCCGGGCTGCCGGTCGCGGGCGGCGACGGCACGCTCGGCGACCGCTTCGCCCCCGACACCGACTCGGCCGCGGGCCGGGGCGTGGTCCGCGCCAAGACCGGCACGCTGACGGCCGTCAGCAGCCTCGCCGGCGTGGTCACCGACGCCGCAGGGCGGCTGCTGGTGTTCGCCTTCATGTCCAACGGCCCGTCCCCCGCCGCCAGCCGGCCCCGGCTCGACGACATGGCCGCGAAGCTGAGCGGCTGCGGCTGCGGCTGATCGCTGGTCCGGCTCGATCCGGCCGGGCCCGTCCGATCGGTGTGTGGGGCGCGAGCGGGATGCGGTGCGTAGCGTGGAGGGCGTGCCGCCATCGATCGACGCCCCGGCGTCCACCACCGGCCCCGGTACCCGGGGCCTGCCCGTCGACTGGGACCTCGCCCGCCGCACGGCCGCGCGTCTGGTCGGGTCCGGGCCCGAGGTGGGCCGCGAGGAGGCCGTCGAGCTGGTCGGCAGGCTGCGGTCGGACGCCGCCGTCGCCGAGCGCCACGTGCGCGACGTCACGGGCCTGGGGCAGGGGCTGCCGCTGCTGCCCGCGGACGTGGTGGACCGGCCCGACTGGTCGGCCGCCGCGCTCGCCGGTATGGCCGCGCTGACGGCCGACGCCCGGCTGCCCGAGGTGGGGCGCGCCGCGCGGGCGGTCACGTGCCGCACGGCGGGCCTGCAGCTCGGCGGGGTCGTCGCGTACCTGGGCGGGCGCGTCCTGGGCCAGTACGACCCCTTCGGCGGCCCGGACGGCGAGGGCAGGCTGCTGCTCGTGGCCCCCAACGTGTACGCGGCCCAGCAGACGCTGGGCGTCTCGTCCGAGGACTTCGGGCTCTGGGTCTGCCTGCACGAGGCCACCCACCGCCTGCAGTTCACCGCCGTGCCGTGGCTGCGCGATTTCTTCGCCGAGGAGGTCGGCAAGCTGCTGTCGGTGGGCGGGGCCGACAGGGTCTCGCTCACGTTCGAGCGGCTGCCCGAGCTCGTGCGCACGCTGAAGGAGTCGAAGGGCGACTCGCTCGCCGTCGTCGAGCTGCTGCAGGGGCCCGAGCAGCGCGCGGTCCTCGACAGGCTGCTGGCCATGACCACCCTGCTGGAGGGCCACGCCGACCACGTCATGGACGCCGTCGGCCCCGGCATCGTGCCGAGCGTCACGACGATCCGCGACCGTTTCACGATGCGTCGCCGCGGCGGCGGCCTGGTCGACCGCCTGCTGCGCGCCCTGCTCGGGGTCGAGGCGAAGGTCAAGCAGTACGCGGTGGGCTCGGCCTTCACCGACCACGTGGTGCTCGCCGTGGGCATGGAGGGCTTCAACAGGGTGTGGGCCGGCCCCGACACCCTCCCCACCCGAGCCGAGCTGGCCGACCCCGGCTCCTGGCTCCGCCGCGTCAACCCCTGACCCGAGCCGCGAGTCGGCACGACGAGGCCCCGAGTCCTCACGGCGGGTGTGGCTCTCGACGGCCGGGTTCCCGCTCGTCCGGGCGGCGTGCCACGGTGGACGCGTGGCCGATGCGGTGATCGCCGGGATCGGGACATGAGCTGCGCACAGGACGCTCATGTCCCTGGTCCGGCTGTCCCTGGTTCGGCGATCGTGGTGGCCGCGCTGTGACCGGGCCGGCGGTCGGTGAGGTGCGACGGGCCGTGCGGACCGCCTTGGCGGCGCTGCCCGCCGCCGTCCGGGCCGCCCCGGTGCTGGTGGCCTGCTCCGGCGGCGCGGACTCGCTCGCGCTGGCCGCCGCGGCCGCTGCCGTCCGGGGGCCGGACGGAGTGTGCGCCGCCGTTGTCGACCACCGACTGCAGGACGGCTCCGCCGAGCGCGCGGCCATCACGGTGGAGCACCTCGCGGCGCTCGGGGTGCGCGGCGCCGTCCACCC
>NZ_JAOPWR010000369.1 GCF_025965585.1 Pseudonocardia sp.
CCGGCACGTCACGGGCTTCGCCGACGAGGAGGAGGCCGGGGTCGGCCTCACCGACGTGGTGCCGTTCCTGCTCGAGGACCGTCTCGCGGACCTCGGTGCCACGTACGGCCGCAGCAAGGCCTGGGGCCCGCACGTGGAGGTGGACGGGCGCCTGATCACCGGACAGAACCCAGCGTCGTCGACGGGCACCGCAAAGCGCGTGCTGGAGATGCTGGGGGCCTGACCACCTGCCGGCGAACACCGATCGCAGGTGCCTGCGGTCGGCTCAGGAGCGCGACGACACGTGACCGCTCAACCGGCTGCTCGCCGAGATCGACGCCGGGACCGCGCCCAGGCCGTAGCCGGCGCCTACCGTCGCGGGCTGGTCTGAGCGCCCGGGCGACGGTTGCGGACCAGCCTGCGCAGGATCGGCAACGCCGCGAAGGCCGTGCCGCCCAGCGCCACCACGCCGACCCCGAGGTCGACCGAGATCCGGCCCTGCTTCGTCCAGTACACGTCCTTGAGGTCGAGGAGCAGTGCGAACTCGTCGACGATCAGTGCCAGGCCGGATCCGTACGCGGCGCCGACCAACGGATGACGGCGGGCGCGGTCGGTCCCGCGGACCGCGACGGCACCGACGCCCGCGAGCATCCCGATGCCCCACATGTAGTGGTGCAGGTGCGCTCCCCCGACGCTGAGGTTGCGGAACGGGCCCCGGCCGTCGCGGATGGCGTAGGTGATGGAGCGGACCGCCGCGAAGGTGACGGTGAACCCCAGCCACGACGACAGGGCCGCCTTCTCGCTCGGGCCCAGCTCGTCGCGGTAGGCGGTCCGCACCTCGTCGACGGTGGGCACGGCGGGCACGGCAGCAGTCATCCCGTGAACCTACCGAGCGGGCCGGTCGAACAGGAACGCATCGGCGCCCGCGAGCCCCACGGAACAGGACAGCGTGGTCCCGCTCGCGGGCTCGCACCGCGCCGAGGAACGGCGGGCTAGCGAGGGAGGTCGGCCAGCGCGGCCGTGACGTCCGGGTAGAGCGGCAGGATCTGCTGCAGGTTCATGGTCTCCCACGGCCGGATGACAGCGAGATTCTCGGGCGGGGACACCAGCCGGACCGCCACCGGCGCCGCACCCGGCCGGCAGGCGGGCGCGCGCGTGGCGAGCTCGGCCAAGGTGCCGAGGCCCGACGAGCCCAGAAAGCTGACGCCGGTGAGGTCGATGACGACGCCACCCAGATCGGGCAGAGCGAAGGTGTCGTCCACCGAGGTCATGAGCTCGCGCGCGGTGTGCAGGTCCAGTTCGCCGGCGACCGTCACGACGACCGCCGACCCGACCGTGGCGGTCGAGATCATCATCAGGCTGTCCGGGTCACTCATCTCCTGCACGCTAGCGCAGCGGGTCCCCGAGCCCTACCCGGCGGTCAGGAACAGGGGTGTAGTCCACAGCTCCAGGCTCGGTCGGCCCGCGCGGACCGCGGTGGCGAGCCGGGCGAACGCGTCGGCGGCCGGGAGGAGCCGGACGATCTCGCCGTCGACGTGGTCCATGAGGCGGAACTTGTCGACCAGCAGGCGCGCGCGAACCGGTCGTGGGCCGGCGAGGGCGCAGGAGGTCGGTCGGCTCGCGCGCGGTCCGCCGCGAGGTGGAGCACACGGTGAACCGGAGCTCCACGCCGGCGCTCTGCTTCAGCACGGCGTCGGCCACGTCCCAGTCGTAGCGGCCGCCGGCGCTGCGCGTGCGATAACGGGAGCTGGCAAACATGGGATGTTAGGTTGTCTCCTGTGTTGACGACGGTGCGTTCGGGACGGGTGTGCGACGAGGTGATGGCCCAGCTCGAGGGGCTGATCGGCGCGGGTGAGTGGCCGGTTGGGTCCAAGATCCCGTCGGAACCGGAGCTGGTCGCAGCACTCGGCGTCGGCCGCAACACGGTGCGCGAGGCCGTGCGCGCGCTCGAGCACGCCGGCCTGCTCGAACCGCGGCGCGGTGACGGCACCTACGTCCGGGCCACCAGCGACCTCGGTGCCGCCTTCCTGCGCCGGGCGCGTCGTTCCACCGTGCTGGACGTGCTCGCCGTGCGCACCAGCCTCGAACGCGACGCCGCGGTGGCGGCCGCCGAGCAGCGCACCGACGCCGACATGGCCGCGATCCGGGAGGCGGCCCGCGCTCGCCGGGAGGCGTGCGACAGCAGCGATCGCGCGGCGTTCGCGGCCGCCGACCTGGCGTTCCACGAGGCCGTCGTCGCTGCGACCGGCAACCCCGTGCTCATCGACCTGTACGCCGGGCTGACCGAGGCCGTGCAGCGCAGCGTCACCGAGGTCGACGAGCTGGACGACGACCCGGTGGGCTTCCCCGGCCACGAGGAGCTCGCCGCTGCGATCGAGGCCCGGGACCCCGACGCCGCCCGCGCCGCAGCCGACACCTACCTCGACGCCGCGCGCGCCCTGGTGACGCGCACCGTCGGGCACCGGTGACCGCCACGGTCGCGCCACCGCCGCGGACGAGCACCACCCCAGTGTGGTGGGTCGGCGTCGGGGTCGTCCTCATCGCGTCGAACCTGCGCCCGGCCGTGGTCGGGGTGTCGCCGCTGCTGACGGAGATCCGCGTGAGCGCCGGGCTGTCGGCCACGGCGGCTGGCGTGCTGACGGCGCTGCCGGTGCTGTGCTTCGGCCTGCTGGCCCCGATCGCGCCCCGGCTGGCACGTCGGATCGGGATCGAGCGGGCACTGCTGGTCGCGTTGGCGCTGCTGTGCGTCGGCTTCGCCGTCCGGCTGATCCCCGCGACTGTGGCGCTGTTCGCCGGCACCGTGCTGGCCGGGGCCGCGATCGCCACGGGCAACGTCCTGCTGCCGGCGCTGATCAAGCGAGACTTCGCCCACCGCACCGGCCTCATGACCGGCCTGTTCTCGATGTCGATCTCGGCCGGTGGTGCGCTCGCGGCCGGGATCACGGTGCCGCTGGCCCGTGCCACCGGTCTGGACTGGAGGGGCGGACTGGGCATGTGGGGCCTGTTCGCGCTGCTGGCGCTGCTGTGCTGGCTGCCCCAGGTGCGTGGCCGCGGCACCGTCATGGGCGCGGCCCGGGTGGCAGGGCTCTGGCGCAGCCCGCTGGCGTGGCAGGTGACGGCGTTCATGGGTCTGCAGTCGCTGACCTACTACGCGTTGGCCTCGTGGCTGCCCGCGGTGTTCGTGGAGCGCGGCTTCGACGCCGGCACGGCCGGGCTGCTGCTGTCGCTGTCCAGCCTCACCGGCATCGTGGGCGGGCTCCTGGCCCCGCTGCTGGCCACGGCGATCCCCCGCCAGCGGCTGCTCGCGGTCGGGGTGACGGCGGTGACCGCGGTGGGTCTGCTCGGGGTGCTGGCCGTGCCGGGCGCGGAGATCGCGTCGATGGCGGTGCTCGGGCTGGGGCAGGGTGCGGCCCTCGGGCTGGCGCTGACGTTCATGGGCCTGCGCTCCCCCGACCCGGCTCACGCCTCCCAGCTCTCGGGAATGGCTCAGAGCGTGGGGTACACGGTGGCAGCGGCCGGTCCGTTCGCGGTGGGGCTGCTGCACGACCTCACCGGCACGTGGACCGTGCCGCTGCTGCTGGTACTGGTGCTGTTCGTGCCGCAGGCGATCGTGGGTGTGCCCGCGGGCCGGGACCGGTTCGTGCGGTCCGCGGCTACGTGACGGCCTGCCGGACGAGCTTGTCGAGCATTGCACGCAGCGGGCCGTCGTCGCCCTCGTGCGCCGCGCGGGACGCCGTCACGTTCTCCTCGGGATCCATCGCCGACCAGCGCACGGGATGGCCGGCGTCATGGGCGAACTGCGCGACGAATGCCCGCTGCGCACGGCCGTTGCCGTCACGGAACGGGTGCAGTGCGTTGAGGTCGGAAAGCAGCTCGGCGAGGCCGTCGACGAAGTCCTCGCGGTCCAGGTGGCGCAGGTGGCCGGTACGGGCGAGCCAGGCGAACAGCTCCTCGGCGTCGCCGGCGATGTGCTCGGGGAGACAGAACAGGGCGCCCCGCCCGATCGAGACGGTGCGCAGCTCACCGGCCCAGTCGTAGATGTCGCCGAAGATGCGACGGTGGAACGCCTGCAGGTGGGGCAGGTCGTAGCCGCCCGGCAACGGGGCCCGGGCGAGGTCGTAGATCCGCGACGCGGAGAGTCCGGCCTCGGCCCGGCGCAGCTCGTCGGCGTCGGTGATGCCGAGCAGGTTGCGCAGGACCCCGGAGTCGAGGTCCAGGTAGGGGTCCCAGGTCACCGGCGGTAGCGCGCCAGGATCTGCTCACGCAGCGCGTCGGAGCTGAGCTCCCCCGCGCTGACCGCGGCGAACATGGTGACGACGTCCTCGTCGGGTTCGAGCCCCTCCGCCCGCACCGAGGCCAGCGCCTCCGCGACGGCCTGGCGGCGCTCGGACGCCTCGACGAGATCCCGGTAGTGCGCCACCGACATGACGACGGCCTCGGGCTTGCGATGGGCGCCCACGAACACCGGTCCGTCGCCCTGGACGCGCTTGAACGTGGCGGCCAGGCCTGCGCGGAACTCCCGGAACGACAGCACCTCGGGTGGCTTCACGCGGGTAGCGTACCCGAATGCGTACACATCCGGGTACGCTGCCGGGAGATCATCCGAGTGCGATCACGAGTCGCTGGAGGTCTTCCACAGGTTGATCCCGCCCTCGACGGCGTGCTTGTCGATGGCGCCCAGCTCGTCGTCGGTGAACGCCAGGGTGTCCAGCGCGCCCAGGCTGTCGTCGAGCTGGACGACGCTGCTCGCGCCGATCAGCACCGACGTCACGCGCTCGTCGCGCAGGGCCCACGCCAGGGCCATCTGGGCGAGCGACTGGCCACGCGCGGCCGCCATCTCGTTCAGCGCGCGGACGTGGTGGAGCGTCTGGTCGGTGAGCAGGTCCGGCGAGAGCGACTTGTCCTGCGAGGCGCGCGAGCCCTGCGGGACACCGTCGAGGTACTTGCTGGTCAGCATGCCCTGCGCCAGCGGCGAGAACGCGATGCAGCCCACGCCCTCCTCGCCGAGGACGTCGAGCAGGTCCTCCTCGATCCAGCGGTTGAGCATCGAGTAGGACGGCTGGTGGATCAGCAGCGGCGTGCCGAGCTCGCGCAGGATCGCGACGGCCTCACGGGTGCGCTCGCCGCTGTAGGAGGAGATGCCGGCGTACAGCGCGCGGCCGGAACGGACAGCCGTGTCGAGCGCGCCCATCGTCTCCTCGAGCGGCGTGGTCGGGTCGAAGCGGTGGCTGTAGAAGATGTCCACGTAGTCGACGCCCATGCGGGCCAGCGACTGGTCGAGGCTGGACAGCAGGTACTTCCGCGAGCCGCCGCCCTGTCCGTACGGGCCCGGCCACATGTCGTAGCCGGCCTTCGTGGAGAGCACCAGCTCGTCACGGTAGGGCCGGAAGTCCTGGGCGAAGATCGTGCCGAAGTTCTTCTCCGCGCTGCCGTAGGGCGGGCCGTAGTTGTTGGCGAGGTCGAAGTGGGTGACACCGCGGTCGAACGCCCGGCGCAGGATCGCGCGCTGGGTGTTGAGGGGCATGTCGTCACCGAAGTTGTGCCACAGGCCCAGCGAGATCGCGGGCAGGTCGAGGCCGCTGCGGCCGGTGCGGCGGTAGAGAGCGTTCTCGTAGCGCGAGGGGTCCGCGAGGTAGGTCACGCGCACATCCTGCCCCGGCGGGTCAGGCCTTGTCGCGGGCCCTGATGCGCAGGCGCGCCGTGCTCGACTCCGCGATCGGCGTCAACCGGCCGGCGGCGCCCAGCCCGAAGGCAGCCATGTTCCCCTAGATCGCCTCGCACTCCCCCGCACGCCGGTGCAGGTGGGCGTGGAACACCTCGACAATGCGGCGGCGGCCGTGCCCGGCGCAGACCTCGATCTCGTCGGCCTCGCCGTGCACGGCCCCCGCAACGCGGTGGACAAGGTCCTCAAGGGAGCGACCCTGCACCGCTGACGACTACTGGGCGGTCACCGTCTGGACGGTGATTTGGTCCCCGGGCGGCGTGCCCGCGCAGCCGGTGCCGTCGCGCGGAACGTAGAGCGACGAGGTGTCGCCGGGCGGGTACACGCGCAGGCCGCGCACCGGGGTGGGCTTGCAGACCGCGGTGTCGTAGTTCTGGACGTTGACCAGCTTCAGCGCCGCGCCCGCCGACTTCCCGGGCGCCAGCTGCACCTCACCGCCGCGCGGGCCGGACATCGCGGCGGCCGGGCCGACCTGGTGGCCGTCCTCGCCCGCCACGTACGAGACGCCCGGGAAGCCGCGGAGCTCGCACGTGCGGGTGCCGACGTTGGTGAGCAACAGGGTCTGGACGACCGAACCGGCGGCTCCCTCCGACGGCCCGAGCGAGCCCTTCAGCTCCGACGTGGCGCAGTTCGCCGGGTTGGTGTCCGCCGGCGCCGGTGCCGGCGGGTCGGACGTGACACCGGGCGTGGCGGCGCCGGCCGGGGTCGCTGCGGCGACCGGCTCCGTGGTCGGCGGTGCGGTGGGCGCCAGAGTCGCATTCGCCGAGCATCCCGCGGCGATCACCCCCAGCACCCCGACGGCGAGCACGAGCCCGCGTCCTCGTTTCCTGATCATGAGATCCCCCGATCCTGTGGTCTGTGCCCCTACAACTGAGGACGTGTGGACCATGGATCCGGTTGCCATGGCGAACCATCCGATCGGGCGATCATGATCCCGCCCCTCTACCCGGGACGCCCGTGCAGATGCTGTGACGTTCGCACGGCGGCCACCGTGTCTGCACGGTGCGCGGATAGGGTCGTGGAGATGACCGTCGGCACCTTCCTCCTGCTCGTCCTCGCGGGCGTCGGGGCGGGGTTGTCGGGGTCGATCGCGGGGCTCGCGTCGCTGTTCTCCTACCCCGCCCTGCTCGCCGCGGGGCTGCCCCCCGTCATCGCCAACGTCACCAACACCGTCGCCCTGACGTGCAGCTCGATCGGCTCGGTCACCGGCTCCGGCCCCGAGCTGGCCGGGCAGGGCGCGACCGTCAAGCGGTTCGCGCTGCTCACCGGCACCGGCGGGGCCCTCGGGGCCGGGCTCGTGCTGCTGACGCCGCCCGGCACTTTCGAGCGGATCGTGCCGTTCCTCGTGGGCGGGGCGTCGGTGGTGCTGCTGTTCCAGCCGTGGTTCCGGCCCGTGCCCGAGCCGGCCGCGGGCCCGCCCCGCACGAGCGCCGCCGTGCTCGCCGGCATCTTCGCGGTGGCGGTGTACGGCGGCTACTTCGGCGCCGCGGCGGGCGTGCTCATGCTGGCGCTGATCCTCGTCAGCCTGCCGGTGTCGCTGCTGCAGGGCAACGCGCTCAAGAACGTGCTGCTGGGCCTGGCCAACGGAGTCGCGGCCATCGGGTTCGCGGTGTTCGGGCACGTCGACTGGCTGGCCGCGCTCCCGCTGGCCATCGGGCTGCTCGCGGGGGCGCGCGTCGGGCCCGTGGTGTCGCGCCGGATCCCGGCCACGTTGCTGCGCGTCGGGATCGCGCTGGCGGGCATCGGCCTGGCCGTGGTGCTGGCCCTGGACGCCTTCTGACTAGGTGATCGGAGGTCCGCGTGATCGCGGTACCCGCAACCTGCCGGCACCAGGCCCACGAGGCCGACGATCCGGCCGGTCACCGCACCCGGATGCCGACGGTCACCGGACCCGTGACGGAGGTGCCGTTGCGCTGCAGCCAGTCCGCGAGCGCACGCTGGACCGCCGGCAGCGGGGGCCGGCGGGCGGGGTCGTTGTCCATCGCCGCCTGCAGCAGCGCGAGGTGGGCCGTGCGCCGCGGCAGGTGCGACAGCGCCGCCCCGGACGCGGCCGCCCGCAGCCCCGACACGGCGTCGGCATGGCCGCCCCGCGGCGGCTGCCCGGTGAGCGCGAACGACACGGTGGCCGCGAGCTGCCAGGCGTCGGACGCTGGTGTGGCCCGCTCGCCGCACGCCGCCTCCGGCGAGAGGAAGTCGGGGGTGCCGAGCACGAAGCCGGTCTGGGTCATCGTGGCGTCGCCGGACTTGCGGGCGATGCCGAAGTCGATGAGGTGGGCGAACCCGCCCTGGTCCACCACCACGTTGCCGGGTTTGACGTCGCGGTGCAGCACGCCCTGCTGGTGGGCGGCGTGCAGGGCGCCGGCGAGGCTGAGCCAGACGCGGGCGGCGGCGACGTCGTCGAGCACGCCGCGGGAGCGCACGAGGTCGCCCAGCGAGGAGCCCTCGACGTAGCCCATGACGATGACCATGCCGTCGAGCTCGGCGAGGCCGGGGTCACTGCGGGCCGGGACGAGGTCGTGGATGCGGACGCAGTGCGGGTGGCGCACGGCGGCCAGGGCCTGGGCCTCGCGCTGGATGCGCTGCTCGGTCTCGGCGTCCGGGGCGTGGGCGGCCTTGAGCGCCACCACGTGCCCCAGCTTTGCGTCCTGGGCCAGCCAGACGCGGCCGAAGCCGCCCGAACCGAGCCTGCGGATCAGCCGGAAGCGCGGCGTCGGCGGGGCCGGGAACAGCGGGGCGCCGGCCACGAGGGTGGGCGGGTTGGCCCGGCCGACCGGCGCCGCGGCCGTCCGCTCGGGAGCGGGGCGTGGCACCGGCACGACGGGCGGCACGGCCTGGCGGGCGGCGAACCGCTCGGCCAGCCGGTCGGAGAGCTTCTGCCGGGGCTCGGCGGGCGCCGCGGTGGCGACGGATCGGCTCGCGGGCGCGGCCACCGATCGGCTCGGTGGGCTCGCGACCGGGCGGCGGGCGGGCTCCGGTGGGGCGAGCGAGCGCCGCACGACCTCCCGCGACGGCGTACCCGCCACGAGCACGATGACGATCCCCAGGAACGACCCGAGCGCGGCGCCGAGCCAGAGTTGGCCCGCGGTGCCGGCCGGGACGCTGACGGTGAGGAAGGCGACCGCGAGGACGGGCACCCAGAAGAACTTCGACGGCCAGCGCGGCCCGCGGCGAAGCGCCAGCCGGGCCTGCGTGAGCACGAACAGGGCCGTGAACAGCGGGGCGAGCAGCAGCAGGAACAGGGCGAGGCCGAGGCGGACGGGATCGGCACCGCTGAACGCGTCGGCGACGCTGCCGCTGCCGAGGTAGTCGGCCTGCGAGCCGAGCGCGAAGCACGCGTCGCTCCCGAGCGAGCGCACGCCTGCGCGCCCAAGGCCCGAGACGCCGCCGGTGGCGGCCGCGGTGAAGATGCGGGCGGTGGCCATGAACACGGTCAGCGGCAGCAGCCCCGCGGTGACGATGCCCGCGGAGGCCAGCACGAACGCCTCGGCAGCGCCGTAGTGCGACCCGATGCGCCTGCGCAGCAGGGCGACGATCAGCGCACCGACGGTGGGCAGCAGCCCGACCCCGACGCCCAGCGCGGACACGGCCCACGGCCACCCGCCCGGGCAGACGTCCGGGGACACCGACCGGTGCAGCATGGTGAGCAGCGCGGCGAGCAGAGCGGTGACCCCCTCCACGCCGTCCTCCCTCTCCCGGGCCCCGAACCGCTCGGTGGCGCCAGGCACCACTATGGCATCGGCAGGGATCCCCGCGCCGCGACCCCGTCGCCACACCCGCGGTGCGCGGAGGACACCGTCCCGGCCGTGTCGTCCGCGCACAGCCTTCCGGCGCACGTCAGCGCAGGTGCGTCACCGCATCGGACGCCGCCCGCAGGGACGCGAGGTCCGCGAATCCGGACAGGGCGAGCGTGATGTCGAGCTCAGCCGGCACGCTGCGCACCACATGCCGGACGCCGTCCTGCCCGCCCAGCGCGAGCCCGTAGGAGTACGGGCGCCCCAGCAGCACCGCGTCGGCCCCCAGGGCGAGCGCCACGGCGGCGTCGGCCCCGGTGCGGATGCCGGAGTCGAACAGGACCGGTGCGCGGCCGTCCACCGCGGCGAGGATGCCCGGCAGGGTGGAGAGCGAGCCGATCGCGCGGTCGACCTGGCGGCCGCCGTGGTTGGAGACGACGATGCCGTCCATCCCGGCGTCGAGCGCCCGCAGCGCGTCGTCGACGTGCTGGATGCCCTTGAGCACGATCGGGCCGTCCCAGTGCTCGCGGATGAGGTCGAGGCGGTCCCAGCGCAGCGCGGTGCCGGTGAACATCGGCACCCAGCGCCCGACCGCGGCCATCAGGTCGTCCTCGGGGGCCTTGGCGAGGCCCGCGCGGAAGGCGGGGTCGGAGAACGGCGTGGCGGTGCCGACGCCGCGCAGGAACAGCAGGTAGGCGCCGTCGAGGTCCATCGGGCGCCAGCCGAGCGTCCACGTGTCGAGCGTGACGACGAGCGTGGTGAACCCGGCCGCCCGGGCGCGGGCGAGGATGCTGACCGTCACCTCGTCCTCAGTGGGCCAGTAGAGCTGGTACCAGCGAGGGCCCGTGCCGGAGGCCTCGGCGACCTCCTCGATGCTGTGCGACGACGCTGTGGACAGCACCATCGGCACCCCCAGCTCCGCCGCCGCGCGTGCCACCGCCAGCTCGCCGTCCTTGTGCATGATCGACAGCACGCCGATCGGGGCGAGCAGCAGCGGCGCGGGCATCGTCGTGCCGAGCAGGGTGGTCGACCAGTCGCGCGCGGTGGTGTCGCGCAGCATGCGGGGCACCAGGCCGTACCGGTCGAAAGCCTCCCGGTTGGCGCGCATCGTCGCGCCGGACCCCGCTCCCCCGGCCACGTACCCGTAGGGCCCGTCGGCCAGCACCGCGCGGGCGGCGCCCTCGAGCTGCGCGGGATCGGTGGGGTAGGAGGGACGCGTGTCACCGAGCCCCCGCAGGTAGATCTCGGCGGCGTAGGACGAGAACGGTGCGGTGGCGTTTTCGTCGTTGGGCATTGTTCGTCCTTCTTGCTCGACACTGGCTCTGACCGCAGGGATGTTGTTTCGGTGATCTCGTCGTTCGTCGTCGCTGGTCATTATCGAGCAACCTCACCCGGACTGATATGGCTATGTTGATCTCCCCGAGCGACTACGAGCAGTAGCCGAGCGGCTGGTACCTCCGATCCTGAACACCACGGTCTAGCCTGCGCGCAGGTCGATCGCGTGAGCAGGAGTGGTGATGGCAGACAGGGCATCTCACCGGGGCCGGGGTGGCGCCCGGCGGGCGGCTGCCGGTGCGATCGTGGTCGCGCTGGTGGTGAGCGCCTGCTCTGCCGGCGAGGACCCGTCGGTCACCGCCGCCACGACGTTCCTGTCGGCGCTGGCCCGCAACGACGGGACGGCGGCCGCGGCAGCCACCGACGACCCGGCCGCAGCCACGCCGGCACTGAGACCGGTCCTCTCCGCGCTGGACCCGACGGGCGCCCGCCTGACGCCCGGCCTGTCCACGACCACCGGCAGCGGCACGGCATCCGTCCCGTTCGCGGCGTCGTGGGATCTGGCCGGCCTCGGGCGGCCCTGGACCTACGACGGCCAGGTGGCGACGGCGAAGGGCAGCGACGGTCAGTGGCGGGTGCACTGGCAGCTCCAGGACGTCCATCCCGACCTCAGGACGGGTGACGCCCTGGTGGTGGACAGGACGCTGCCCGACCGGGCGCCGATCCTCGACGCGTCCGGGCAGCCGCTGGCGACCCCCGTCGCCACGGTCACCGTCGGGATCGAGCCGAAGCTCGCCACCGACACCGGGTCGTTGTCCACCACCCTGGCCCGGGTACTGCACGTCGACGCGTCGACCATCTCCGCGGACGTGGGCAAAGCGGCCCCGACCGCGTTCGTCCCCGTCATCACGCTGCGCCGCAGCGACTACGAGGCGGTCGCCGCCCAGATCCACGACCTGCCCGGCACGGTCTTCCAGAGCGGCACCCAGATCACCGGCCCGACCCCCGGGTTCGCCCAGCCTCTGCTGGGCGAGGTCACCCGACCCACCGCCGACGCCCTCCGAGCGGCGGGCCCCGGGTTCCTCGCGTCCGACCAGATCGGGGTGTCCGGGCTGCAACAGTCCTTCAACTCCCAGCTCGCCGGCACCGCGAGCGCGACGATCACCATCGCCACCGCGCAGCACACCACGCTCCCCGTCGGCCGGATCGCCGGCGCACCCGGCGCCGCTCTGCACACCACGCTGGACCTGGGCGTGCAGCGGGCAGCCGAGTCCGCCCTTGCCGGGGTCCCGCTCGCTGCCGCGATCGTGGCGATCCGGCCCTCCACGGGAGCCGTCGTGGCCGTGGCGAACAGCGCGACCGCGCCCTTCGACATCGCGCTCGCGGGGCAGTACCCGCCCGGCTCCACCTTCAAGATCGTCACCGCCGACGCGGTGCTGGCCACCGGCACCGCCGGCCCCGACACCACGGTGCCCTGCCCTGGTCAGGTCACGATCGACGGGCGGACCATCCCCAACGAGAACAACTTCGATCTGGGCACCGTCACGTTCACCCGGGCGTTCGCGAACTCCTGCAACACCAGCTTCTCGCTGCTCTCGCAGAAGCTGCCCGCCGATGCGCTGGCCCACGCCGCCGCCACCTTCGGCTTCGGTGCCGGCTGGCAGCTCCCCACACCGTCCTTCAGCGGCGCGTTCACTCCCGCGACCGACGCGGCCGGGCAGGCTGCCAACGCGTTCGGCCAAGGCACCGACCTGGTCAGCCCGTTCTCCGAAGCCCTCATCGCCGCGACCGTCGCCCACGGCTCCACCCCGACACCCTCGCTGGTGGCCGGTCAGCCCGCCACGGCGAAGAATCCACCACCCGCGCCACCCGCTGCCACCCTGCCGGACCTGCGGACGGTCATGCGCGCCGTCGTCACGGATGGGACGGCCACCGCTCTGGGCGGCGTTCCCGGCGGCCCGGTGCTCGGCAAGACCGGCACGGCCGAGCACGGGGACCCGCCGCAGGCCCATTCCTGGTTCACCGGGATCCAGGGCGATCTCGCCTTCGCCGTGTTCGTCGAGAACGGCCAGACCAGCCACGTCCCGTCCAACCCGATCGCCCAGAAGTTCCTCACAGCGCTGCCACGCTGACCCCCGATCAGCGTGTGACGACTGACCGAGGCCCGCCCCGCAGTGTGTCAAGGCGCTGCCGGTACTCCTGCTCGTCGACCTCTCCGTGAGCGAACCGCTCGGCCGACACCTGTTCCGTGGTCGGCCGGACAGCAGCTCCCACCGATCCCCACGACCGGAGTGTCGGACGAAGGCGATGACTGCGCGTCGGGTCACGCCTCCGGCCCAACGGTGCCCCCGCCGTCACTGCGATCGGGCGGCCCACCCACCCCGGACGCCGCACCCGCGCCCAGTCGTAGGTTCACCGGCGGTGGTGACCTCCGCCTCGATTCGCTGCGCCTCCCGTTGACACGGGTACCGCACGGGCGTAGCAATGCCCGCAGCAATACCCCCCCTAGGTATCAGTGGCCGTGAGTGGAGGTGGTGGTCATGGACGCGATCGGGCATGCGTTCGGGCTGGCCGGGTCGATGACCTGGGAGATCCTGTGGGCGCTGATCCTCGGGTTCGCGCTGTCGGCGGTGGTGCAGGCGGTGGTGCGCCGCGCGACGATCGTGCGGCTGCTCGGCGACGACCGTCCTCGCACCCTCGCGCTGGCCGCCGGGCTGGGCGCGGCGTCGTCGTCGTGCTCGTACGCCGCGGTGGCGCTGGCGCGGTCGCTGTTCCGCAAGGGCGCGAACTTCACCGCGGCGATGGCGTTCGAGATCGCCTCCACCAACCTCGTCGTCGAGCTCGGGGTGATCCTGGCGCTGCTGATGGGCTGGCAGTTCACCGTCGCCGAGTTCGTCGGTGGCCCGATCATGATCGTCGCGCTCGCGGTGGTGTTCCGGCTCGGCCTGCGCCGCAAGCTCCTCGACGAGGCACGCCGTCAGGCCGAGAAGGGGCTGGCCGGGTCGATGGAGGGCCACGCGGCGATGGACATGTCCGTGCAGCGCGACGGGTCGTTGCGGCAGCGGCTGTTCTCGCCGGAGGCGTTCACGTCCGTCTCGCACGTGTTCGTGATGGAGTGGGCGGCGATCTGGAAGGACCTCGTCGGCGGTCTGCTGATCGCGGGCGCGATCGGAGCGTGGGTGCCCGACGCGTTCTGGCAGAGCCTGTTCCTCACCGGCCACCCCACCGCTGCCGCCGTGTGGGGCCCACTGGTCGGGCCGCTGGTCGCCGTGATCAGCTTTGTCTGCTCGATCGGGAACGTGCCGCTCGCGGTGGTGCTGTGGACCGGCGGCATCAGCTTCGGCGGCGTGGTGGCGTTCATCTTCGCCGACCTGATCATCCTGCCCGTCCTGAACATCTACCGCCGCTACTACGGCCTCAGGATGGCCGCGTTCCTCTCCGCGGCGTTCTACGCCGCCGCCGCGATCGCCGGCTACGTCGCCGAACTGGTGTTCGGCGGTCTCGGGCTGGTGCCGGACCGGGGGCGCGCACACCTGCCCGACGAGGGCATCTCCTGGAACTACACCACCTGGCTCGACATCGTGTTCCTCGTCGTGGCCGCGGCGCTGGTGGTGCGGTTCGCGCGATCGGGCGGGATGCCGATGCTGCGCGTGATGGGCGGGAGCCCGGACGGCAGCGACCACGGCCAGACCGCATGACCCGCGCCATACCCCCGGGTCGTAGCCGTGGGGCGGTGGAGTCGACCGGTCGGTGGCGGCGGCTGATTCGCCTACTGGCCCGTCCGCTCCCGATGTCGGGTCGGTACCGCGTGGACTGCCAGGTCCTGCGCCCAGTTGACCGCGCCTCGGTAGCGGTCGACGACGAGACGCTCCGCCTGCCCCCGCTCGGGTTCGAGAGCCGGCATGACGTGGGTGAGCAGCAGCGCAGCGCACTCGGCGTCGGCCGCGAGCCTGCCGACTTCAGAGGGCTTGGCGTGCAGGTGACCGTGCGGCACGTCCCGTTCGGGCAGGGCCATGTCGTGCACCAGAAGGCCGCAGCGATGGGCGAGCGCGGCGAGCGGCGGGTGGTAGGCCGACACGTCACCGGAGAACACCACCGATGCATCAGCGGCGTCGATCCGGTAGGCGACCGACGGCATCATTCCGTGCGGAACCGCGACGGAGGTGACCTGCAGGTCTCCGAGGTCCAGTACCTCGGTCACCGCATCGCTCGCCGGGTCGCTCGGCGTTTCGCGGGAGTCGATGCCGAACCCGTCGAAGGTGTGCAGGTAGCTCCACGCCCCATCGGTGCCGAACAGCAACTCGCACCACCGAGCCGACCCGGGCTGGTCGTCGGAACCGGCCGGGCCGACCACGGTCAGCGGGTGGTCGCGGCCGGCCATCCAGGCGGCGAACACCACCGGTGCGAGCCCGCCGCTGTGGTCGATGTGGAG
>NZ_JAOPWR010000377.1 GCF_025965585.1 Pseudonocardia sp.
CACGCGGCGCAGGTCCTCGACGGCCTGCTCCCCCGCGGTGCGCGCGTCGAGCGCCGCCCGCAGCCGGGCGCCCTGCTCGGAGACTCGGCGGCGCAGCTGCTGGTACTCGGCGTCGCGGTGGTCCCCCGCCGTGCGGGCCTGCGCGCGGGCCTCCGTGAGCTCGCTCCGGAGGCGTTCGAGCTCCACGGTCAGCTTGTCGACGCGCGACAGCGCCTCGTCGCGCTCGGCGCGCAGCTCGACGACATCACCACGACGCGCGGCGGCCGCCACCGCCTCACCGGCCGACGCGTGGCCCTGCAGCACCGCGGCCGCGGCGGCGGTCAACGGGTCGTCGCTCGCGGGCACGAGCTCACCCGGGCGGTGCTCGTCCCACCACGCCACGACGGCCGTACGGAACACCGGCGAGCCCTCCAGCTCGTCCATCAGCGCCGGGCCCGCGAGCTTGGCCCGTTTGGCCTGGGTGAACCGCGCGAACCGGCGCAGCGGCACCGGCACCTCGCCGGGCTGCATGCCGCCGACCGCGGTGGCCGCCAGGTCGGCGAGCCTGCCGCGCACGGCGTCGGGCAGGCGCGACCAGTCGACCGGCACGGCCGCGCCGGCGGACACCGCGTCGTCCGGCTCGACCTCGGCCGGGACGGCGTGGACCCCGTCGGGGGATCCGGGCGAGCCGGCGGGCATCGCGGACATCGCACCAGGTTACGTGCGTTCACGCCGTTGCACCGACGACTCGGCGTCGGATGCCCCGGATCGAGACCGAACGATTCTGTCGGTGAGCGTCGATAGCGTGCGGCACCGTGACCGCTCCCCGGCCCGCACGATCACCGCAGCTGTCGTTCGACGAGCTGGGCACGCCGCTGCGCGAGGTCACGTTCGTCGTGCTCGACCTGGAGACCACGGGCGGCGCCCCCACCACCGACTCCATCACCGAGGTCGGGGCGGTGAAGGTGCGCGGCGGGGAGCAGGTGGCCGAGCTCGCCACGCTCGTCGACCCCGGCACGGGCGTGCCGCCGCACATCGTGGCCCTCACCGGCATCACCACCGCGATGATCGCCGATGCGCCGCGCCTGCCCGCCGTGCTGCCCACGGTGCTGGAGTTCCTGCGCGGCTCGGTGCTGGTGGCCCACAACGCCCCGTTCGACGCCGGGTTCCTGCGCGCCGCGTGTGAACGGCACGGGCACGTCTGGCCCCGACCGCCGGTGCTGTGCACGGCGCGTCTCGCCCGGGCCGTCCTGAGCCGCGACGAGGCGCCCAGCGTCCGGCTCGGGGCGCTCGCGCAGCTGTTCGGCACGGCCACCACCCCGAACCACCGGGCGCTGTCCGACGCCCGCACCACGGTCGAGGTGCTGCACCGGTTGCTGGAGCGCGTGGGCAACCTGGGCGTCCAGAGCCTGGAGGAGCTGCTCGCGCTGGCCCGCGAGTCGGCCCCGCACCGACCCACCCAGGGGCAGCGCCAGAAGCGGCGACTCGCCGAGCACGTGCCGTCGGCGCCGGGGGTGTACCTGTTCCGCGGGCCGCGCGACGAGGTGCTCTACGTGGGCACCAGCGGCGACCTGCGACGGCGGGTGCGCAGCTACTTCACCGCGGGCGAGCGGCGCAGGCGGGTGCGCGACATGGTGGCGCTCGCCGAACGCGTCGACACGGTCGTGTGCGCCCACGCGCTCGAGGCGTCGGTGCGGGAGCTGCGGCTCATCGCCGCCCACCAGCCCCGCTACAACCGGCGGTCGCGAAACCTGCACCGCGGTTGGTGGGTCACGCCCACCACCGAGGCGTTCCCCCGACTGTCCGTGGTCGCCACGCCGCGTGAGGGGGCGTTCGGGCCGTTCCGTTCGAAGCAGGCGGCGGTCTCGGCCGTCGAGACGGTGCTCGATGCCGTGCCGCTGCGCCCCTGCACCCAGCGGATCCCGGCGCACGGGGCGTCGGCGTCGGCGTGCGCGCTGCACGAGATGGGGCGGTGCGCGGCGCCGTGCGCGGGCCTGCAGACGCCCGCCGAGTACGCCCCCGCGGTGGAGGCGGTGGCGCGTCTCGTCGCCGGTTCGGACGACGGGCCGCTGCGCAGGCTCGCCGCGGAGGTCGAGGCGCTCGGGGAGCAGCAGCGCTACGAGGTGGCCGCGCAGCGCCGCGACCGGCTGGCCGGGCTCGTGCTGGCCCTGGGCCGGGCACAGCGGCTCGCCACGCTGGCCGCCCTGCCCGAGGTGGTCGGGGCCCGTACCGACGGCCGGGGCGGCTGGGAGGTCGCGGTCGTGCGGTACGGGCGGCTCGCAGCCGCCGGGGTGGCCCGGCGCGGGGTGGCCCCGATGCCCGTCATCGACGCGCTGCGCCTCGGCGCACAGACCGTGCTGCCCGAGCGGGGGCCCCTGCGCGGGGCGCCGGCGGAGGAGGTGGGCCTGCTGCACCGCTGGCTGTCGAACGACGGCACCCGGCTCGTGTACAGCGACCCACCGTGGGCCGAACCCGCGTCGGGCGCGGGCTCGTGGGCGAGCTGGGCGGCGCGCGCCCGCCCCGTCGAGGTGGAGGTGGAGTTGGACTAGGGTCCGGGCGGCCGAGATGACCTACCCGAGGGAGCCGTCGTGATCACCGCGATCGTCCTGGTGCACACCGCCGCCGACCGCATCCCCGAGACGGCGCAGGCCATCGCGGACCTCGACGGAGTCAGCGAGGTCTACTCCTGCGCGGGCGACGTCGATCTCGTCGCCGTGGTCAAGGTCGCCCAGCACGAGCAGCTCGCCGACGTCATCGCGGGCCGGCTGAGCAAGATCGCCGGCGTGCAGCGCACCGACACGCACATCGCGTTCCGCTCGTACTCCCGCGCCGACACCGAGGCCACGTTCTCCGTCGGCCTGGACTGACCGGGCACCGATGCGGGCCGGGCGACCACTGCCCGGAACCGGTGCGCGGTGATCAGGCGGCGGTGGAGCGGAGGGTCGTGGACAGCTCCGCCCAGCGGGCCAGGAGGGCCTCGCCCGCACCGCTGTCGACGGCCTGGGCTGCGCGCTCCAGCGCGGCGGGGAACGCCCCGGCGAGGTCGGCCGCGGTGCCGTCGAACGCCAGGAGCGCGCCCGCGGCGTTGAGCAGCACGGCGTCGCGCACCGGCCCCCGCTCCCCGGCCAGCAGCGCGCGGAACACGGCGGCGTTGACGTCGGCCGCCCCGCCCCGCAGGTCCTCGCGGGTCGCGACGCCGATGCCCAGCGGGGCCGGATCGAACGTCTCCTGCCGCACCTCGCCACCGGCGACGACCCAGACGGTGCTGGTCGTGGTGGTGGTCAGCTCGTCGAGTCCGTCGTCGCCGCGCACCACGAGCACCGAGGCGCCGCGGCCGGCGAAGACCTCCGCGATCACGGGGGCGAGCCGCAGGTCCGCGCACCCGATCAGGGCGGCGGGCGGCTGCGCCGGGTTGGTCAGGGGCCCGAGGACGTTCATCGCCGTCGGCACCCCGAGCTCGCCCCGCACCGGACCGGTGTGACGCATCGACGGGTGGAAGACCGGCGCGAAGCAGAACCCGATGCCGGCCTGAGCCACGCACGCCGCGACCTGGGCGGGCGGCAGGTCGATGGCGACGCCCAGCGCCTCGAGCACGTCGGCGGCACCGCACGCCGAGGACGCGGCCCGGTTGCCGTGCTTGACCACCGGCGCCCCCGCCGCCGCGGCCACGACGGCCGCCATCGACGAGATGTTGACGGTGTGGGCCTGGTCCCCACCGGTGCCGACGATGTCGAGCGCCCGCCCCGGCACGGTGACGCGGTTGGCGTGGCTCAGCATCGCCTCGGCGAGGCCGGCGATCTCCGTGGCGGTCTCGCCCTTAGAGCGCAGGGCGACCAGGAAGGCACCGAGCTGGGCCGGGGTGGCCTCGGCCTGCAGCGCGCGGTCCATCACCCAGGCGGTGTCGGCCGCGTCGAGATCCTCGTGGCGGATCAGCCGGGCGAGGACCCCGGGCCAGGTCTGCGCAGCGCCCTTGGATTCGGCGGATTCGGCGGAGCCGGCCACCCTCCTCAGCCCCGGACGGCGGGCAGCTCGCCTGCCCGCGACCGGCGCAGGACGTCGGCGACGGTCTCGGCGGCGGTGAGGGGGTCGAGCGGGTGCACGAGCACCGCGTCGGCCTGCGACCACGTGGCGAGCCACCGGTCGTCGCGCCTGCGGACGGTGACGATGATCGGCGGGCAGTCGTCGATCTCGTTCTTGAGCTGACGGGAGACGCCCATGCCGCCGGTGGGCTGTGCCTCGCCGTCGAGGATCGCGAGGTCGATGCCACCGGCGTCGGCCGCGGCGATCACCTCCGCGATGCCGCCGGCCTCCACGAACCTCACGCGCCCGAGATCGGGCGCGGGGCGGCGTCCGACGGCCATCGTGATGGCCTCACGGACCTCGGGGCGATGGCTGAAGACGAGCACGGTGAGGGTCTCGGCTGCGACAGGGCTGCTCACGGCCCGCACTGTAGTGGAACTCTCCCGGGCCCCCGACCGTTGGTGGAGCGGAGCGTGACGCGCGTCCGGGTATCCCGACAGGCTGTAGAAGTTGGTCGGGGGTCATAATGCCCGAGTGACGACAGCGGCTCCCAACATCAGCGGGCGGATCCACTCACTGAACCGCCCCAACCTGGTCAGCGTAGGAACAATCATCTGGCTGTCCAGCGAGCTGATGTTCTTCGCCGGGCTGTTCGCGATCTACTTCACCGCGCGCGCCCAGAACCCTCCTGGCAACACGTGGCCACCTGCGCCGACGCAGCTGGACGTGCCCTACGCGCTGGTGGTGACGATCGTCCTCGTGGCGTCGTCGTTCACCTGCCAGTTCGGCGTGTTCGCAGCCGAGCGCGGCGACGTGTTCGGCCTCCGGCGCTGGTACCTGCTGACGCTGCTGATGGGCACGATCTTCGTGCTCGGCCAGGCCAACGAGTACCGGACGCTCGTCGAGGAGGGCACCACGATCCCCTCCAGCGCCTACGGCACCGTGTTCTACCTGGCGACCGGCTTCCACGGCCTGCACGTCATCGGTGGCCTGCTCGCGTTCATCTTCCTGATCATCCGCACCAAGCTCAGCAAGTTCACGCCCGCCCAGGCCACCGCCGCGATCGTCGTGTCGTACTACTGGCACTTCGTCGACGTGGTGTGGATCGGCCTGTTCGCCACCATCTACTTCATCCGCTGACCGCCGCCACCTGCCGCCGATCGCAAGGGCTGAGAAGACGCAGACGATGACCACCACATCTCCCCCGAGGCCACCCGCATCCTCGCCGCGTGGCCCGCGCACCCGCTTCCGCCGCAGGCTGGCCGGCGCTCTCGCTCTGGGCATCGGACTGCTCACCGCGGGCGTCGGTTACACCGTCCTCACGCCGACGGCCCAGGTCGCCCAGGCCCAGGGCGACGCCGCGCTGATCGCGAAGGGTCAGCAGCTCTACAACAACGCGTGCATCTCCTGCCACGGCGCCAACCTGCAGGGCGTGCAGGACCACGGTCCGAGCCTCGTCGGCGTCGGCGACGCGGCGGCGTACTTCCAGGTGTCCACGGGCCGCATGCCGCTGGCGCGCCAGGAGGCGCAGGCCGTGCGCAAGCCCACGCTCCCGCAGTTCAACCCGGAGACCGACGAGGGCAAGGCCAACCTCGACGCCCTGGGCGCGTTCATCCAGTCCAACGGTGGTGGCCCCACCGTCCCCGCGGTCACCGGTGCGGCCCTGCGCGGCCCCGACCCGGCGCGCGGCGGCGAGCTGTTCCGGCTCAACTGCGCCTCCTGCCACAACTTCACCGGCCGTGGCGGTGCGTTGTCGTCAGGCAAGTTCGCACCACCCCTGGACCCGGCGTCGGAGGAGCAGATCTACGCGGCCATGCTCTCCGGCCCCCAGAGCATGCCCAAGTTCTCCGACCGGCAGCTCGCGCCGGCCGAGAAGGAGGACATCATCGCCTACATCAAGTCGGTGAGCGGCGACAACAACAACCCCGGTGGTAACCCGCTGGGCAGCATCGGCCCGGTGTCCGAAGGCCTCGTCGCCTTCATCGTGGGCCTCGCCAGTCTCATCGGTGTCGCACTGTGGCTGGGAGCGAAGTCATGAGCATCTCCGAGCACCCCGGATCGGGCCACGCCGGATCGGGCCCCCGGACGCCCACGCCGGCCGAGCTCGAGGACATGACGCCCGACCAGCTCGCCCGCCTCGCGGCCGAGCTCGACGACGTCGAGATCGTCCACAACGCCAAGAAGTTCCCGGTCCCCGGCACGCGCGCGGAGAAGCGTGCGGAGCGCTCGGTGGCCCTGTGGTTCGCCATCGCGACGATCGCGGGCATCGCGTTCCTCGGCTTCTACCTGTTCTGGCCGTTCGAGTACAAGGCACCGGGCGACCCCGGCTACCTGGCCTACGCGCTCTACAACCCGCTGGTCGGCGGCACGTTCGGCCTCTCGGTGCTGGCGCTGGGCGTCGGGATCATCGCCTACGTCAAGAAGTTCTTCCCGGACGAGGTCTCGGTCCAGCAGCGCCACGACGGCCCGTCCGACGAGATCTCGCGCAAGACCGTGCTCGCCCAGCTGGCGAAGGCCGGTCAGGACACCGGCATCGCGCGCCGCTCGCTGATCAAGCGCTCGGCGGGAGCCGCGGCCGGCATCTTCGGCCTCGGGCTCGGCATCGCCGCGATCGCGCCGCTGGTGCGCAACCCGTGGAAGGGCGGCCCGAAGGCCGCGCTGTGGACCACCGGCTGGGCCCCGAACTTCCCGGGCGAGGTCGTCTACCTGCGCCGCGACACGGGCGTCGCCGACGAGATCTCGCTGGTGCGCCCCGAGGACCAGGATGCGGGCTCGATGGAGACGGTGTTCCCGTTCCGCGAGTCCGAGCGGGGCAACGCGGAGGCGCTGGGCGCGGCGCTGCGCCGCTCCGACAACCCCGTGATGCTCATCCGGCTGCGTCCCGGCACCCCGGTGATCCAGCGCGCGGGCCGGGAGACCTTCCACTACGGCGACTACTACGCCTACTCCAAGGTGTGCACGCACCTGGGCTGCCCGACATCACTGTTCGAGGCACAGACCAACCGGATCCTGTGCCCGTGCCACCAGTCGCAGTTCATCGCCACGGAGTACGCCAAGCCGGTGTTCGGTCCCGCAGCGCGCGCACTGCCCGAACTTCCGATTACTGTGAACAACGAGGGCTACTTCGTCGCCAGGAGCGACTTCGCCGACCCCATCGGTCCGGCCTTCTGGGAGCTGGGGGGGAACACATGAGTTCCATCACGACGCCGACCACGTCCGGTGGGGGGCTCGCGGCCAAGGCCGGTGAGGCCCTCGACGAGCTGGACCAGCGCTTCCACCCCGCGGCGGGGATGCGCAAGCAGTTCAACAAGGTCTTCCCGACGCACTGGTCGTTCATGCTCGGTGAGGTCGCGCTCTACAGCTTCATCGTCCTGCTGCTCACCGGTACGTACCTGGGCCTGTTCTTCGACCCGTCGATGGTCGAGGTCACCTACAACGGGCCGTTCACCAACCTGCGCGGCCTCGGGATGAGCCAGGCCTACAACAGTGCGCTGCACATCTCGTTCGAGGTGCGCGGCGGCCTGTTCGTCCGCCAGGTTCACCACTGGGCGGCGCTGCTGTTCGTCGCCGCGATGTTCGCGCACATGTTCCGCACCTACTTCACCGGTGCGTTCCGCAAGCCCCGCGAGACCAACTGGGTCATCGGCGTCGTGCTGATCCTGATCGGCACGTTCGAGGGCTTCAGCGGCTACTCCCTTCCGGACGACCTGCTCTCCGGCACCGGCCTGCGCATCGCCTCGGGCATCACTCTCTCGGTACCGGTGATCGGCACCTGGACGCAGTGGGCGCTGTTCGGGGGCGAGTTCCCCGGCACGGAGATCATCCCGCGGCTCTACATCATCCACGTGCTGCTGCTGCCCGGCATCCTGCTGGCGCTGATCGCCGTGCACGTCGGGCTGGTCTGGTACCAGAAGCACACCCAGTTCCCGGGCCAGGGCCGCACCGAGAACAACGTCGTCGGCGTCCGCATCCTCCCGGCCTTCGCGGCCAAGGGCGGCGCGTTCTTCGCGGTGTTCGTCGGCGTCATCGGCCTCATGGGCGGGCTCTTCCAGATCAACCCGATCTGGAACTTCGGGCCCTACAACCCCGCGCACATCTCGGCGGGGTCGCAGCCCGACTTCTACATGGGCTGGTCCGACGGCATGGCCCGCCTGTTCCCGGCGTGGGAGCTCGTGCTGGGCAACTACCGCATCCCGGCCACCTTCTGGGCCACCGCGTTCTTCCTGCCGGTCATCTTCGTCCTCGCCGGCGCCTACCCGTCGATCGAGCGGAAGTTCACCAAGGACAACGCGCGGCACAACCTGCTGCAGCGCCCGCGTGACGTTCCCGTCCGCACCTCGCTCGGGGTCATGGGCATCGCGTTCTACATGGTGCTGCTGATCAGCTCGGCCAACGACTGGTTCGCGTACTTCTTCAACATCTCGCTCAACGCCACCACGTGGATGGGCCGGATCGGGTTGCTGATCCTGCCGCCGATCGCCTACTGGGCCACCTACCGGCTCTGCCTGGGCCTGCAGCGCAGTGACCGTGCGGTACTCGAGCACGGCATCGAGACCGGCATCATCAAGCGGCTGCCGCACGGCGAGTTCATCGAGGTGCACCAGCCGCTGGCCGGGGTCGACGCCCACGGGCACCCGATCCCGCTGGCCTACCAGGGCGCCCCGGTGCCCAAGAAGATGAACCAGCTGGGCATGGCGGGAGCACCGGTCACCGGTTCCCTGCTCAAGCCCGACCCGGTCGTCGAGACCGCCGCACTGGCCAAGGGCCGGGCGGAGGAGGCGGCCGCGGAGAACGAGCTGCACCGCGGTTCCGAGCAGCGCGAGCTGGAGCAGGCCGGACGTCCCGACGGTGGTCGCCCGAAGGACATCACCGACTGACGCCCCACCCGCACGTCGACGAAGGCCCCGCCGGTCAGCCGGCGGGGCCTTCGTCGTGCCGGGGCCGGTACAGGACCGCGGCCGCCACGACGAGGACCGCCATGAACAGCAGCAGGTAGGCGTCGGGGAGCAGCGAGATCAGGCCGGTCGACGGGATGGGGCCCACGCCCGCGCCCGGCAACGCGGTGACCACCGCGACGGTCGGGACGAGTACGCCGGCGAGCAGCCACGCAGCGGCCCGGGCACCCTCGACCGCCCGCCATCCCAGCGCCACCACGAGCGGCACGACCCACACCCAGTGGTGCGACCACGAGAACGGGGCGACGGCCGCCGAGCACAGGCCGCACAGCGTCACGGCGAGCACCTCCTCCCCCACCCGGTGCGCCCGCGCCGCCAGGACGAGCGTGACGGCGACGAGGAGCACCGCGCCGGCCACGTAGACGGGTGTGGCAGCCGGACCGGCCACGCGGGCCACGAGGCCGTTCAGGGAGTGGTTGGAGGCACCCGCGACGTCGGAGATCCGGTCGGCGGCGGCGAACGTGCCGCGCAGCCAGTAGACGGCGGAGTCGTCCGGGTCGACGAGGAAACCCAGCCCGGCGGCAGCGACGAACGTGCCGAGCGCCGTCGCCGCGGCGCGGAACCGCCGCGTCACCAGCAGGTAGGCCACGAACAGCAGCGGCGTGAGCTTCAGCGCCGCCGCGAGCCCGATCCCCACGCCACGCCACCGGCTCTCCCGGCGGCCGAGGAGGTCGCCGACCACGAGCGCCATCACCAGGACGTTGATCTGGCCGAGATAGAGGGTGGTGCGCACCGGGTCCAGCCAGGTCGCCAGCGCCACGAACGCGACCGTGGCGAGCAGCGGCCCCGGTCGGCTGCGGTGCACCACGTAGCCGAGCAGCAGCAGCGTCAGCGCCGTCCACACCGCCTTCAGCACCCCGACGGGCAGCAACGACAGCGGCACGAACAGCAGCGCCGCGAACGGCGGGTAGACGAACGGCAGGGTGAGCAGCACGCCGCCGGCGTAGAGCGGGCGGCCGTGCAGCACGTGCTCGCCACCCGCGGCGTAGACCTGCAGGTCGATGAGCAGCGTGTGGGCGGCGGGCCAGACCGCGAGCACCAGGGCGTGACCGGCCAGTGCCAGCATGATCGCCGCGGCCGCCCACCGCCGGGCCGGAGTCGGACGCAGCCCGGTCAGCACCGGGCGCACGCTACCGGCGGTCGACGCCACCTCGTGGGTCCACCATGATCGTGGGCACGACGACGTGGAGGTGGCACGGATGCAGGTCGACGCGATGCTGCAGGGCACCAGGATCAGCGAGCTGGCCGCGGAGGCCCGCGGACGCGAGGCCGCGGGCTACGACGGGCTGTGGAGCTACGAGGCCGCCCACGACCCGTTCCTGCCGCTGATCCCGGTGGCCGAGCACACCGAGCGCCTGACGGTCGGCACGGCCATCGCGGTGGCCTTCGCACGCAACCCGATGTCGATGGCCTACGTCGCGCACGACGTCCAGGTGCACTCCGAGGGCCGGTTCCTGCTCGGGCTGGGCAGCCAGGTGAAGCCGCACATCGAACGGCGCTTCCAGATGCCCTGGGGCCACCCGGCGCCCCGGATGCGCGAGTACGTGCAGGCCATGCGGGCCATCTGGGCGGCGTGGGACGAGGGGGAGCGGCTGAACTTCCGCGGCGACTTCTACTCCCACACGCTCATGACACCGTTCTTCTCGCCCGAGCCGAGCCCGTGGGGGCCGCCGAAGGTGTACCTCGCGGCCGTCGGGGAGCACATGACACGGGTGGCCGGCGAGGTCTGCGACGGCCTCCAGCCGCACGCGTTCACCACCCCGCGGTACCTGCGCGAGCGCACGCTGCCGCTCGTGCAGGAGGGCCTCGCCGCGTCCGGCCGCACGCTCGGCGACTTCTCGATCAGCTTCTCCGGCTTCGTCGTCACCGGCCGCACGGAGGAGGAGATGGCCGCCGCCGCGACGGGCACGCGCGAGCAGATCGCGTTCTACGCCAGCACCCCGAGCTACCGCCCGGTGCTGGACCTGCACGGCTGGGGCGACCTGGGCGTCGAGCTCAACGCGCTCTCCCGCGGCACCGACGCCGACCGCTGGCGGAAGATGGGTGAGCTGATCGACGACGAGGTGCTGGGCACGTTCGCCGTGGTCGCCGAGCCCGAGGCGGTGGGCCCGGCGCTGCTGGAGCGCTACGGCGACATCGTCGACCGCTTCACCTTCTACGCCCCCTACGCCCACGACGAGACGGCGTTCGCCCCCGCGTTGGAGGTTCTGCGCAAGGCGGGATGACGCGCGTCGCAACGAGGCGGTGACCCGGCCGAAGGCCCGGACCGCGGGGGCGTCGAACGGCAGCGGCTCGAAGTCCGATTCGGCCTGCTGCAGCGCGGCCTGCCGGTCGGCCCGCTCCGGCTCCGACGACGCCACCGGTGGCCCGACCGGATCAGACCTCGTGACGCCAACTGTGCTGCGGCGCGTAGCCGAGTACGCGCCGGGCCTTGTCGATCGACAGCATCGTCTCGTGCTCGCCGAGCTCGCGGGTGACGTGCACGCCGGGGTAGACCTCGGCCGCGAGGTCGGCGCTGCGCCGCGACATCACGGTGTCGCCGTTCGCGATGATGAAGACGTCCGCCCCGGTCGTCTCGTGCTCCAGTGCCCGGCGCACGGCCTGCGCGCCGTCGCGGCCGTCGATGTAGCCCCAGAGGTTCCACCGGCGCAGCTGCGGGTCGGCGTCGAACGCGGGGAAGCCGGCGTAGTCGGCGACGTCCATGACGTTGGAGAAGCGCAGGCCGATCATCTTCAGGTCCGGCACCCAGCGGCAGAACTGCCGGGCCATCTCCTCCTCCAGCGTCTTGACCAGCGAGTAGGTGCTCTCCGGGCGCGGGGTGTACTCCTCGTCCACCGGGATGTAGGGCGGCGGGGTGTCGAAGGGCAGGCCGAGCACCGTCTCGCTGGAGGCCCAGACCACGTTGCGGACGCCGGCCGCACGGGCCGCGGCGAACACGTTGTAGGTGGAGGGGGCGTTGTTGGCGAACGTCGCGGAGTTGGTGGTCAGGCCCGGAGCAGGGATCGCGGCCAGGTGCACCACCGCATCCACGCCGTCGTGCCGGTCGTCGACACCCGCGAGCGCCTCGACCACCTGGCCGTAGTCGGTGAGATCCACCCGCACGAACGCGCCGGCGGGCGAACCCGGATCGGGCACGCGGTCGAGCGCCACCACCTGGTGACCGTGTTCCTGCAGGTCACGCACCACGTGGCGGCCGAGCTTGCCGCTGCTCCCGGTCACCGCAACTGTCGTCATGGGGTCTGCCTACCACTCCGGGGAGGTGCGGGCTGGCCCGATCCGGACGGCCACGCTATGGTCGTCGTCGTGCGCCCCCTCCTCGCCCTCGACGCGGCCGTACCGCCGCGCGTCGGCTGAGCCAGGCCGTCGGCGCGCTTCCTCCCCCTCATTCCGAGGCCTGGCTCGGGTCCCCACCGCCGTGGAACCCTTCTAGGAGCCGATCATGACTGTTCTGGACCACTCCCCCCGCACCACCTCCGGCTACGCCTTCCGCCTGCAGCGCCGCCACGAGATCGTCACCACCGGCGGCATGGAGGGTGTCCTGCGCGTCGGCGCGGCACTGCGCGCCTGCGGGTTCCCCGTCCGCGAGTTCGCGGTCGAGGTCCGCGACGGCGTCCCGTACAGCTCCGTCACCTGCACCGTCTCGCTGACGAGCGCCGAGTCCGACTCGTTCGCCGCCCGCATCGGCGCCCTCGACGAGGTCGTCGCGGTCGACCCCCGCTGAGCGGGCCTCGGCGCGCTCCTAGAGCCAGGCCGGGTCGACGTCCAGCGTGGTGCGGTCCAGGCTCTCCAGCAGCGCGAACTGCGGGCCGGTGCGGGGCAGCTCGTGGCGGAAGAAGTACTGCGCGGCGGCGCGCTTGCCCGCGTAGAAGTCGCCCTCGCGGTCGCCTGCGGCGACGAGCTGCTCCAGCCAGATCCACGCCATCACGACATGGCCGACGGCCTCGAGGTAGACCGACGAATTGGCCAGCGTGACGGCCGGGTCGCCCGCCGACCAGAGCGCCCGGGTCACCTCCTCGACGCGCGTGACGGCCGTGGCGAGCGCGTCGGCCTGCTCGGTGAGGCCTGCCGTGCGGGCCCGCCCGACGGTGGCGGTGAGCGTCCGCAGCAGCAGGGTGAGGCCCGCTCCGCCGCCGATGACCACCTTGCGGCCCAGGAGATCGAGGCCCTGGATGCCGTGCGTGCCCTCGTGGATCGGGTTGAGCCGGTTGTCGCGGTAGAACTGCTCGACGGCGTACTCGCGCGTGTAGCCGTAGCCGCCGTGCACCTGGATGGCGAGGTCGTTGGCGGCGAGGCACCACTGCGACGGCCAGCTCTTCGCGATCGGCGTGAGCGTGTCGAGCAGCAGATGGGCCTGCGCGCGCCCCTCCTCGGTGGCCGCGGTGCGCTCCTCGTCGAGCAGCCTCGCGCAGTAGAGGATCAGCGCCACCGCACCCTCGGCGTAGGACTTCTGGGCCAGCAGCATCCGCGCGACGTCCGGGTGCTCGATGATCGGCACCGGCGGCCCGCCCTTGGCGGTGGGGGGACGGCCCTGCGTGCGGGTGCGGGCGTAGTCCAGGGCGTGCAGGTAGCCGGTGTAGCCCAGGGCGGCCGCTCCCCCGCCGACGCCGACGCGCGCCTCGTTCATCATGTGGAACATCAGCGCGAGCCCCTGGCCCGGCTCGCCCACGATGTGGCCGACCGCCCCGGCCTCGCCGCCGGGGGTGTGCTTGCCCTCGCCGAAGTTGAGCAGTGTGTTGACGGTGCCGCGGTAGCCCATCTTGTGGTTCACCCCGGCCAGCACGACGTCGTTGCGCTCCCCGTCCGCGCCGTCTGATCCGGGGAGCACCTTGGGCACCACGAACAGCGAGATCCCCTTGACGCCGGCCGGACCGCCGGGGATCTTGGCCAGCACCAGGTGGACGATGTTCTCGCTCAGGTCGTGGTCGCCGCCGGAGATCCACATCTTGTTGCCGGACAGCCGGTACGTGCCGTCGTCGCGAGGCTCGGCTCGGGTGGTGATGTCGGCCAGTGACGACCCCGCCTGCGGCTCGGACAGGCACATCGTGCCGAACCAGCGACCCTCCACCATCGGTCCGACGTACGTCGCGATCTGCTCGGGCGAACCGTGGGCGAGCAGCAGGTTGGCGTTGGCGATGGTGAGGAACGGGTACGCGGACGTCGCGATGTTGGCGGCCTGGAACCACAGGAAGCACGCCTGCGCCACGGTCTGCGGCAGCTGCATCCCGCCCACGGACTCATCCATGGCCGCACCGGTGATGCCGGTGCCGGCGAACACGCGCAGGGCCGCCGCGACCTCGGGGATCATGTGGACACGCTCGCCGTCGAACCGCGGCTCGTCGAGGTCCGCCGCCCGGTTGTGCGGGGCGAACTGCTCTTCGGCCACCTGCTCGGAGAGCTCCAGCACGGCGTCGAACGTCTCGCGCGAGTGCTCGGCGAACCGCTCCCGCTTCGTCAGCGCCTCGACGTCGAGCCACTCGTGGAGGAGGAAGTCCAGATCCCGACGCGACAGCAGCAGTGAGCGCACGCCGTCGAGGCTAACCCGCGGCCACACCGTGGGCGTGCTCCAGCATCTCGGCCATGTCCGACACCTTCACGCGCTCCGCCTCGCGCAGTCCGCCGCGGCGGACCTCCTCGGCGTCCAGGCGCAGCCACGCCGTCCAGTCCACCGGGCGGACGCCGTACTCGGCCAGCGCCGCCCGCAGCGACTCCGGCTCCGGGTGCGGCGGGACGGGGAGCTCCGGCAGGTCCTCCAACAGCGCGGTGACCGTCTCCAGCGCGTCGCCCTTGTTGGTGCCGATGACGCCGGTGGGGCCGCGCTTGATCCAGCCCGTCACGTAGGAGCCGGCCACCGGCACGCCGCCCTGCACGACCCGGCCGGCCTCGTTGGGGACGGTGCCGGTGCGCTCGTCGAAGGGCAGGCCGGCGATCGGCTCGGCGTCGTAGCCGATGGCGCGCACGACGAGGCCGACGTCGAGTGTCTCCTCCTCGCCGGTGCCGACGACGCGGTCCCCCTCGATCCGGTTGCGCTCCACCACCACACCGGAGACCCGGCCGTTCTCCCCCACCAGCCGGACGGGGCTGCGCAGGAACCGCAGGTGCACCCGCCGCGGACGGCCCGTCGGCTCGTTGCCCGCCCACTCGGTGAGCATCGCGAGGTTCTGCTTCTGCCGGCGGTCGTCGGGCTCCTCGACGCCCGCGGCCAGCAGCCCGTCGTCGTGCACGATCACGTCGGCGTTCGCCAGATCGCCGATCTGGCGCAGCTCCGCCGGGGTGAACCGGACGTGCTGGGGGCCGCGGCGGATGAGGATGTGGATGTCGGTGACGGCGCTGCCGCGCAGCACGTCGAGCACATCGTCGGGGATGTCGGTGAGCGCCATCTCGTCGGGCGTCCTGGCCAGCACGCGCGCGACGTCGAGCGCCACGTTGCCCGCCCCGACGACCGCGACGCCGGGGTGGTCGAGCACCGGGTCCAGGCCGGTGAAGTCGGGGTGGCCGCAGTACCAGCTGACGAACGCGCCGGAGCCCAGCGAGCCGTCGAGCTCCTCACCGGGCACGCCGAGCCCGCGGTCGACCGAGCTGCCGGTGGCGTGCACGACGGCGTGGAAGTGCTTGCGCAGCTCCTCCAGCGGGATGCCGCCCTCCCCCACGCGGACGCCGCCGAGGAACTCGACCTCGGCCGGGTCGAAGGGCTTCTGCAGGACCCGGATGACCGACTTCATCTTCACGTGGTCGGGCGCCACGCCGTATCGCACGAGACCGTAGGGCGCGGGCAGCCGGTCGAGCACCTCGACGCTGACGGGCTGCTTCGACGCGAGCAGCGCCGCGGCGGCGTAGAGGCCGGACGGACCGGCGCCGATCACTGCGATGCGGTACTGGCCCTGCGCCATGCGTCGTCTCCTACTGTGGTGGTGGTGGTGTCCGATCCTGCCCGGCGCCGTGGCCGCGGGCGAGCAGCGGTGCGCGTGTGCGGAACGCTCAGCTGCCGTCGCCCAGCGGCGCGAACCGTGGCGGCCGCTTCTCCATGAAGGACGCGAGCCCCTCGCGCAGGTCCGGGCCGCCGATGAACCGGTCGACGTTGCCGTGGGACCGGGCGAGCGCGTCGTCGAAGGAGCTGTCGAGGTCCTCGCGCACCTGGCGGGCGATCACCGACATCGCCGCCGGGCTGCAGTTGCGGGCGAGGTCGCGCGCGTACTCCTGGGCAGCGGTCAGCACCTCGTCACGCGGGACGACCCGGCTCACCAGCCCCATCGCCTTGGCCTCGGCAGCGTCGAACGTACGACCGGAGAGCAGCAGGTCCATCGCGTTCTCGACGCCGACCAGGCGCGGCAGCATCCAGGAGATGCCGTACTCCGCGGCGAGACCGCGGCGGGTGAACGAGGTGGCGAACTTCGCGGTGTCGGCCGCGAACCGGACGTGGCAGAACAGCGCGTGCACGAGGCCGACGCCCGCGCAGGCCCCGTTGACGGCCGCGATGATCGGCTTCGGGAAGTCCCGTGGCACCTCGACCGTCAGATGCGGCAGCGACGCACCCTCCCGGGCGAGGTCGCCGAGGTTCGCGGTGTCGGCACCGGGGCAGAACGTGCTGCCGGCGCCGGTGAGCACCACGGCACGCACCGCCGGATCGGCGGCCGCCGCCGTCAGACGGGCGTAGTAGAC
>NZ_JAOPWR010000395.1 GCF_025965585.1 Pseudonocardia sp.
CGCTGCTCGCGCAGTACGGCGTCACCTGCACGGTCGTGGACCGGCACACCCGTCCCTACCCCATGCCGCGCGCCGTGCATCTCGACGGGTCGGCGGTCCGCGTGCTGCAGCAGCTCGGGCTGGCGGACGAGTTCGCGACGATCAGCCGGCCCGCCAACGGGCTACGACTGCTGGACGCCCGGCTACGACCCTTCGTGGTCGTCGACCGCGACACGTCGCCGGGTGTGCACGGACATCCCGAGGCCAACCTGTTCGACCAACCCGCGCTCGAGGCGCTGCTGCGCTCGAACCTGTCCCGCCATCCCGAGGTGACCCTGCACGGCGGAACCGTCGTCACCGCGGTCGAACAGGACGGTGACGCGGCCGTGGTGACGGTCCAGGACACCGCCACCGGCGCGGTCGAGCAGTGGTCGACCCGGGCCGTGCTGGGATGCGACGGCGCCGAGAGCACGGTGCGCAGTGCGATCGGCGCGCACCTGGACGATCTGGGTTTCGCCGAGCGATGGTTCGTCGTGGACGTCCGCTGCCCCCGGACGATCGACAACTGGGGCGGCGTCGACCAGGTCTGCGACCCGCGCCGCGCCGCCACCTTCATGCATCTCGCCGCCGACCGGTACCGATGGGAGTTCCGGATGCGGCCGGACGAGACACCCGACGACCTGGGCCGGCCGGACCGCCTCGCCGCCCTCATCGCCCCCTGGACGGGCGGGCTCTCCCCCGCCGGATGGACCGTGCTGCGCAGCGGCGCCTACACCTTCCGGGCCGCGGTCACCGACCAGTGGCGCCGGGGCCCGGTGATGCTCGTCGGCGACGCCGCCCATCTCACCCCGCCCTTCATCGGGCAGGGCCTCGGCCTCGGCCTCGGCGATGCCCACAACCTCGCGTGGAAGCTCGCCGCGGTACTGCGGGGGGACGCCGGCGATGACCTGCTCACCAGCTACGGCGACGAGCGGGGCGCTCATGCACGCGACGTGGTGCGCACAGGGATCCGGGTCGGACGGGCCATGACCGGCGGCCAGGGCGTGGTCGCGGCGCTGCGCCGCCCGATCGCCGCCACGCTGCTGCGGCTGCCGGGAGTACGGGCACGCGCCGCAGCCGCACTCACCACGCGCTACCCATCAGGCCCCTGGGTCGACGACCGACGCCGGCGCGGCGACCTGTCGGGCTCCGCCTGCCCACAGCCGTTCGTCCGTCGCGGCGGACGAACCGTGCGTCTCGACGACGTCCTCGGTCCCGGCTTCGCGCTGATCACGACCGGACCGATCGGGCCGGCACTGCGTGCGCGGTCCCGTGCCGTCGGTGCGCGGGAGATCACGGTGGCCGATGGCTCCGAGGGGACCATCGACGACGGCAGGACGCTTCGAGCATGGCTGCGGACGGCCCGGACCACCGCCGTGCTCCTGCGGCCGGACCGGATCGTCATGGCGACCGACCGTGGCTGACGGACTACCGCACGCCGAGCACGGCCCGGTCACCAGCAGGGCCGTCATCGTTCGCCGCCGCCCGCGCGGGAGGCCGCGGTGGCCCAGCCGCGCTTCCCGTGCGGTCCGGCCTGCTCCACTCGGAGGCGTGTGACGAGGTCACCGCCCGAGGGGAGGCGACGAGACGGGTTACGCGGCGCTGGTCGAACCGGTTGACGGCGGCTGGGCCGCTGCGGAGCAGACCTCGAGCAGGGCGTGGCCGAACGCTGTGGGATCCGCGAGGAAGACGCCGTGGTCTCCGGCGATCTCGACGACCTTGCTGTGGGGGATCGAGGCTGCGAGCTTGCCCTGCCTCCGCGGATCGACGATCCGGTCGTGCCTGGTCACGAGCACCCCTGTCGGTACGTCGACAGTGCCGATCCAGCGGTGGGAGGTGAAGCGGCTGACCGCATGCATGGCCTCGAGCGCGACCCAGAGGGAGGTCCGGCGCATATGGCGCAGGGCGGCAGCGCGCGCGGGCCCGTCCATCGAGGCGTCGAGCAGCGGGCCGGCCAACGAGTCCGATCCGATCGCCGACAGCAGCGGCACCCACTTGGCCGCACCGATGGCCCAGGGCATGCCCATGCTGAGGAACATCTCCCCAGGGGTGCCGGCCACATTGCGGGCCGTCGCGCAGAGCACCAGACCGGCCACGAGGGTGGGGTGCCGGTGCCACAGCTCCTGGGCGACCATGCCGCCCATCGAGTACCCGACGGGTATGACGGGTCCGGTGGCCAGCGCGTGCACCACCGCGGCGGCGTCGTCGGCGCAGTCCTCGATCCGCCAGGTCCCGGTGGTGGGCAGGCCGCCCTGACCGTGCCCGCGGAGGTCGAACGTGATCACCCGGAACTGGGTGCTGAGCGTCGGGCACACCGGGAACCAGTTGGTCTCCGCGTCCAGGGCGACGCCGTGCAGCAGCACGACGGTGGGCGCTCCGACCGGGCCGGGCCATTCCCACACCCGGCAGCGGCCACGGTCGCCGAGGTCGACGCGGTGCTCGAGCGGAACGGGGACGCGGTGCGGGATTCCCGGCATCATGCGCTCCTCGGGTGCGGTGAAGGCGTCGATGACCTCGAACAGAGCATGACTGGCTCGTAACGTGTAGGCAACATGAGGGCGTCGAAAGCTCTGTTTGGTTGCGTTTTGCCCGGGTCGGAACGCCAGTTCAGCACCGGGAGACCGGCACGGAGCGAGTAGACCTCGTTGTTACGCGCGCTGGCACAACCACGTTCGGATCCCGTCACTCCGGGTACACACGTGCTCTGACGGTGGCGCAGCGACGTTCGGACGGCGAGGGGAACGGAAGTGACCGACAAGCCGGCAGTGGCGCTGCTCGGCACGGGGATCATGGGCTCTGCGATGGGGCGCACCCTGCTCCGAGCCGGGACACCGCTGCGCGTCTGGAACCGGACCGCGGAGAAGGCCGAGCCGCTGGCCGAGCAGGGCGCTGTGCTGGGGGCGACTCCGGCGGAGGCCGTCGACGGCGCCGACGTGATCATCACGATGCTCCGTGACGGCGATGCCGTGCTGCACGCGATGAAGGAGGCGGCGCCCCGGCTGCGCGAGGGCCAGGTCTGGGCGCAGATGTCCACCACCGGACCGCAGGCCGTCCCCGCCGAGGCGCAGTTCGCCGGTGAGTACCGGCTGTCGCTGGTCGACGCGCCGGTCCTGGGGACCAGGCAGCCCGCCGAGCAAGGCCAGCTGGTGATCATGGCGGCCGGACCCGATGCGGCGCGCCCGGCGGTGCAGCCGGTGTTCGAGGTGGTCGGCAAGAAGATCCTCTGGGTCGACGACGACGCCGCTCGTGCGGTGGCCAGCACGCTCAAGCTCGTCGCCAACAACTGGGTCGTCGGCCTCACGAACGCCGTCGCCGAGACCATGGCGCTGGCCAAGGGCGCGGAGGTCGACCCCCGACTCTTCCTGGACGTCGTGGAGGGCGGCCCGCTCGATGTGCCCTACCTGCGGATGAAGGCGAAGGCGATCTTGGAGAACAACTTCGAACCCTCGTTCGCCCTGGAGAACGCCACGAAGGATGCGGCCCTCATCGTCGCGCTGGCTCACGCATGCCACGTGGGCCTCCCGGTGGCCGAAGCCATGCTGGCCCGCATGCGGAAGGCGATCGAGATGGGGCACGGTGACGAGGACGTCGCAGCCACCTATTTCGCCAGCTTCGGCAGCTGAGGCGACGACGCACACGCTCTCGCCCCCGAGATGGACTCACCTGTGACCCGCGCACCCTCGGGTGCAGCTGAGAGCGAAGGCGTGTTCACATCGGGCATGGCAACGGGCGCGGTCCGGATGGCTGGGAAGAGGTACATCTGGCATGGTCAGGCCATGCCGGAGACCGTGGATGCCGTCGTCATCGGCGGTGGACACCACGGGCTGGTCGCTGCCGCCACTCTTGCCGATGCCGGTTGGGACGTCGTGCTGCTGGAGGCCCAACCCGACGTCGGGGGCGCTGTCCGCTCGGCGGAGCTGTTCCCCGGCTACGTGTCGGACCTGTTCAGCGCCTTCTACCCGATGAGCGCCGTCTCGCCGGTAATCGGCGCCCTCGGGCTCGAGGACCACGGGCTGAGCTGGACCCACGCCCCGACCGTGCTGGCGCACCCGTCGGGGCCCGACGACGAGCACGCCGCCGTGCTGTACCGCGATCCCGCACGCACCGCCGCGCACCTGGCCGAGGCCGACCCCCGCGACGGCCAGACCTGGTTACGGCTCGTCGAACAGTGGCAACAGCTCAAGCCGCACCTGCTCGACACCCTGTTCACCCCCTTCCCGCCGGTCACCGGGCCCGCCGGTCTCCTGCGAGCACTAGGGGGCCGGGCAACGCTCGACCTGGCTCGGTTCCTGCTGCTACCTGTCCGGCGGATGGCGACCGAGCTCTTCCACGCCGAACCCGGACGGCTGTTGCTCAGCGGCAATGCGATGCACGCCGACATTCCGCCGGACGCCGCAGGCAGCGGGATGTTCGGCTGGTTGATGTCGATGCTCGCCCAGGACGTCGGGTTCCCCGTGCCGGTGGGCGGCGCGGGCATGCTCGCCCAGGCGATGGCCGCACGCGCCCGCGCGAGCGGCGTCGCTGTCCGTGTCGGCGACGCGGTCACCCGCATCGGCGTCCGGCACGGGCGAGTCCATGACGTCACCACGGTCGGCGGCACAACCCTGCGGGTCCGCCGCGCCGTGATCGCCGACGTCGCCGCCACGTCTCTCTACGGCGACCTGTTGCCACCTGACACGCTGCCCACACGCCTGCTTCGAGCAATGGAGCGGTTCGACTGGGACCCCCCGGTCGTCAAGCTCAACTGGGCGCTCGACGGACCGATCCCCTGGCACGCGGGCGGGGCGCACGGCGCGGGGACCGTCCACCTCGGCGCCGACGCCGACGGCATCGTCATCTGGATGGCCGATCTCTCCGCCGGGAGGCTCCCGACCACCCCGTTCGCGTTGCTCGGGCAGATGACCACCGCCGACCCGACCCGCTCCCCCGCCGGAACCGAGAGCGCCTGGGCCTACACCCATCTCCCCCGCGGCACGACCGCGGACGAGCCGGCCGAGCTGCTCGCGCAGCGCATGGAGGACATGGTCGAGGCACATGCGCCCGGCTTCCGCGAGCGCGTCAGCGGGCGGCATCTGCAGCGCCCGTCCGACCTCTTCGCCGCCGACGCCAACCTGGTCAACGGTGCGTTGGGCGGGGGCACCAACCAGATCCACCAGCAACTGTTCCTGAGGCCGGTACCAGGCACCGGCCGCCCCGAGACCGTCATCCGCGGCCTCTACCTCGGCAGCGCAGCGGCCCACCCCGGCGGCTCCGTACACGGCGCCTGCGGAGCGAATGCAGCCCGCGCCGCGCTCGCCGATCACGGCTGGGCCGGCCCCGTCCGGCGGCTGTCCACGTCGGCGCTGCTCACCGCCATCTACGGCCGGGGACGCTCGGCCAGATAGGCCAACCGCCGCAGCGATTCCTTGTTCCGCGGAGCGATCGCCAACTGCCGTACCGCCCGGGGTACCAACCGGCCCGGCCCGTGCGTGGCGTCCTCGCGCATCCCGATCCGGCAACCGTCCACCCCGGCCTCGACCGACGGGGTCAGCTGCAGCTCCACGCGGGCCTCACCGGCCGGCCAGCCCCTCGCTTGCAACACCAGCAGCCGGCCCGGCTCACAGTCGACCACCTCGGTGACGTCGTCGATCAACACCGGCCAGCTCCCCACCGAGTGGTGGATCCGCGAGCCCACCGCGGGCCAGCCGGCATCCACCGCCCGCACCCGCGACGCCCCCACCACCCACGAGGCGTAGAGAAACCCGTCGGCAAGGACGGACCAGACCACATCGACACTCGCCGGGCTGAACCGGCTGACCTCTATCACCGACCGACTATAGGGACAAGGTCAGCGTCACCGCGGGAGCTCGATCGTCTTTCGCTCGCCGTCGACGACGTGCACCACCATCCAGCCTCGCTCGTTCTGCTCGACCTCGACCGTGACGGACGTGCTGGGCCGGCTCTCAGGTGTCATCACACCGAGTACTCGGCGGACGTCAGTCGGGCGTTCCCGACGCGGCGCTTTCGCGCTCCTCCTTCACCCGGTGTCCGACGCGCAGCAGGCGCACCGCCGTGACCAGGACGAGACCGCCGACGAGGTTGCCGAACGCGGACCAGCCCAGCGCGACCGCCCAATCGCCGTAACCGTAGGTCGCGTCACCCGTCAGCAGACCGGCGAAAATGAAGATCGAGTCGAGCACGGAGTGGAAGAGCTGCGCAGCGACCAGCACGAACGACAGCAGCACAGCGGGCACCAACTGAACGCCGAGGCTGTCGGTGGCGTGCTGCATCCGCGTGAGCACCGTGATGGCCAGGCCGGCGAGGACGGCCAGGAAGAACGACTGCCACGTCACGCCGAGGTGCGCGTAGTGGGAGCCGGTCTCCACCGCCGTGGCACGGACGTCGGGCAGGGCGACGACGATCATCCCGGCCATGACGAAGCCACCGAGCAGGTTCGCGGCGAGGCTGAGCACCCACAAGCGCAGCAGCTCGACGACGGTGCCCTCCCGCGCCACCACCGCCGTGACCGGGACCAGGAAGTTCTCCGTGAACAGCTCGCTGCGCGCGAGTAGCAGCGCCACGAACCCGATGGGGAACACGGCTGCGGCGATCAGAGGGTTGCCCGTCTCGGCGCGGACCACCAGGTAGATGAGCACGCCGATGCCGACGTCGAGGCCTCCGACGAACGCGGTCGTCAGGAGTGACAGCAACGGCCGGCTGAGCCGGTCCCGTCCCTCCGAGACGAGCCTGTCGAAAGCGTCCTCGATCTCCGGCTCCTCCCGGGCGCCGATCGCGGACGTGACGTCGCGCGATCCGCCCGACGGTGGTCGTCCGGACGGCTCGTCCGGGTCCTGGTCCATGGTGTCGATCATGCGCTCCGCCTGGTGATCATCACCAGCTGTGTACCCATCCGGCTGTCCCCCGAAGCCGACTGCGTAGGGGTCGGCCGGTGAACCGTGAGACGAGTGATCAGTCGTGTTTGGACAAGCAGCTTTCGGGTACCCGCCGCGCGTCGCAGCCTGCCGGGGACCGGGCTGCAGCAATCCGCCCGTCATCGAGGCCTG
>NZ_JAOPWR010000147.1 GCF_025965585.1 Pseudonocardia sp.
CGCACTGGCCGGGCTGCGTGGCGACGCCGACCGTTCCGCCGCGGTGCTGGCCGACGCCCTCGCCCCGCTCGGCGACCCCGCGCCGCAGCCGGCGTCGGGCAGGCTCGTCGCCGGGAGGGTGGCCCGAAGGAGGTACCTCCGCGCCGCGGACGTCGCGTACGGTGACGATCGCGCGCAGCGCCTCGACGTCTGGGCGCGGGCCGACCTCGACCCCGCGGGACGCGCTCCGGTGCTGGTCCAGGTGCACGGCGGCGGCTGGACCGGGGGCTCCCGGACGATGTCGGCCTCACCGCTGATGGCGTACCTCGCCGAGCGCGGCTGGGTGTGTGTCACCGTCGACTACCGGCTCGGCCCCGACCACCGCTGGCCGGCCATGATCGTCGACGTCAAGCGGGCGATCGCGTGGGTGAAGGAGCACATCGCCGACCACGGGGGCGATCCGGGCTTCGTCACGATCAGCGGTGGCTCCGCGGGCGGCCACCTGGCCTCGCTCGCGGCCGTGACCGCCGCCGACCCCGAATTCCAGCCCGGCTTCACCGAGACCGACACCAGCCTCGCCGCGGCCGTGCCGCTCTACGGCGTGCACGACTTCAGCGCGGACGAGTACGGCCTGCACCGCACACTCGAGAAGAGCGTGTTCGGGACCCGGCAGGTCGAGGACACCGACAGGTGGCGGCGGGCGTCGCCGCTGCGCCGCGCCGACCGCACGGCCCCGCCGTTCCTCCTCGTCCACGGCAGCGCCGACACGGTCGTCTCCGTGGGACAGTCGCGGCGGTTCGCCCAGCGGCTGCGCGAGGCCAGCGAGCAGCCGGTCTGCTTCGCGGAGCTGCCGCGCGCGCAGCACTCGTTCGACGAGTTCCCCACGGCGCGCACCGGCCACACGGTCCGCGCGGTGCACCGCTTCCTGACCGTGATCCACGAGCGGTACCGCGCGGCCGCCCCGGCGGAGTCGCGCGCCTGACCCGGGCGGACGTCAGTGCTCGGGCGGGGAGTCGTGGGGCTGGGGGTCGTCGGGCTGGGGGTCGTCGGGCTGCGAGTCCGCCAGCCGCTTGCGGGACACCGCGATCTCGGCCTCCGCGTCGGCGCGACCGGCCCACGAGGCACCCACGACGCCCTTGCCCGGCTCGAGGTCCTTGTAGATCTCGAAGAAGTGCTGGATCTCCGCCCGGTGGAACTCCGGGAGGTGGTGGATGTCGCGCAGGTGGTCCAGGCGCGGGTCGGTGGCCGGGACGCAGATGAGCTTGTCGTCGCCGCCGGCCTCGTCGGTCATCCGGAACATCCCGATCGTGCGGCACAGCACCAGCACCCCGGGGAAGAGCGGGTCGCCGACCGTGACGAGCAGCGCGTCGAGGGGGTCGCCGTCCAAGCCGAGCGTGTGCTCGACGAAGCCGTAGTCGCCGGGGTACTGCGTGGCGGTGAACAGCGTGCGGTCCAGCCGGATCCGCCCGCTGGTGTGGTCCACCTCGTACTTGTTGCGGCTGCCGCGGGGGATCTCGATCAGGACGTCGAACTCGATGGGGTTGCTCACGAGTCCTCCTCGCTAGCGCTCGTCGGCCGCGTTCGCGGCGCTGCTGTGTCGGATGGTGAGCTCGCAAGCTCGCTCACGAACGCTCCAGGATCGGGTACCTCGGAAATCTACAGGCCGGTGACCACCGGCCCTCGGGCCACACCCGGTGCGGCCACGAACGTCCACCGGGTCGCTCGCGGGCCCGGGGGCCCCTCCGGGGTTGCCGGCGTCGCGAAGACACCCGGGCATGAGCTGCGGGCGGCGCCTCGCGAGGAACCACCTGGATCCCGCGATCAACCCGGTAACGCTCGTGGCCACCGCACTAACGCCGCAGTGCCGCGACCCGGTCCAGGGCCTGCTCGGCCTCGGCGGTGATCCGCGCCACCACCTCGGCGGCGGGCAGGAGGTCGCCGATCAGGTCCACCACCTCGCCCGCCCACACCGCGACGGCGTCGAGATCGCCGCGGGCCGCGGCCGCCTGGTAGGCGCGGCGCGCGTCGTCGTCGGCGCGGAGCTCGTCCTCGCGGCCCCGCCACTCGTCCAGGAAGCGGTTGCGCAAGGACCGGCCCGAGTAGCGGCTGGGCCACCCGGAGTCCCGTGCGATGTCGAGGACCGTGCTGCGTTCGGTGCCCTCGCCGGTGCCCGCGACGAGCGCCTTGCCGATCTCCGGGGGCTCCAGCGCCTCGAACGTGGCCGCGAACCGCGTGCCGACGAGCACGCCCGCGGCGCCGAGGGCCAGCGCGGCCGCCATCCCGCGCCCGTCGGCGATGCCGCCCGCGGCGAGGACGGGGACATCGCCCGCGACGTCCAGCACGGCCGGGACGAACGGCAGCGTCCCGCGCCCGCCGCCGTGCCCGCCGGCCTCGGTGCCCTGTGCCACCACGACGTCGGCACCGATGTCGAGGGCGCGCCGGGCCTCGTCGAGGTCGGTGACCATGACGATCAACGGCACGCCCGCCGCCAGCACCGGCGCGGCGAGAGGAGCGGGGTCGCCGAACGACAGCAGCACCGCCGAGGGCCGGTGCTCCAGCGCCCGCGCGACGGCCTCCGGGGGCGCCGCCCAGCTCAGGAACCCGACGCCCCACGGCCGGTCGGTGCGCTC
>NZ_JAOPWR010000157.1 GCF_025965585.1 Pseudonocardia sp.
CCTCCGGCTCCGGCGCCCGGGGGACCGCCGAAACCTCTGAGGGGCTGTGTCTTCATAACGCGGTCTTTCCGGGATTGGCGGTCGCCGTTCCCGGGACATCGCCGAGCACCGGGCCTGAGCTTCGCCCGTTGAGCCGCCCGATGTGTTGCCGGTGCGCAGGAACGGCTGCTCGGCGTGATCATGGCGGTCGCCCGAAGTCGGGGAGGTGGAGCGCTCCCGCTGCTACCGGGCCACTGGACGATCTCCAGGGCTCAACGAGAGTGAATGCGGGTCGGCTCGACTTCTCATCAAATTCGTGGAGAATCGGAGAGGTCCCCTCCGAACAAGCATGGACGGAAGTAAGAAAGATGGCCCAGATCACAGAGGTCAAGCTGGTCGATGACCTCGACGGTGGCAAGGCCGCCGAGTCGATCGCCTTCAGTATCGACGGCAAGTCCTACGAGATCGACCTGAGCGAGAAGAACGCGGCCGAGCTGCGCGATGTGTTTGCGCCGTTCATCGGTGGTGCTCGTCGTGCCGGCGGTGGTCCGGCGGTGTCGACGCGGCGGAAGGCCCCCGCTCGTGCGGCGCGGCCTCGTGAGGAAACCGCGGCGATTCGCGCTTGGGCGAACGCGAACGGTCACGAGGTGTCCACTCGCGGACGGATCCCGTCCAGTGTGATCGAGGCGTACGAGAACCGTGGGAGTTCGCCTGCCGCGGCTGCGGAAATCGAGACCACGGTTGTCGAGGCCGAGGTGAAGCCGAAGCGTCGGCCGCGCAAGAAGGCTGCCGCCGCGAGCTGATCGCCGGCGGTCGCGGAGGGGCCCTCGCATCGGCTAGGGCCCTTCCTGCTTTCAGTACTTGCTTGCAGTTGCGTCGGCCCCGCACTAGCCCGATCGGGCCGATGTGCTCGGCGCGGCGTATGTCCGTGGCTACGCTGAACGTCAGCCGTAGTGCTCGGCGCCCTGGTAGCCAGGCGATCAGGGCGGGGAGCGTCTCACTGTGAGGCCCGGCGCCCCGCCCGGGGCAGGCCGGCCTCGGACGGATCACCGGAACCGCGGTCTGCGCTGTTCATACGGGATCGCTACGGGAGTGAGGGTGGAGGTCACATGGCTCAGGGCACGGTGAAGTGGTTCAACGGGGAGAAGGGCTACGGGTTCATCACCCCCGACGACGGCGGCAAGGATGTCTTCGTCCACTACTCGGCGATTACCGGCGGCGGCTTCAGATCGTTGGAGGAGGGTCAACGGGTCTACTTCGAGCTCGGTCAGGGCCAGAAGGGGCCGCAAGCTGACAACGTCGAGGCCCTCTGACACGACAATTCGGACTCGAGGCGCCATCCCGCTCCCGTTCACGCGCAGCCCCCGCCCAGGTATTCGATGCCCTGGACGCCAGCGCTGCTGCGAACGGGTCATTGCCAGACGGGGACGGCGCGGGAAACGTGTGCGACGACCGGCCGCGCGGCCGGGCTGCTCTACCCCGATCGGAAGGGGGTGGATCGTGTACGCGCGCTCCACCACAGTCCTCGCACATCCTGACTCGATCGACGCGGGGATCGCGCACATCCGCGATGAGGTCATGCCGACGCTGATGGCGATGGACGGATGCGTCGGCCTGTCCATGCTTGTCGATCGCACGTCGGGTCGCTGCATCGTCACGACCGCATGGCGGGCGGCGGAGGCGATGCGTGCCAGCGAGGAGCAGTTGCGGCCGGTTCGGGACCGGGCTGCCGAGATCCTCGGCGGTAGGCCGCAGGTCGACGAGTGGGAGATCGCGGTATTGCACCGCGACCACACCTCGAACCCGGGCGCGTGCCTCCGCACCACGTGGGTGCGGATGGACCTCGAGCAGGCCGACCACTTCGCCGACGTGTACAAGATGGTGCTGCTGCCGCAGATTCGGGAGTTCGATGGTTTCTGCAGCGCCAGCCTCATGGTGGACCGCTCATCGGGGTACGCCGTTTCTTCGGTGACCTTCGATAGCCACGAAGCGATGAGGCGCACCCGCAATCTGGCGGCCGTGGTGCGCGAGCGGGGCGCCAGGGAAGCCAACGGTGAGGTCATCGAAGTATTCGAGTTCGATCTGGCGCTCGCCCACTTGCGGGTCCCCGAGACGGCCTGACCGGCGGGGCTCACACCGCGACCGCCGCGACGACTACCCGTAGCCGATCGATTTCAGCCGACCAGGACAGGCCAGGCGTGGGACCGCGCGACGGAAGGGGGAGTGCTTTCGCCGGCCGGTAACCGTCACCCTCATGCCGCGTTGTCCGCGGCTTCGGTCTGGAGGAACTCCGCTATGTGCCTGTTGAACTCTGCGGGTCGCTCCAGCCAGAGCAGGTGACCCGCCCGGGGGATCCGGCGGAGCACGGCTCCGGGCACCCGTGCGGCTACGGCTTCGTTGTAGCGCGGCAGCGTGATCCGGTCCTCGTCACCGTGCAGCACCAGGGTGGGGCAGGCTATCGAGGGCAGCCGGTCGGTCGTCTCGTGTGTGAGGTCGGCACGGAAGTGCGCAGCAGTCCCGGCCATGCGCGTGGACATGTGCCGCCGGAGTTCCTGCTCCACCGCCACTTGCAGCTCGGGCTCCTCATCGATCACGCTCGGCGCGGACATCCAGAACGCGAACTGCGCGTAGACGTCCAGCGGACCGTTCTCGAGCGCGTACAGCCGGGAGTCGAAATGCCGTCGCATGTGCTGCTCGCGCGTCGTGGACGACCACGTGGCGGCGAGGACGGCACTGCGCACCCGGGACGGGCGACGCAGGGCGAGCTCTTGTGTGACGGCGGATCCGAGGCTCAGGCCGACGACGTGCGCCGCCGGCAGGTCCAGGGCGTCCATCAGGCCGGCGACGTCGAGGGCGAGGTCGGCGACCGTCGGCGGAAGGTCGCCACCGACCGTCCGGCCGCTGCCGCGCAGGTCCACGGTGATGCACCTGTACCGGTCTGCGAAGCGGGAGACCTGGTGGGTGTCCCACATCGAGCCGATGAGACCGGTACCCGGGATCCACACGATCGGGTCACCGGTCCCGCGCTCCTCGAAGTACATGTCGACGTCCCCGGAGCGGACCGTGGGCATGTGGGGCTCCTCGCCTCTGACCGGCTCGTTTTGTCGCCGCTGTGGCGCTGCCGGGCCGTCGACGGTCTCAGTGCGGCGTGAGCAAGGCGTGAACCGACGCCTGTGATCCTCGTTGCATGCTCGGTTGCATGCAACAATCCCCTCCAATCGGCCAGGCCGCTCCCGACGTGCGGGTGCCGGGAGGTGGCCCGACAGCGAGGCGGGGGTGCCGCGGTGCGACACCGATCTAGCAGCGTGGATGCCGCCCGGCCGCAGCGGGCAGCGCGCGACTGTCGGGACGAGATCGCGCCGGGCCGGAGCGTGCGGTGATGCGGGTCATCCAGCTCAAGATCACACCGCCGCCGGTGGCGGCGACGGTGGTTCCTCGTCCGCGGATCGAGTCGCTGCTCAGTCGCCTGATCGAGCAGCACCGGGTGGTCTGCGTGCTCGCGTCCGCCGGAGCGGGCAAGACCACCGCCGTTCTGCAGGCCGCCCGGCAGCTGCGACGCCCGCTCGCCTGGTTGAGCGTCGATGCGACGGATGCGGTCACCGGCCGTCTGCTCACCTACCTCGAGGCAGCGATCGCCAGTCAGGTGCCCGAGGTGGAGGGGATGGCGAGCGCTGCGCTGGCCTCCCAGCTCCCGCACGCCGAGGTCGCGGGCATGCTCGCCGAGGCCGTGGGTGAGCGCAATCTGCTCCTCGTGCTCGACGACGCCGAGCGGCTGGCCGAAGCGCCGCAGGCGCTGGCCGTGGTGGCGTCGTTCGCCCGGTACCTGCCGCCGACGGCCCGCCTGGTGATCATCAGCCGCCTGGTGCTGCCCTTTGACGCCTCGACCGGAGCGTCGTTCCTGACCTATGTCGCCGCGGCGGGCGAGGAGGACCTCGCATTCACGGTGCAGGAGGCGACGGACGCGCTCGTGCTGTCGGGCCGGCCGGACATCGACCCGGCCGAGGCGATCGTGGAGACCGGTGGCTGGGTGACCGGTGTGCTCTTCGAGGCCTGGCGCTCCGCCGACCACGTCATCGGGGTCGGTGGTGAGGCCGACCCGCTGCACGGCTACCTGGCCACACAGATCCTCGCCCAGCTCCCGCCCTCTGATCGCGACTTCCTCGTCTCGACGGCCCTGCTCAAGGAGGTCACGGCGGGCGCCGCCGAGCTGCTCGGTCTGTCGGACGCGGCTGTGCGGCTACCCGGGCTGCGCACCCGCAGGCTTCCGGTGGCATGGGACCGGGACGGGAAGGCGATGCGCTGCCATCCCCGGTTCCGTGAGTACCTGCTGGAGCTGCTGACGCGACGCAGCGACCGGGAGGTGCGAGAGCTGCGCCATGCGTACGGACGCCTCCTCGTGGGGCTCGGGCACGACGAGGAGGCGCTGGAGGAGTTTCTCGCCGCGGGCGTTCTCGACGAGGCCGTCGAGGTCGTGGAGCGGGTGATCGGCAGCGTCATCGAGCGCACCGACTTCGCGCTGGCCGAGCGGTGGCTGCAGCGGGTCGCGCCGGTGCGCGGTGAGGGGCGGCTCGGGCTGGTGGTCGCCGAACTGATGCTGGCACTGGCACGGGAGGACTACGGGCGTGGTGTCGAACTGGCCGACGCCCTCGCCGCGGCCGGGCGCCGCGACAAGATCGCGCGCGCGTCCAGCCGTGCCGCGAGCCTGATGGCCTGGTGCTACCTGCACGCCGGACGGCTCGCCGACATCCACACGGTCCTGCAGACCGGCCGACCGGGCGACGAGCTCGACGCCATGCGCTACGCGATGCTGACGGTCGAGGACATCGTGCCGAGCGCCGACGCGCCCGCCGGTTCCCTCACCGGCGGCCCGTTCGACGCGCTGGTCATGCGCACCCACTACGACCTCGGGCGGCTGAGCCTGCTCGCCGAGACGCCCTCCTCCCCGTGGGCGGTCAAGGCCGCCGAGTCATGGCGGGTCGGCGCGCTGCTCGCCACCGGTCACACCGAGCAGGGTTTCGAGCTCTACCAGCGCTTGGAGGGCACCCACGAGCAGGGTGTGTGGCTCGCCGCCGTGATCGGGCCGAAGCTGATGGCCGAGCTCGGCGAGCAGGACAGCGCCTGGCGCCTGCTCGGGGCGGGCCGCGAGCGCGTCACGGCGAGCGGGTCGGAGCTGTTCCGGATGGCCAGCCTGCTCACCGAGGCCGAGCTGCTACTGCGGCTGCGCCGCGATCCCGGCGCCGCGCGCGCTCTCCTGCGCGTGGTCGCACAGCACCCGATCGGGCAGGGCTACGCCAACATCGCCGAGCACGCCGGCACGCTGCTCGGGGCGGCCCTGCTGATGGAGGGCGAGGACGAGCGCGCACGCGACTGCCTGGCCGAGGCGACCGCCGGAATGCAGCGCGGCGGGCGGATCCTGTGGATCCCCACGGCCGCGGTCTACCTGGCGGAAGCCCAGTGGCGCCTGGGGGAGGAGCAGGCCGCCGACGACGCGGCGAGTCTCGCGCTGCTGGCCGCGGAGCAGCAGGGCTCCAACCATCTGTTGCTGCTGGCACTCTCCGAGTTCCCGGCCGTGCTGTCGCGGCGCCTGGACATCGAGAGCCGCGGCGACTCGCCGTGGCACGAGCTCGGCCGTGCCCTCATGGTGCTCGGTGTCGAACTCGGGGACGTCCTCGCGGCGTCGGTGCACGTCGTCGAGTTCGGGCGGGCGGCCGTCATGGTCAACGGAGAGGACGTGGCGCTGAGGCTCAAGAAGAGCTACGAGCTGCTCGTCTTCCTCGCCAACAGCGGCCGGGAGGGCGTGCACCGTCACGAGCTGCTGGAGATCCTGTTCGAGGGCCGAGGCGACGATGCGGCGGGCTCCTATCTGCGGCAGGCCGTGCTCCGGTTGCGGCGCGCCGTACCGGACGTCCTGCGCTCCGACGCAGCCGCGGGTCGCGTGGCTCTCGGGACCGGGGTGCGGGTGACCACGGAGTCCGAGCGCCTCTCCACGTTGCTGCGACAGGCCGCCAGCATGCGGGGCCAGGATCGTCTGCAGACGTTGCTGCACGCCCTCGAGATCGCCGACCGGGGCGACTACCTGCCAGGCGTCGTGAGCTCGTGGGCGGAGGAGCGCCGCCGCCATCTTGCGTCGGTGGTGCAGGAGGCACGCCATGACGCGGCCGAGATCGCCTTCGCCACCGGGCACTACCGGCAGGCCGCCCGGCTGGTCGCGGATGTACTGCGTGCCGATCCCTTCCGCGAGTCGGCGTGGCGCCTGGAGATGCGCATCGCCGACGCGGCGGGCGATCAGGAGCGGGTGGTCTCGGCGTACCGGTCCTGTGAACGGGCCCTGACAGAGCTCGGGACCCAGCCCACCCCCACCACCGTCCAGCTGTTACGGGATCTCCGCCGCTGAGTCCCGCGATTTCGGTCGGATTCACGCCCGCGGCGCACTCTCCCCCCACAGCCCAACCAGCGGAATCCGGGAGGACGTACGCGATGGCCTCATCGTGGTTGCTCATCGAGAACGGGACCGTCGTCGACGGCACGGGCGCACCGGCCGCGGCCGGTACGTCCGTCCTCGTGGAAGGGGACCGCATCGTCAAGATCGGGGCGGAGGCGAACGCCGACGCGGTCCCGCGCGGCGAGCGGCTGACCCGGATCGACGCGACGGGGAAGCACGTCCTGCCCGGCCTCATCGACGCTCACTGCCACATGACCTACGGCGAGAGCCGCAGCGAGGAGGAGATCGACCTCTACACCAGCCCGGAGCTGCGCACCCTCAAGGCCGCGTTCCACGCCCAGAAGGTGCTGCGCGCCGGCGTCACCGGGATCTCCCAGCCCGGCGGCAGCTACTACATCGGCGTCGGGCTGCGCGAGGCGATCAACGACGGCATCGTGCAGGGCCCCCGGATGACCTCGGCCGGGCGCTACCTGAGCACCAGCAACAGCCTCACCGACTGGTATCCCGACTCGGTCGGGGTGCCGGAGGGTTCCATCGGCGTCCTGCACAACACGGTCGACGGCATGAAGGACGAGGTGCGCCGGCAGGTCAAGAACGGCGTGGACCTGATCAAGCTCGCGGACAGCCCCTACGGCACCTACCAGGCGTTCACCGACGACGAGATGAAGATCGTCGCGGACCTGGCTCACCAGCTGGGCAAGAAGGTGACGATCCACGCCCGCGGCTCGTCCGAGGTCGACGCCGCAGTGCGCGCGGGCATCGACTGGATCATGCACGGCAACGTGATGAGCGACGCGACGATCTCGCGGCTCGCGGAGTCGGGCACACCGCTGGTTCCCACGCTGCTGCTGCTGGCCAACATCGTCGACTTCGGCCCGAAGGTCCTCGCCCCCGCGCCGATGCGCGACGGCATGGCCCGGATGCTCGACCAGACCGGCGACAGCCTGCACCGCGCCCACCAGGCCGGCGTGAAGATGGCGATGGGCACCGACACCGGCTTCTCCGTGGCCCCCTACGGCGAGTGGCATGCCCGGGAGCTCGAGCTGCTCATGACCTACGCCGGGATGTCCTCGCTGGAGGCGATCCAGGCGGGTACCCAGCACGGGGCTCTCATGCTCGGCCTCGACGGCCAGGTCGGCGCGATCGTGCCGGGGATGCTCGCCGACATCATCGTCGTCGACGGCGACCCGGTGGCCGACATCAAGGTTCTGCAGGACAAGCGCCGGATCGAGACCGTCGTCAAGGGCGGGGTCGTGCAGGTGTTCGACGAGACGGCCTTGCGGCGCAGCTGGCCACACGACCGCGGTCAGGCCTACTCGGTCACCGACCTCACCTACGACCTCGTGTACGGCGAACCGGGCGAGGCCGGGAACGGTGACGCCCACGAAACGGGCAACGGCGAGCTCGACGCGAGCGACGCCGAGGACCTCGTGGCGGACCTCCAGCACCGGGAGACGTCCGCCCGGTTGTGCTGATGGCCATCCCCGGCCGTCGACAGAGCGCGAGTGCAAGCGCAGTTCACACGCAACCCCCGTCCCACACCGATCCCACCGACACGCACCGGGGTGACCAGCCATGACGACCAGCAAGGACGTGCCCGACGGGCAATTCGACGATCTCGAACTCGTCGACGAGAAACCGCTGTCCTGGTTCGACGTTTCCGCGATGGGCACCGGCGAGATGCTGTTCACCGCCGGATGGGCCTGGATCGTCTACATCGCCAGCTCCTACGGCATCAAGTGGACCATCATCGGCTTCGTGGCCGGTGCACTGGTCATCAACATCGCGTGGTGGCTCTACCGCGAGATGATCACGGCGGTTCCGGAGCCCGGGTCGATCCAGTCCTACGGGCGGGAAGCCGGGATGTTCTCACTCGGCACCTCGTACTTCATCCTCTATGCCCCCGTCTACGGCGCGTTCATGTGGCTGGAGCTCCTGGTGGCCCAGGGTCTGTTCGGCCTGTTGTTCCCGGTCGTGCCGACGGGGATCTGGCCTTACGTGGTGATCCTGCCCGTGCTGGGGCTCAACCTCATGGGGCGCCAGATCACCGGCAAGGTCCAGGCCGTGCTCGTGGTGATCACGCTGGTGGGCGATGTCCTGCTGGCGGTCGGGATCTGGTGGTTGGTGGCCGACAGCGGCACCTGGTCGGCCAACTGGGAATCCCCGACGCCGGTCGACTTCCTGACTCTGTTCACCGTGGCCGGGCTCTGGCTCGGGATCATGGCCGGCATCCTCGAGGTCCAACAGGTGCTGGTCGACGAGTGGAGCGACTTCGCCCGGTCCCGCGACGTCGGGCTGCTGTCCGCGGCGTGGCAGCTGTGGGGCCGGCAGCTGCCGCTGGCGCTGGCCATCCTCGCGAGTGCGCCGCTGGCCGCACTGATCGCCTTCCCGGTGCCGACCGTCGGCGTCATCCAGGCGAAGTTCGGCGAGGCCACCACGCACCCGCTGTTCTACCTGGCACTGGTGACGATGCTCATCGCCACCTACACCACGCTGAGCGTCTTCTTCATGGGCATGGGCAAGATCGTCGCCCTCTACGCCCAGCAGGGCGCGCTCCCGCGGGTCTTCGGCCGGTACTCCTCGCGCTCGGTGCCGTGGGTGGCCCTCATCGTGTTGGCCGCGTTCGCCCTGATCGGCGTGTACTGGAACGATTTCGCCTTCGTGCAGGCCGCGCTGTCCACCTGGTCGGTGACGCTGTACTTCATGATGGCGCTGTTCTACCTGCGGATGCGGGCCCGCAAGGACCTGGACCGGCCGCTGAGGGTCAAGTACGGCGTGCCGCTTGCAGTCTTCCTGCTGATCTACACCGCCCTGATCGCGATCGGGATCATCGCGCTGAACTGGCAGGCCGCAGCCAGCTGGTTCCTGCTGGTGCTGGTCATCACGCTCTACGACAAGTTGGTGGTGCCCCGCACGAAGCGCGGTGCGTTCTACCGCGAGCAGGTCCTCCGCAGGCGCACCAGCGCCGAGCGGCTCTGACACCGCCGGCTGCCGGGCACTCACCCGGCAGCCGGCCCCACGGACGGATCGAGGAAGGACGCTGAAGTGACCACAGCTAGGCAGGCGGAGATCGCCGGAGCGGGGCTCGGCGGCCTCGCCGTCGGCATCGCGCTCGCGCAGCGAGGCTGGCGGGTGCGGATCCACGAGCGGTCAGCCGAGCTGCGCATGTTCGGCGCTGGCATCTGGTTGTGGGAGAACGGTCTGCAGTCCCTCGCCGCCCTCGGCGTGGAGCAGACCGCCACCCGGCGGGCGAAGCGGATCGAGACGCTGGTGGCCCGCGACCCCGAGGGCAAGGCGCTCATGCATCGGACGTTCGGCGCAGCCGACCGGCTGCTGCTGCCGCCGCGCGCCGACCTCTACGACGCCCTGATCGCCAGGGCACGCGAGCTCGACGTCGACATCATGCCCGGCTCGGTCATCGTCGGTGGCCATCCCCGCGGTGAGCTCGAGGACGAGGACGGCAAGGTCTGGAAGGCCGACCTGGTGGTGGCCGCGGACGGCGTGTTCTCCCGCGTGCGGGAGTCGATGCTGCTCACGCAACGCGTCGACTACCTCGACGAGGGGTACACCCGGATGTTGATCCCGAACCGGCCCGAGGACCCGTCCACGGAGATCACCGAGTACTGGAACGGCTCCCGACGGCTCCTCTACGACCCGTGCACCGACGAGGTCAACTACGTGTGCCTGTGCTGCAACGTGGACGACGAGGCGGGACGGCGGGTGCCCGTCGACACCGACACCTGGCTGGAGTCCTTCCCCCAGCTGGAGGGGATCATCGAGCGGATCGGCGAGGTCGGCCGCTGGGACCGGGCGATGCGGGTGACGTGCCGGGCCTGGTCGCGGGGCAGCGCCGCGGTGGTCGGTGACGCCGCTCATGCGCAGCCCCCCAACCTCGGCCAGGGTGCGAACCTGACGTTCCAGAACGCCCTCTCGCTCGCGACCTATCTGGACGCGTCCGATGACGTTCCTACGGCGCTGGTCAACTGGGAGCGGGGCGAGCGCCCCCTCACCGATCACGTGCAGCGCTGGACCGACCTCTACGGCCGGGCGGCCAGCGCGTGGCCGCAGCGCTTCGCCTCCCGCCGCAGCCAGGTCCTGGAGCTCGCCACCAGGGTGCCGTGGGTGGACCGGCAGCTCAACAAGGCGGCGCGGCACAACCCGGTCGGTGCCGGACACGCTGCGACCGCACACACAGGGGAACAGGGGTAGGACGATGACGCAGGAAGCCACGGCAGCCGGGGGACACGAGCATCTCCCGCGCCCCGACGAGGTCAGCGGGGAGTACCTGCGCGACATCCTGGAGGGGTACTACTTCCGCAAGTGGAACGCGAACCCCGACACCGTCGCGGCCGTGAAGAAGTGGCGGGACTGGCCACTGGTCGTGCGGATGCCCGACGTCAAGGAGGACTTCACGGTCCTCATCGACGAGGGGCGCGTGCTCAGCGTCTCCAACGGCCTGCCGGAGCGCCCGCGGATCCTCGCCACGATGCTCTCGGACACGATGCAGCGGATCTACTACGACGAGAGCACGGCCGCCATCGAGTCCATCGCCGGCCGGATCAAGATCCGCGGCAACGAGACCGAACGCCGCCGGATGCTCGCGGCGATCTCCTATCTGACCTGGTGAGCGTGGAGAGGCATGCAATGACCGAGACCCTTCCGGCCACCGGGGCCCTGTCCGCGCGTGAGCCAGGCTCGGGGCGCAAGCTCGTAGGCACCTCGGTGCCGCGCACCGAGGACCTGGCCCTGCTCACGGGCACGGCGCGGTTCATCGACGACATCCGGCTGCCCGGCATGCTGTACGCGAAGATCCTTCGCAGCGACGTGGCGCACGCCCGGCTTCGCGGCGTGGATCTCACGGCGGCGCTGGCGAGCCCCGGCGTGCACGGGGTGCTGTGCGGCCGCGACCTCCTCGGCAAGATCAAGCCGTGGGGCGACATGATGCAGGACCTGCTGGTCGGTGACCACTTCCCGTTCGCCACCGACAAGATCCTCTACGAGGGCCAGGAGCTGGCCGCCGTCGTCGCCGACAGCAAGTACGAAGCGCTCGACGCCCTCGAGGCGATCGAGGTCGACTACGACGACCTTCCGGTGATCGTCGACCCCGAGAAGGCGCTGGACCCCGCCTCGCCGCTGATCCAGGAGGGCATCAACTACGAGTTCGGCGAGGGCAACGTCTTCGACCGGTACCGCGTGCGGATCGGCGACGCCGGGGCCGCCTCGGACGAGGCCGACGTGGTGGTGCGCCAGCGGTTCAGCACCAACCGGCAGGCCGGCGCTGCGCTGGACCCGCACGGCTGCGTGGCGAGCTACGACTCGTTCACCGGCGTGCTGACGATCTACTCGTCCACGCAGTCGATCTTCATGGTCCGCGACATCCTTGCCGACACGCTGCAGATCCCCCGCAACCGTGTCCGGGTGATCATCCCGCAGGTCGGGGCGGGCTTCGGCTCGAAGGCGCAGATGTTCGCGCACGAGGTGATCGCCTCGGTGCTGTCGATGCAGCTCGGCCGCCCGGTGCACCTGGTCCTGGGCCGCGGCGAGATCTTCCGGGCGGGCACCGCCCGCACCGGCCAGGTGCACTACGCGGAGATGTCACTGACCCGCGACGGCACGATCACCGGCTACCGCGACTACATCGTGCACGACTGCGGCGCGCAGTCCCTGTGGGGTAACCAGGTGATCCACATCGGCACGAACGTGGGGATGCTGCCCTACCCGATCCCGAACATCCACATCGACGCCGACATCGTGCACACCAACACCGCGCCGGCGGGTCCGCTGCGCGGCTTCGGGATCCCGCAGACGCTGTGGGCCAAGGAGCAGCTCGTCGACCTGGCCGCCGAGCGACTGGGCATGGATCCGCTGGAGCTGCGGGCGCGCAACGTGATCCGGCCGGAGACGTTCCCGTTCGTCACGCCGATGGGTCAGGTGATCGACAGCACCACGATCCACGAGTGCCTGCATCGCAGCGCCGAGGCGATCGACTGGAAGCAGCGCAAGGCCGAGCCGGTGCCGTACGAGGGCGTGGGGCTCGCGGTGTCGATGAAGTACACGAGCTGCCGGCACCCCTCGTTCGACACCGACCTGTCGGCCGTGCGGCTGCGGCTGGAGACCGACGGCACCGTCACGATCTTCTCCAGCGACGTGTCGCACGGCCAGGGCCACGCGACGTTCCTGGCCCAGATCGTCAGTGACGTGCTGGGCGTCGGGTTCGAGAAGATCGCCCTGGCCCCGCCGGACAGCGCCACGTCGCCGTTCGGACTGGGCACCTTCGCCAGCCGGGCAGCGGCAGTGCTGGGCACGGCGTGCCGGCAGGCGGCGGAGCGGCTGCGCGAGAAGGTCGTCGCCATCGCCGCGCACGTCCTGGAGGCCAACCCGGAGGACCTGCAGACGGGCAACGACCGGGTGCACGTGCGCGGCCTGCCCGACAGTGGGCTCTACATGGAGAACCTCGCCGGGTACGCGGCCTACCGCACGCACCAACTGCCGCCGGGGTTCGAGCCGACGCTGGAAGCGGTGTCCACCTACGACACGCCCACCGACCGGGAGAACCCCGACGGCTCGGGGAACCTGTCGGTCACCTATTCCGGGGCGGCGCACGCCGCACTGGTGCGCGTCGACCCCGACACCGGCCGGATCACCGTCCTGGACTACGCGATGGCCCATGACACCGGCGTGGTGATCAACCCGCTGATCGTCGAGGGGCAGCACCAGGGCGGGTTCCTCATGGGCATCGGGATGGCGCTGGGCGAGGACTACGTCTACGACGACCAGGGCCGCATGCAGAACGCGAGCTTCGCCGGCTACCGCGCGCCGTACGCCACCGAGGTGCCTGAGCTCACGAAGATGTTCGAGATCCCCGCCCCGTCGCTGACCATCCCCGGCGGGCAGAAGGGCGCGGGCGAGTCCGGCACGGGCCCGGTGCCCGCCGCCATCGGCAACGCCGTGTACGACGCCACGGGCGTGCGCTTCACCGCGCTCCCGATCACGCCGGACCGGATGCTGCTCGCTCTGAGGGAGAAGGAGCGCCAGGGCGTCGCGTCCCTGCGCTACCCCGACGACATGCCCGAGTTCACCGGACCGCGCTCGCCGGAGGACTGGCCCGAGCCGACCGGGTCCGACGAAGGAGACCTGCTGCTGTGAAGCCCTTCACCTTCCACTCCCCGCAGGGGCTGGGTGAGGCCGTCGACCTGCTGGAGCGGCTCGGCCCCGGCGCGACCGTGATCGCCGGTGGCCAGACGCTGCTGCTCGCCATGAAGGAGCGCCTCGCCCGCCCGTCGGCGCTGATCTCGCTCGCCGAGGTGGCGGATCTGCGCGGCGTGCGCCACACCGGCTCCGGCGTCCTGGAGATCGGCGCCGCGACGACCTACGCGGCGCTCGCCGGGGCGCGGCTGCCGGGGTGGCACGCCGAGATCGCCGCCGTCGCGGGCGACCTCGCTGACCGGCCGGTGCGCACGATGGGCACGATCGGCGGCGCGCTGTGCGCGGCCGATCCGCGCTTCGACATGGTCACCCTCGTCGTCGGCCTCGGCGCCGAGCTCGATGTCGTCGGCCCGGGCGGGGCCCGCGCCATCCCGGCCGCGGAGTTCTTCCTGCCCGACGGCGGCACCGTGCTGGCGCCCGGGGAGATCCTCACGACGATCCGGGTTCCGGCGCTGCCGGTATACACAGGCGTGGCGTTCGAGAAGTTCCGGCACCGGGTCTTCGAGGCCGCCGTCGTCTCGGCGGTGTGCGCGGTGCGCCCGAACGGCACCCGCCGGATCACTGTGGGCGCGGTACATCCCGCACCGACGGTGATGGCCGACGGTGACAGCGCTGATGCCGGCAGGCGAGCCGCCGACGAGCTGATGCCCGAATCGCGGGCCACCACGCAGCTGCGCCGCTACCAACGGGAGCTCGCGCGTGTGCTCGTCACCCGGGCGATCGCGAGAGCCCAGGACACGTCAGCGACGAACACGGCAGCGGGGAGCTGAGCTGTGCAGACCATCACCATGACGATCAACGGCAGGGACGTCACCGCGGAGATCGACGAGCGGACGCTGCTGCTGGACTTCATTCGCGACGTGGGTGGGTTCACCGGCACGCACAACGGCTGTCTGGAGGCGCGCTGCGGCTGCTGCTCGGTGGAGGTCGACGGCGACATCGTGAAGTCCTGCAACGTGCTGGCCGTGCAGGCGGCGGGGCGCAGCGTCACGACCGTGGAGGGGCTGGCGCCGCAGCGGGTGGCTCCGATGGAGCACATCACCACGCAGAGCCTCGCCGGGATGTACCGCCCGCTCGACGCTCTCGGTGCGCAGAACGAGGACCTGCACCCGCTGCAGGCCGCGTTCCACAAGTGCCACGCCCTGCAGTGCGGGTTCTGCACGCCGGGGATGCTGATGGTGCTCAAGGACTATCTGGAGGACAACCCCGACCCGACCCGGGAGGACGTCCGCGGCGCGATCGCGGGCAACCTGTGTCGCTGTACCGGCTACCAGCACATCGTGGACGCTGCGATGGAGGCCGCCGAGCAGATGCGCGAGCCCGCCGCCGCCGATGGCTGACCTGGTGGCCGACCTCGCCGCCGATCTGGCGGGCCGGGGCTACATCGCCGACCGACCGCTGGCCACAGTGCTGCATCTGGCGCGGCAGCTCGAGCTCCCCGTCCTGCTGGAGGGCGAGCCCGGGGTCGGCAAGACGGCGGTGGCCGAGGCGCTCGCTGCGGCCGGCGGCGCACGGCTGGTGCGGCTGCAGTGCTACGAGGGCCTCTCGGCCCACCATGCACTCTACGAGTGGGACTACGCCCGTCAGCTCCTCGACATCCGCCTCGGCGAGGCCGACGGGCGGGGTGGCGCCGAGCTGCGGTCGCGGATCTTCTCCTCGGAGTTCCTGCTCCGGCGGCCCCTGCTGGAGGCTATCTGGCCCACCGACGACCGGCCGGTGCTGCTGCTGATCGACGAGGTGGACCGCGCCGACGAGGAGTTCGAGGCGCTGCTGCTCGAGCTGTTGTCGCAGTTCCAGGTGACGATCCCGGAGCTCGGCACGATCCGCGCGGAGCGGCGGCCCACGATCGTGCTCACCGCCAACCGGACGCGGGCACTGTCCGACGCCCTGCGACGGCGCTGCCTCTACCACTGGATCGGGTTCCCCAGCCTGGAGCGGGAGATCGAGATCGTGCGGACCCGGCTGCCCGAGGCGTCCGACCGGCTTGTGCAGCGCGGCTGCCTGCTCGTGCAGCGGCTGCGCGCCGGCTACTACCGCAAGGCGCCCGGGGTGTCGGAGACGATCGACTGGCTGCGCGCGCTCACCCTGTTCGGTGCCACCGACCTGGACCGCGACCGCGTCGAGGACACGCTGGGCTGCCTTCTCAAGGACAGCGAGGACATGGCGCTGTTCCGCGGCCGCGACGGCGAGGCCGTATACCGCGAGTTCGGGCTGCTCGCGGACGGGCGCACGGCCTGATGACACGTGAGCCTCCCGGCGCGGCGCATCCCCTCGTTGCCGCGGCGCGGGACCGCCGCCGGCGGCGCACCGGTGACCTCGGCCGCGACGTCGCGCTGTTCGGCGCTCTGCTGCGCGACGTGGGCGTCCCGGTGCCGCTGGCGGCCGTGCTGCGTGCCGTACGGGTCGCCGACGCGCTGGAACCGGAGCGCCGGACGGACCTGCACGCCGGGCTGCGCGCCGCCATGGCCGCCTCGGCCGCGGAGGCCGCGATCGTCGACGTGGTCTTCCCGGTGTTCTTCGCCGCCGATCCGCCCGAGGTGCTCGGGTTGGTCGACGAGTCGGGCGGCGGGGACGAGGAGTCGTCGGGGGAGGGGCGGTCGGACGGGATCGACGCGGCGGCCGTCGGCGGCGGGGCAGGCCGGGTGGACGGCTCGACGCGCCGCGCGACGTGGAGCAGCACCGGCACCGGCCGGCGGGCGTCCGCGGCGGTGGCGCCACGTGACCCCCGAGTCGACGAGCTCGCCCGCCGCTGCGCGCGGGCGCTGGGCACCGCTCGGAGCCGTCGGCGCCGTCCCGACGGGCGCGGCGACGTCGTCGACATCCGGGAGAGCATGCGACACAACCTGCGTTTCGGGGGCGAGATCGCCGACCTGCGGCGCTCGCGCGAGCGCCGGGAGCGGGCCCGGCTTGTGGTGTTGTGCGACCTCAGCACGTCGATGCAGCCTTACACGCCGCTGTTCCTGTCGTTCGTGCACGCGTTGACGAAGGCGGTTCGCTCCGTCGAGTCGGCGATCTTCAACGTCGAGGTCGCGACCGTCACCGACGTGTTCCGCCGGATGCCGCTGGCCGCCGCGCTGGCCTGGCTGGAGCAACGCTCGGTGTCCCTCGCGGGGGGCACCCGGATCGGGCACTGCCTGTACGGGTTCACCGGCGCGCTGGAGGCCCGCGGCGCACTCGCGCCCGGCACCACGGCCATCGTGCTGAGCGACGGGTGGGACGTCGGCGACGACGACCTGCTCGCCCGCGAGGCGGCGCGGCTGCGCGGCCAGGTCGGGCGGCTGATCTGGCTCGACCCGCACGCCGCCGCCACCGGCTATCGCCCGCAGGTCACCGGCCTGCGCACGGTGTGGCCCCACATCGACGACTACCTCGACTTCTCCAGCGTCGAGTCGCTGGCCGGGGTGGTCGCCCGTCTGGAACGGCCGCACTTCGAACAGCCGCGGGCATCCGTCCGCGGCCGCAACGATGAGAGGAACGCAGGATGAGCGCGACCCAGCGCGAGGAGATGCGGGTACCGGGGCTGCCCGCACCGTTGAGCCACTACACCGACGCGGTCCGGTTCGGGGACCTGTTGTTCGTCTCCGGCGTGGCCCCGCTCGACGGGGACGACCGCCTCGTCGGCGAGGGTGACGTCGTCGCGCAGGCCCGGCAGGTGCACGTCAACCTCGGGAAGGCGCTCGCCCACGCCGGGGCGAGCTTCGCCGACGTCCTCAAGGTGACGGTGTACCTGATCGACGTGAACGACCGCGCGAAGGTCAACGACGTGCGCCGCGAGTACTTCGGGGACTCCTATCCCGCCAGCACCCTGGTGCAGATCAGCGCACTGGTGGTGCCCGGGATGCTGGTGGAGATCGAGGCGGTGGCCGGGATCCCCGGCTGACGCGCGCCCCGCGCAGTGGACGAACGGTGCTCCGTCCGAACACATCGGACGAGAGCGCCGTTCGTTGCGGCGCCGAGCCCTCGCCTCGGCCCGGCAGGAGAGTGTCCGGATGCGTGCGGCTACCGAGGCGGCCTCGGCCGGCTCGGCCGCAGCCCCCGCAGGGCCGCTCCGCGCAGTTCGGGCGGCAGGTCGGCGGGGACCGCCATGAGCAACGCGTGCCGGTACAGAACCCGCAGCCGCTCACCGCGGGCCGCCGACCGCCACCACGGCCTCGACCTCGATGAGGAGCTCCGGCTGGACCAGCCCGGCCACCCGCACGATCGTGCTGGCCGGCCCGTGCTCGGGGAACAGCCGTTCGCGCAGCGCGCTGAGCTCGTCGAACCACTCGAACTCCGTGACGAACACGGTCACCTTCAGCACGTCCTGCCAACTCGCTCCGTGCGCGACGAGCACCCTGCCGACGTTGTCGAATGCCTGTCGGGCCTGGGCAGGCCCGTCCCCGACGCCGACGACACGGCCCTGGTCGTCCCACGCGACCTGGCCGGAGACGTAGAGGAGGTCCCCGGCCGAGACGCGCACGGCGTTGGAGTAGTAGGGCCGGAACGGCGGTGGGGTGCCGGGCACGTCGATGATCGACTTGCGCGGGTTCATCCCGCTGATCGCAGCGCCGCCGTCCCCGGTCACGACCGACTCCCGGCGGGGACGTGGCGGGCGGCCAGGTTGAGCTGCCGGTCCACCCACGGCAGGCCCGTCGCGAACTGCAGGAACCTCGTTCGCGCCCCGGTGAGATTCTCCGGCCATCTGCTGACCACCCATCCGTAGCCGTGACTCCAGCGCTGCACGTGGTCGGTGAGCCCCCGCTCGCGGTCCTCCCACCTGCGTAGCGCCGCTGGCACGTCCTGCGCGTCGGTCACCGCCGCGGCCAGCGAGACCGCATTGGTGAAGGTCATGTTGGCGCCCTGCGCGAGGTTGGGCGCCATCGCGTGCGCCGCGTCCCCGACGAGCACGACCCTGCCGTCGGACCACGACCGGCAGGTGACCGTCATCCCGCGGTCCCACCGGCCGTCGCCGCCGATCCGGTCGATCATCCCCGCGAACATCGGGAACGTCTCCTTCCAGGTGTCGCGGTCCACCGGGACGGCCCGACCGCGCCGGTCGTCGACCAGGCAGGAGAACGCGAGGTAGTGCTGCTCGTCCGACGACGGGCAGTACAGGAAGCGCCGTGAGCCGTGCCATGCCTCGGTGATCACCGCCTCCTCGTCACCTGGGAGCCTCGGGACCAGCAGCCGGATGTAGCCCTCACGCAGGTACGAGATGCGGTCGGTGAGCAGCAGCGACTCCCGGATCCGGGAGTGCGCGCCGTCGGCCGCCACCACGAGGTCGGCCGTGAGCCGGGTGCCGTCGGCGAGGAACAGGATGCCGTCGGGTTCGGCGCTCGCCACCGGCGACCCGGGAACGATCGTGACGCCCGCGGCCGTCGCCGCGTCGATGAGCGCCTGGTAGAGGTCGGCGCGCACCGGGAGGACCATCGTGTCCTCGTCGGTGAACGCGCGGCGGAACAGGTCGGCCCCGCTCTGGTCGACGACCGCCCATTCCCTGATCTGCTTGGCGTTGCACACCGCCTGCTCCTCGGCGCCGATGCGGCGCAGCGAGCGCAGCCCGTTCTCCCAGAGCCAGATCCCCGCTCCGAACATCCGCAGCTCCGACGCCCGCTCGTGCACGCGGACCTGCCAGCCGCGCCGTGCGAGCGCGGTCGCGACGGCGAGCCCACCCAGACCGGCACCGGCCACCTCGGCGATCCTGCCCACGCCGAACCACCTCCCGTCGAGATCGGCACCGGTATGTCCCGGAACCGGGAGCGGAGCGTCTCAGCCGGGCGTGAGTCAGCCGTTAACGCGACCTGGATCCAAGTTGCATGCAATGTAGTGTGCAATCTGGCCCAGGAGGTCGGATGCAAGCAGGACCGGAACCGCGGAGTGCGACCGAGCGCGTCGTCTCGACCCTGCGCGCGGAGATTCTCGGGGGTCAACTCGCAGGCGGTGCGCCCGTCCGCGAGCACGACCTCGCGCAGCGGCTCCGTGTGAGCCGTACCCCGGTCCGTGAGGCCGTGGGCCGGCTCGTCGCCGAGGGTCTGCTTGTGAAGAACGGCAACCGCACCGCGCACGTCTTCCGGCCCTCCGCCGCCGACCTGCTCGAGATCTACGAGATCCGTGGCCCGCTGGAGGGCCTGGCCGCCCGGTTGGCCTGCACCGCTGCCGACGAGGAGTTCGTCGAGCGTCTCGACGCGGCCGGCCGCGTGCTGAACGACGCCGCCCCCGGGCTCGACTGGCTGGCCCGCCACGAGGCGTTCCACCTGTGCCTGGCAGCGGGCAGCGGGCGTCCTCGGCTCGAGGCGCTGGTCCGCATACTGCGCGTGCAGTCCGAGCCTTACGTGCGCTTCGCGCTCGCCTTCGACGCCGGCCTCGCTGGGAGGGCGCGGCAGGACCACCTCGACATCGTGAGGCTGACCCGTGCCGGCGCCGCCGACGAGCTGGAGGAGCTCGTCCGGCGTCACCTCACCGCGACCAGTACGCGGGTTGCGGCGCTGCTGGCGGAGACGGATCCACCCCTTGATCCACGATCGAACGGGAGTGTTCTGTGAAGCTGATGCGCCTGGGCCAGGTGGGCCACGAGCGGCCTGCGGTCCGCGACGACGAGGACGCGGTCTTCGACCTGACGCCGCTCACTGCGGACATCGACGGCGCGTTCCTCGCCGGCGGCGGGATCGAGCGCGCCCGCGACGCCCTCGCCGCGGGACGACTGCCCCGCCTCGACGCCCGCGGACTGCGGGTCGCGGCGCCCATCACGCGACCGTCCGCGGTGGTCTGTATCGGGATGAACTACGCCGCGCACGCGGCAGAGACCGGCGCCGCCCCGCCCACGGCTCCGGTGGTCTTCTTCAAGCACCCGAACACCGTGGTCGGCCCGGACGACGAGATCCGCGTGCCGCCCGGTGCGACGAAGGTGGACTGGGAGGTGGAGCTCGCCGTGGTCATCGGTCAGCGCGCCGCCTACCTCGCCTCACCGGAGGACGCCGAAGCGCATATCGCCGGGTATGCGATCGCCAATGACGTGTCCGAGCGCGCGTATCAGATGGAGCATTCCGGCGGCCAGTGGTCGAAGGGCAAGTGCTGCGAGACGTTCAACCCGCTCGGGCCGTGGCTGGTGCC
>NZ_JAOPWR010000489.1 GCF_025965585.1 Pseudonocardia sp.
CGGCGCGCCCAGGCCGGCGCCGAGCCCCGCAACCGTGGCGGCGCCGGTCCACCGCACGAGCCGGGCGCTGGAGAAGCACCCGCCGCAGGGCATGGCCGCGGTGGGGCTGGCGCTGGCCGGAGCGGCCGTGGTGATCGTCGGCGTCGTGGGCGGGTGGACGGCCACGCGCGCGCTCGGCGGGCAGTCCCCGCTGACGACCGTGAACGTCACCACCACGAGCGACGCCACGGCCTCCCACCGCGACCCGATGGGCTTCACGATGCCCGTCCCGCAGGACTGGACCGAGTACCGCGCCGACCCCGTGGCGGACCAGCCCGCGGTCAGCTTCATCAGCCCGGACGGCACGGAGGCGCTCACGGTGTCGCGCGCGGCGTCCGTCGACGCCGCCGCCACCGTGGGCGACGGCTCCACCGTGCTCCTGCTGGAGCCCCCAGCCCCCGTGGCCGGCGCGCAGGCCGGGGCCACACAACTGTCGTACGGCACCGACGTCCGCACGTCGTGGCGGCGGATCGTCCCCGTCGGGCCGACCGTGTGGACGATCACGCTGACCGTGCCCACGGCCGCTGCGGGATCGCGGTCCGCCGACCTGTTCGACGAGCTGGCCGGCGGTTTCGCCGCCACCGCGACCTGACGCGACCCGCCCGACCGGGGCCGTAGGCTGCCGCGCATGACCGCCGACGCACTCGCCGCCGCGGAGGCGGCATCATGACCGCCGACGCACTCACCGCCGCGGAGGCGGCGTCATGACCGCCCCGGGCTCCCCCGCCGCTGCCGCCGCTGCGATCGCCGAGGCCACCGGCGTCGCCTCGCATGACGTCGCCGTCGTGCTGGGGTCGGGCTGGCGCCCCGCCGCCGACCTCATCGGCGAGCCGGCGCACGAGCTCGCGATGGCCGATCTTCCCGGCTTCCTCATCCCGACCGTCAGCGGTCACAGGGGGACCATCCGCTCGGTGCCGGTCGGCGAGCGCCGCGTGCTCGTCCTGCTGGGACGCACGCACCTCTACGAGGGCCACGGCGTCGACGCGGTGGCCCACGGCGTGCGCACCGCCGCGGCGGCGGGCTGCCGCACGGTCGTGCTGACGAACGCCGCGGGCGGTATCCGCGAGGGCATGGGTGTCGGTGACCCGGTGCTGATCTCCGACCACCTCAACCTGCTCGCCACCTCCCCGCTCGTCGGTCCGCGCTTCACAGACCTCACCGACCTGTACTCGCCGAAGCTGCGCGCGCTGGCCCGGGAGCTCGACCCGACGCTCACCGAGGGCGTCTACGCGGGCGTGCCCGGCCCGCACTTCGAGACGCCGGCCGAGATCCGCATGCTGCGCGGGCTGGGCGCCGACCTCGTGGGCATGTCCACCGTGCTGGAGGCCATCGCGGCGCGCGCCGAGGGCGTCGAGGTGTTGGGGCTGTCGCTCGTGACGAACCTCGCCGCCGGCATGACGGGCGCGCCGCTCGACCACCACGAGGTGCTCGCGGCGGGCGCGGCGTCGGCGGGGCGGATGGGCGGTCTGCTGCGCGAGCTGGTCGCGCGGTCGTGACGGGGACGTGGCCGTGAACCTGGCCCCTGCCCTGCGGGATGCGGCGATGCGCTGGATCGCCGACGACCCCGACCCCGCCACGAGCGACGAGCTGATGCGCGTGCTGGCGGGCGCCATGGCCGGCACGCCCGGTGCCGCCGACGAGCTCGCCGACCGCATGGCCGGGATGCTCCGGTTCGGCACGGCCGGCCTGCGCGGACCGGTGCGGGCCGGGCCCGCGGGCATGAACGTGGCGGTGGTGCGCCGGGCGACGGCCGGGCTGGCGGCCTGGCTCGGACGCGGGGGTGACCGGAGCCCGCGTGAACCGCAGGCGGAACGCGCATCGACGCTCGTCGTCGTCGGCCGCGACGCCCGCCGCGGCTCCGAGGCGTTCTGCGCGGCCGCGGCCGAGGTGCTGGCCGGCGCCGGGTTCAGCGTCCGCGTACTGCCCGCGCCGCTGCCAACGCCCGTGCTGGCGTTCGCCGTCCGCGAGCTGGGTGCGGTGGCCGGCGTGCAGATCACGGCGTCGCACAACCCGCCCGCCGACAACGGCTACAAGGTCTACCTCGCCGACGGCGCGCAGCTCGCTCCACCCTCGGACGCCGAGATCGAGGCGGCCATCACCGCGGCGCCGCCCGCTGTCTCGGTGCCCACCGCTGCCACGGTGACCCCGGTCGACGTCACCGAGGCCTACCTCGACCGCCTCGGGCGGCTGCCCCGCGGCACCGCCCGCACGCTCCGCATCGCCCTCACGCCGATGCACGGCGTCGGCGGCGAGACCGCGGTGCACGCGCTGCGCAGGGCCGGCTTCACCGACGTGCACGTCGTCGCGTCCCAGGCGGCGCCCGACCCCGGCTTCCCGACGGTCGCGTTCCCCAACCCGGAGGAGCCCGGCGCCACCGACGCGCTGCTGACACTGGCCGCGGAGGTGGACGCCGATCTCGCGATCGCGCTGGACCCCGACGCCGACCGCTGCGCGCTGGCCGTCCCCACCGCGGTGACTGCCGCTACCACCGGCGGGCGGGCAGGCTGGCGCATGCTCACCGGCGACGAGACGGGCGTGCTGCTGGGCGACCATCTGCTCCGGTCCGGCGGCTACACCGATCCCCTCGTGGCCACCACCGTCGTCAGCTCGTCGATGCTGCAGTCCGTCGCCGCCGCGCACGGCGCCCGCTACGCCGAGACGCTCACCGGCTTCAAATGGATCGTCCGCGGCGGGCCGGGCCTGGTCTACGGCTACGAGGAGGCGCTCGGCTACTGCGTCGACCCCGGCACCGTGCGCGACAAGGACGGCATCGCCGCCGCCGTGGTGGCCTGCGACCTCGCCGCCACGCTGAAGGAGGCGGGCCTGGGGCTGCCCGACCGCCTCGACGAGCTGGCCGTGGCCCACGGCGTGCACGCCACCCGGGGCGTCTCGCTCAGGCTCGAGCCTGCCGCCCGCGACGCGGTGGTCGAGCAGCTGCGCGCGTCACCGCCCGGGGGGTGGTCGGCCGAGCGCCCGGCGCCGGACGTGCTGGTGCTGCGCCGCGGCGGCGAGCGGCTCGTGATCCGGCCGTCGGGCACGGAGCCGAAGCTGAAGGCGTACCTGCAGGTGGTGGAGCCGGTGGCCGACGCGGCCGTCCTGCCCGCGGCGAGGACAGCAGCGGCTGCCCGCCTGGACGCCCTCGACGCCGAGGCGCGGACCCTGCTCAGTGGCGGGCCCTGAGGTAACCGCGGATCTCCCGATCCCACAGCGCCGCGATCTTGCGGTAGCCGGCGGCGTCGGGATGCAGGCCGTCGAAGAGGTCGGCGGGCCCCAGCAGCGCCGACGTGTCGACGAACGTCACGCCCTGCCCCGTCGCCCGGTGCCTCGCCACCACGGCCGCGGCCAGCCGCGCGTACTCGGCGCGGGCGGGCAGGCGTTTGCGCAGCGGGGCCCAGACCCCCGCGACGACCACGTGGGCGGGCGAGGCGGTGCGGATCGTCGTGAGCATCGTGTCGAGGCGCCGGGCGGTGGCCGCGGCGCCGGCACCGGTGTTGAGGTCGTTCGTGCCCACCTGCAACAGCACGATGTCCGGGCGCTGGCGCGTCACCCAGCCGGCGACGTAGGGCTGCATCCGGGCCATCGTCCAGCCGCCGTGGCCCTCGTGGTCGCGGTCGGGCACCGAGGGCGGCCCCGACCGCTGGGAGCCGACCATGTCGTAGGCGATGCCGTCGCGGGTGAGCATGGCCTCGAGCGGGCCGCGGTACCCCGCGGTGGCGGGGCTGCCGGCGCCGACCGTGCTGGAGCTGCCCATCGGCATGATCCGCAGGGGCCACCCAGCGGTGCCCGGCGTCGCGGGCGCGGACGCCAGTGGGGCCTGAGCGGTGTCGGCCCGGACGCCGAACACGACGGTGAGGACGACGGCGACGGCACCGAGCACGACCCCGGCCCGTTCCGCTGCTGCGTGCATCCCACCCCCCAACGTCCGGCGATGGGATCGGTCCGCCGGACCCCGTTGTTACCCGTCGAGCATCCGGGCGGCAGCATGGCTCCGTGGCCCGGCTCCTGATCGTGCACCACACGCCGTCACCCGCGACGGCGGAGTTGTTCGACGCGGTGGTGAGCGGTGCGTGTCACCCCGACATCTCGGGGGTCGAGGTGGTGCGCCGGGCGGCGCTGGCCGCCACCGCGTCCGACCTGCTCGCCGCCGACGCGGTGGTGCTCGGGACGCCCGCCAACATCGGCTACATGTCCGGGGCGCTCAAGCACTTCTTCGACACGGTGTTCCACGTCTGCGCCGACGACACGCGCGGCCTGCCCTACGGCCTCTACGTGCACGGCAACCTCGATCTCTCCGGCGCCGTGCGGTCGGTGGAATCGATCGCGGCCGGGATGGGGTGGCGCCGCGAGGCCGCCGTCGTCGAGGTGCTCGGCGCCCCCGACAAGGCCGCCCTGGAGGCCTGCTCGGAGCTCGGCGCGGTGCTCGCCGCCGCGGTCATGGACATCGCGGGTTAGCCTGCGGCATGGCTCGTCCGAAGATCCACGACGAGAAGTTGCGTGTGCACCTGTTGCACCGTGCGGGCGAGATCGTCTCCGCGGACGGACTCACCGGCCTCAGCCTCCGGGCCCTGGCCCGCGACTGCGCGACGTCCACCACGGCCGTGTACGCGCTCTTCGGCGGCAAGGACGGGCTGCTCACGGCGCTGTTCGACGAGGCGTCCGAGCGGTTGGGGCGGCACCTCGCCGCCGTCGGTCCCGGTGACGACCCGCTCGACCACGTGGTGCGCACCGGGCTCGCCTACCGGGAGAGCGCGCTGGCCGACCCCCACCTGTTCACGTTGATGTTCGGCGAGCCGACGCTGCTCTCGCCCACCGCTCGGGCCAGGACGGTGGCCGGCACCGCGCTCGGGCCGCTGCGCGAGGCGGTGGACCGCGCCGTGGACGAGAAGGCACTGCGGCCCGACACCGACTCCGCCACCGCGTCCGTGACGCTCTGGACCACCGTGCACGGCTGGGCCACGCTGCAGCTGCGCGGGCTGCTGCCGCCCGGCGCCGCCGACCGCCTGGAGTCGGCGCTGCGAGCTGTCCTGGAGGGATGGCGGCCCGAGCCGCTGGAGAGCTAGACGGCCCCGAACTGCCGGTCTCCCGCGTCGCCCAGGCCGGGGACGATGTAGGCGGAGTCGTTGAGCCGCTCGTCGATGCTGGCGGTGAGCACCCGCACCGGCAGCCCGCTCGTCTGCAGGTGCGCGACGCCCTCCGGCGCGGCGAGCGCGCAGATCGCCGTGACGTCGGTCGCACCGCGCTCGGTGAGCAGCCGGATGGTGTGCGCCATCGACCCGCCGGTGGCCAGCATCGGGTCCAACACGAACACCGGGCGGCCCGTCAGCGACTCCGGCAGCGACTCCATGTACGGCGTCGGCTGGTGGGTCTCCTCGTTGCGCGCGATGCCGACGAAGCCCATCTGCGCCTCGGGCATCAGGGCCTGCGCGGCGTCGACCATGCCGAGGCCGGCACGCAGCACGGGTACCAGCAGCGGCGGGTTGGCCAGGCGGTACCCGGTGGTGCGCGCGACGGGGGTGAGCAGCGGCGCGGTGGCCTCGGACGCGTCCCGGGTGGCCTCGTAGATCAGCATCAGGGTGAGGTCACGGAGGGCGGCGCGGAACGCGGCGTTGTCGGTGCGCGCATCACGCATCGTGGACAGCCGGGCCCTGGCCAGTGGGTGGTCGACGACGCGGACATCCATGGCGCAGAGGCTAGCGTCCTGCCACCGCGATCCCGTGCGGCGACGGCCGGGTCAGCCGGCCGCCGTCCGGAACCGCACCACGGCGGCGGCCAGCTCGGGGCCGGCGTCCTCCTGCAGGAAGTGGCCGGCACCGGCGATCGTCGGGTGCTCGCGGCCCGCGGCACCCGGCGCCGTCCCGCGCAGGATCGGCTCCATCGCCGCCGTGATCGGGTCGCCGTCGCTGAACGCGCAGAGGAACGGCAGCTCGAGCTTCGCGAGCACCGCCCACGCGGCGCGGTTGGCCTCCGTCGCGGGGTCGTCGGGGCGCGTCGGCACGAGCAGCGGCATCGCCCGTGGGCCGGCCTTGGACGTCTCGTCGGGGAACGGGGCGTCGTAGGCCGCGCGCACCTCGGGGGTGAACCGCGTGCGGCACCCCGACTGCACCAGCCGCGCGATGTCCAGCTGCGGCGCCTTCTCGACGGCGCGCCGGAACTCCCACCACACCGCGGGCATGTCGACGTCGCCCGTTGGCAGGCCGGTGTTGGCGGCGACGGCCGCGGCGAACCGGTCCGGGTGCTCGGCCAGCAGCCGCAGCCCGATCAGGCCGCCCCAGTCCTGCCCGACGAGCGTGACGTCGCGCACGTCGAGCACGTCGAAGGCGAGCGACCTCAGCCACTCGACATGCCGCGCGTAGCTGTGGTCGCTGATCTCCGTGGGCTTGTCGGAGCGGCCGAACCCGACGAGGTCCGGCGCCACCGCCCGGAACCCGGCACCGGCCAGCACCGGGATCATCGTCCGGTACAGGAACGACCAGCTCGGCTCGCCGTGCAGGAGCAGCACCACCGGCCCGTCGGCGGGCCCGTCCTCCACCCACGCCATCCGCAGCGTGCCGCCGTCCTGGTCGGGGACGTCGCCGTATCGGGGCGGGAACGCGAAGCCGGGGAGGTCGGCGAACCGCGCGTCGGGGGTGCGGAGGGTGCGCATGGTCGGATCCTGACACCCCGATGCCGGTCGTGCGCGGATATCGCGGTCGCGTCGGGCAGCCTGCATGCTCTGACGCTCACTGCAGCGGGAGCGGGGGCTGCAGCCACCACGGCTCGTCCGTCGCCTCGACGGCCACCGCCCACTTGCCGGACCGGGGTAGGGCCGGAACCCGCCGATCGCGGGCAGCAGCCGGCTCGCGACGGCGAACAGCGCCAGCACGGTGAGCGCCAGACTGATCACCTTCCGCGACCGCCCGGGCCGTCGCAGCCCCGACGAGCGATCCGGACCTTCGCCCGAACGACGAGGAGAAGCCCCAGACCGGACGCTCCGTCGACCGCCTCAAACCACCGTCGAGGCGGGCGCGCAACCCACGGTGAACGCGAGCCCGCCACTGGCCGTAGTGATCACTAAGAGTGCCAGCAGCGTCGCATCGAGCGGACGGGCCCACCGGATTCATGCGCTCACCGTCCCGAAACTGCACCATCAGTGATCAACAGCCATATTCACCCTGACCCGAACGGGTGGTCTGCCACAAACAGTGTCACGCCGGAGGCCCCGCCGACGCTGTACTAGTGACAAGGAGGTGATCCGGTGCCGGAGAACACGACTTCTGACGAGGCGACGCTGGTCGCTGCAGCAGAGAAGCTCACACAGTGCGACGGATACGTCGTGCTCGCTGTGGACCCCCAGACCGGCGAGGTCGACGCCCACGGGCCGTTCGACGGTCTCACGGCGACCATCAAGGCCGACCAGTTGCGGCGCGATTTCGACCGCGGCGGCCTCGAGGACGTCACGGTCGGCGTCGTCCGACTGCACAGCTCCACCTGATCCACCCGAGGTCCCCCGCCCCGGACGTTCCAGCGCATCGCCACCGCCCGCCGCCCCTCCCGCGCGGCGGGCGACGCGCTGCTCGGGCCGCCTCGGGCGTCGCTCCCAGGCGGATGGACGGTGCGTCCCGAACGCGTAGTCTCGGCGTCCGTGACCACGACCGTCCCCGCCCAGCGCATCGGTGCGCCCGGCTCCGGAGGCCTCGCCGACGTCGGCCGTGACGAGGCGTCGCTGCGCCGCTTCCTGTACGGCCTCCCGGGCGTCGACCAGGTGGGTCTGGAACGCCGGTCGGCCGTCCTCGGCACGCGCAGCATCAAGGCCGGCTCCAAGATGCAGGCCATCGACATGGCCGTCTCGATGATCGACCTCACGACGCTCGAGGGCGCCGACACCCCCGGCAAGGTGCGGTCGCTGTGCGCCCAGGCGATGCGGCCCGACCCCGACTACCCGGACGTGCCCGCGGTCGCCGCGGTCTGCGTCTACCCCGACCTCGCGGGCGTCGCCGTCGAGCGGCTCGCGGGCAGCGGGGTGGGTGTCGCCGCCGTCGCCACGGCGTTCCCCTCCGGACGGTCGTCGCTGCCGGTCAAGCTCGCGGACACGGCGCTCGCCGTGGAGGCAGGCGCGTCCGAGATCGACATGGTGATCGACCGCGGCGCCTTCCTCTCCGGCCGCTACGGCCAGGTGCACGACGAGATCGTGGCCGTCAAGCAGGCCTGCGGGAGCGCCCACCTGAAGGTCATCCTGGAGACCGGCGAGCTCGCCGGGTACGACGACGTGCGCCGCGCGTCCTGGCTCGCGCTGCTCGCGGGCGCCGACGTCATCAAGACCTCCACCGGCAAGATCTCCCCGGCCGCCACGCTGCCGGTGGTGCAGCTGATGCTGCTGGCCGTGCGCGACTGGCACCGCGCCACCGGCGAGCGGCGCGGCGTCAAGGCCGCCGGCGGCATCCGGTCGGCCAAGGACGCGATCAGGCATCTCGTCGCCGTCAACGAGGTGGCGGGCCCGGAGTGGCTCACGCCCGAGCTGTTCCGCTTCGGCGCGTCGTCGCTGCTGAACGACCTGCTCCGGCAGCGCCGCACGCAGCTCGAGGGCCGCTACTCGGGCGCCGCCTACATCGGGAGTGCCTGATGGCCTGGGAGTACGCCCCCGCTCGCGAGTCCGCCGCGCTCGCGAACGTGGCACCGAGCTACCGGCCGTTCGTCGACGGGACGTTCGTCGACGGTGGCGGTGAGCCGCTGAAGACGGTCAACCCCGCCACGGAGGAGGTGCTGGCCGAGGTCGGCACCGCGTCGGCGGCCGACGTGGACCGCGCCGTGGCCGCCGCCCGCAAGGCCTACGAGACCACGTGGGGCCCGATGCCGGGCGCCGAGCGGGCCAAGTACCTGTTCCGCATCGCGCGGATCGTGGCCGAGCGCAGCCGCGAGCTGGCCGTGCTGGAGACGCTCGACAACGGCAAGCCGATCCGCGAGTCCCGCGACGTCGACGTGCCCACCGCCGCCGCGCACCTGTTCCACCACGCGGGCTGGGCCGACAAGCTCGAGCACGCCGGGCTGGGCGCCGGGGCGGGTGGGCAAGGGCCCAAGCCGCTGGGCGTGGTCGGGGCCGTGATCCCGTGGAACTTCCCGCTGCTCATGGCGGCCTGGAAGATCGCGCCCGCGCTGGCCACGGGTAACACGGTCGTCCTCAAGCCCGCCGAGACCACTCCGCTCACCGCGCTGGTGCTGGCCGAGATCGCCGCCGAGGCGGGGCTGCCTCCGGGCGTGCTCAACGTCCTGCCGGGCGCCGGCGACATCGGGTCGGCGCTGGTCGGCCACGAGGGCCTCGACAAGGTCGCCTTCACCGGCTCCACGGACGTCGGCAAGGAGATCCAGCGCCGCCTCGCAGGCACCGGCCGGCGCCTGACGCTGGAGCTGGGCGGCAAGGCCGCCAACATCGTCTACGACGACGCCGCACTCGACCAGGCCGTCGAGGGCGTCGTCGACGGCATCTTCTTCAACCAGGGTCACGTCTGCTGCGCGGGCTCGCGGTTGTTGGTGCAGGAGTCGATCGCGGCGGAGTTCGAGGAGCTGCTGCACGCGCGCATCGCGACCCTGCGTGTCGGCGACCCGCTGGACAAGAACACCGACGTCGGCGCGATCAACTCCCGGGCCCAGCTCGACCGCATCGTCGACCTCGCCGCGGCGGGCGACGCCGAGGGCGCACAGCGCTGGACGAGCCCGTGGCCGCTCCCGGAGAAGGGCCTGTTCTTCCCGCCCACGGTGTTCTCCGGCGTCGAGCAGACGATGCGCGTGGCCCGCGAGGAGATCTTCGGGCCGGTGCTGTCGGTGCTGACGTTCCGCACACCCGAGGAAGCCGTCGCGAAGGCCAACAACACGCCCTACGGCCTGTCGGCCGGGATCTGGACCGACAAGGGCTCCAAGGCGATGTGGACGGCGCAGCGCGTGCGCGCCGGGGTGGTCTGGACCAACACCTTCAACAAGTTCGACCCCACCTCCCCCTTCGGCGGCTACGCCGAGTCCGGCTTCGGCCGGGAGGGCGGCAGGATCGGGCTGGAGGCCTACCTCGACGCCTGAGGTGGTTGCGGGAACAACCAGCTGGGGGGTGACGTTCTGGCCCTTGTACATGCAAACGCATGGACGGGGAGGGCAACATGCAGATCGGGATCTTCAGCGTCGGCGACGTCACCACCGACCCGACGGACGGCACCACGCCGACCGAGCACGAGCGGATCAAGGCGATGGTCACCATCGCCGAGCACGCCGAGGCGGTCGGACTGGACGTCTTCGCCACCGGCGAGCACCACAACCCGCCGTTCGTGCCGTCGTCCCCGACGACGCTGCTGGGCCACATCGTGGCCCGCACCGAGACGCTGACGCTCTCGACGTCCACCACGCTGATCACCACCAACGACCCGGTGAAGATCGCGGAGGACTACGCGATGCTGCAGCACCTGGCCGACGGCCGCGTGGACCTCATGCTCGGCCGCGGCAACACCGCGCCGGTCTACCCGTGGTTCGGCAAGAACATCGGTGACGGCGTCGAGCTCACCGTCGAGAACTACCAGCTGCTGCGGCGGCTGTGGGACGAGGACGTGGTCGACTGGGAAGGGAAGTTCCGCACTCCCCTGCACGGCTTCACCTCCACCCCGCGCCCGCTCGACGGCATCGCGCCGTTCGTCTGGCACGGCTCGATCCGCACCCCGGAGGTCGCGGAGATCGCCGCGTACTTCGGCGACGGGTTCTTCGCCAACAACATCTTCTGGCCCCCGTCGCACTACACGCGGCTGATCAACCTCTACCGCCAGCGGTTCGAGCACTACGGGCACGGCCGCGCCGACCAGGCGATCGTCGGGCTCGGTGGGCAGTTCTTCATGCGGAAGAACTCGCAGGACGCGTGGAACGAGTTCCGCCCGTACTTCGACAACGCCCCCGTCTACGGCCACGGCCCGACGATGGAGGACTTCACCACCGACACGCCGTTGACGGTGGGCAGCCCGCAGGAGGTCATCGAGCGGACGCTGACGTTCCGCGAGCACTTCGGCGACTACCAGCGCCAGCTGTTCCTCGTCGACCACGCCGGTCTGCCGCTCAAGACGGTGCTGGAGCAGCTCGACCTGCTCGGCGAGATCGCCCCGACGCTGCGCAGGGAGTTCGACGCGCTGCGCCCGGCCGGGGTGCCGTCCGACCCGCCCTCGCACGCGAGCCGGCTGGCGGCGCGGGACGCCGACCGTGCCGCTGCCTGATGTGAGCGGCACCCGCGCAGCGGTGGGCTCCTGGGAGGCGCTCTTCCGCGCCCAGGTGACACTGCTGCGCAGGCTGGCCGACGACGACGTCTGGCAGCCGATCAGCATGCGCGAGTACGACGTGTTGTTCACCCTGAGCCGCTGCCCGGCGGGGAGTGCGCGCCTGCACGAGCTGAACCGGGAGATACTGCTGAGCCAGCCGTCGCTGTCGCGGATGGTGGAGCGGCTGGAGGCGAGCGGGTACCTGACCCGCGAGTCCGACCCCGCCGACCGCCGCGGCACGGTCGCCGTGCTCACCGACGCCGGGCGGGCGATGCAGCGCCGGATCGGGGCGCGGCACGCCGCGAGCATCCGCCGCTACGTCGGCACGGCCCTCGACGAACACGAGCTCGCCACGCTGGCCGAGCTCTGCGACAAGCTGCGCACGGCCCAGACCTCGATCCCCCACGGTCGGGCGGTGACGACGACGTCGGGAAGCGACGACGACGTCGGGCAGTGACGACGACACCGCCGGGACCCGCGCGGCGCCCGTAAGCTCGTCGCCGTGACCCTCTCCGCAGCCGTCGACGGCCGCCTCGGCGTCGCCAAGACCTTCAAGCTCTACGTCGGCGGGGCGTTCCCGCGCTCGGAGTCCGGGCGCAGCTACCCCGTGGCCGACGCGAAGGGCCGGCTGCTCGCCCACGTGGCACTGGGTTCCCGCAAGGACGTCCGCGACGCCGTGAGCGCCGCCCGCTCGGCGTTCGGCGGCTGGTCGGGCGCCACGGCGTACAACCGCGGGCAGGTGCTCTACCGCGTGGCGGAGATGCTGCAGTCGCGCCACGACGCGTTCGTCGACGACGTCGTCGCCGCAGAAGGCATCACGCGCAAGCGCGCGGGCACGAGCGTCGACGCCGCGATCGACCGCTGGGTCTGGTATGCGGGCTGGACCGACAAGCTCTCCTCGGTGCTCGGTTCGGTGAACCCCGTGGCCGGGCCGTTCGTCAACTGGTCCACGCCCGAGGCCACCGGAGTGGTCGGGGTACTGGCGCCGCGGTCGTCGTCGCTGCTCGGGCTGGTGGACGTGCTGGCGCCGGTGCTCGCCACCGGAAGCACGGCCGTGGTCGTCGCGTCCGAGAGCAGGCCGCTGCCCGCCGTCGGGCTGGCCGAGGTGCTCGCCACGTCCGACGTCCCGGGCGGGGTCGCGAACATCCTCACCGGACGCACTGCGGAGCTCGCGCCGTGGCTGGCCGCGCACGCCGAGGTGCAGGGACTCGACCTGGCCGGGGCGCCCGAGGAGCTCGCCGCGGAGCTGGAGCGCACGGCTGCCGGCACGGTGAAGCGCGTCCTGCCGCGACCGGCGGCGGAGGCCGACCACACGCGGGTCCCGGGCACCGCCCGGCTGCGCGCGTGGACCGAGATCAAGACCGTCTGGCACCCCGTCGGCCGCTGAGCCTGCCGTCCGGGAAGGCGTCTACTCTCGCCGCCGTGGCCAGCGACATCGTCCCGATCCAGCTCTCCCTCACCGAGGGCGACCTCGTCACGCTGTGGGCCCCGCGGTGGCGGGAGGACGGCGAGGAGTGGGAGGCGTTCCTCGGCGACGACGACGCCCTGTTCGCCTTCCCCGAGGTCACCCAGCTCGCGGCGTTCGTGCGCACCGCCGACGACCACGACCTCATCGACCACCCCGCGTGGTCGGTGGTGCCGGACCTGACGGTCTCCGAGCTGACGCCCGAGGAGACGCAGCGCTACGACATCGTCGGCGTGCCGGAGCTGGCCGCCGAGGACGCCGACACCTGGACCATCGGCGAGCTCGCCGAGATCACCGACATGGTGCGGTCCATCGCCGACGTCTGCGACCTCGACGTCGTCACCGAGGTGCTCGACTCCGCCCCCGGGTTCGGGCTGCTGCGCCAGGGCACGTTGCCGTTCGTCGGCCGCGAGGGTGCCCGGCTGTGGACCCAGCTCGTGGAGGTCATCGCCGAGCGCTGGGACGACGTGATCGATGCGCTCGACGACATGGTCGACACCCCCGAGGTCGACGCGGCAGCGCTGGGCGCGGCGGAGAAGGAGGCCGCGCTCGTCGCGGACTCGGCCGACGAGTCGCTCGTCACCGGCGGTGACGAGACCGACGAGAGCGACGCGCCTGCCGGCTTCTGGGAGGAGGTCGGCATCGACCCGATCCGCATCACCACCAGCGACGGCGACTGCGTCACCCTGCGCTGCTACCTCGACGACGCCCCCGTCTTCCTGGGCACGAAGGGCACCATCGAGGCGTTCCCGACCGAGCGCGCGCTGGCCCGCTGGATCGCCGAGGACGGCGCCGAGGGCCACGACCTCACCGCCGCGTCCACCTGGTCGGACGTGGTCGAGCGGGCCGGGGTGGGGGAGCTGGAGGTCGAGGTCGACACGCTCAACTCCTACACGCTCACCGGCCTGGACGGCGACCTCGCGGCGGGCACCACCGCTGTCGACGGTGCCCAGCTGGAGCTGGCCTCCGAGCTGCTCCTCGACGTGGGCGAGTGGGCCGAGGACGACGAGCCGCGCGAGGCACTGGCCGACTCGGAGTCGCTGGGCTGGCTCGTGTCGTTCATCATCAAGCCCGACCCGACGCGGCTGGCCCCGAGCCCGCCCTTCGACGCCGAGGCCGCCCGCTGGCGCGAGCTGGCGGACGCCCTCCAGGCGCGCCTGCACGTGAACTGAGAACTCAGGCCGACAGCGCCGCGTAGCCGGGCTTGATCACGTCGTTGATGAGGGCGAGCCGCTCGTCGAAGCCGAGGAACGCCGACTTCATCGCGTTGACGGTGAACCACTGCAGGTCCGACCAGTCGTAGCCGAAGGTCTCCGCGAGAGCCGTCATCTCGCTGGTCATCGACACGTCGGACATCAGCCGGTTGTCGGTGTTGACCGTGACCCGGAAGCGCAGCCTGCGCAGCAGCCCGATCGGGTGCTCGGCCAGCGACGGCGCCGCGCCCGTGTGCACATTGGACGTCGGGCACATCTCCAGCGGGATGCGCATGTCGCGCACGTACGCGGCGAGCAGGCCCAGCTCGGGGGTGCCGTCGTCGGCGATCGTGATGTCGTCGACGATGCGCACACCGTGCCCGAGCCGGTCGGCGCCGCACCACTGCAGCGCCTCCCAGATCGACGGCAGCCCGAACGCCTCGCCCGCGTGGATCGTGAAGTGGGCGTTCTGCTGACGCAGATACTCGAACGCGTCGAGGTGGCGGGTGGGAGGGAACCCCGCCTCGGCGCCGGCGATGTCGAAGCCGACCACGCCGACGTCGCGGTAACGGACGGCCAGGTCGGCGATCTCGCGGGAGCGCGCGGCGTGCCGCATGGCCGTCAGCAGGCAGCCCACCCGGATCCGGCGGCCCTGCTCGGCGGCCCGGGCCGTGCCCACCCGGAAGCCCTCGAGCACCGCCTCCACCACCGCCTCCAGCGCCAGCTCCTCCTCCACGTGGAGCTCCGGGGCGAAGCGCACCTCGGCGTAGACGACGCCGTCGGCCGCGAGGTCCTCGGCGCACTCGGCGGCCACGCGCACCAGGGCGTCGGCCGTCTGCATCACGGCGACCGTGTGGCCGAAGCCCTCCAGGTAGCGCACGAGCGACCCCGAATGCGAGGCGGCGAGGAACCACCGGCCCAGCTCCGCGGGGTCGGTGCTCGGGAGCAGCCCGTCGTCGCCCGCGGCGGCCGCCAGCTCGACGACGGTGGCAGGGCGCAGCCCGCCGTCCAGGTGGTCGTGCAGGAGCACCTTGGGCGCGTCGCGGACGGTCTCGGCGTTCAGCGGCACGGACACGGGCGTCACGCTAGAACACCAGGCCCACGCCGTCCCTGGTGGGCGCACCGGACTGCTCCGAACGGGTCAGGGCGTCCAAACGGGGAGCCGCGGACGGGTGATCCACAGCGCTCGCTACTCTCTGTGGTGCCCGTTCCGTGTCCGGCTCAGAGGAAGCTCCCCGCCGCCATGAGCAATGACTCTCTCTCGTTCGACCGCATGCGCGGCATGCTCACGCGTGCCGCGGAGATCCGCGACAGCGAGCAGCAGCAGATCTTCGACTCGCTCGACGAGATCCACGCGCGGCTCGCTGCCCTCGACGCCTTGGGCACGGTGCGTAAGCGCCTCACCGAGCTCCCCGACCGCACCGAGGTCAGCGTCCTCGCCGAGCGCCTCGACGAGACGGTCGCGAAGCTCGACGCCCAGGACGCCACCCTCACCGCCGTGGCCCGCGCCATCGAGTCGCTGCCCGACAAGCTGGCCAAGCCGTTCGCCCAGCTCGACGGCCGTCTCGACGGCATGGCCGGGCGCATGGAGGGCATCTCGGGCCGGATGGACGGGCTCGACGACCGCCTCGGCGGCCTGCACAAGCGCCTCGACGACCTCGACAACCGCCTCGACCGCCACGAGATGCGCCTCGACGCGATGCCCTCCTCGGTGGGCACGCCCATCAAGGAGCGCATCGACAACGTCGAGCGCAGCGTCCGCGAGCAGCTCGACGCCGCCACGCACTCCTTCGAGGAGACCGGCGAGGGTCTGCGCAACCTGCTCGGCGACACCAGCGTCGGCCTGCACCGGCGCCTGGAGGACCTGGCGGGCCGCCCGGCCGTCGACCCCACCGAGCCGCTGGACGCCCTCGCGCAGCGCCTCGAGTCGCTGGCCTCGCGCCTCGACGGCGTGGTCACCCGCCTCGACTCCCTCGAGGAGGGCTTCGGCGGCAAGCTCGGCGAGATCGGCGGCACCATCGACGAGCGCCTCGGCCGCCTCGACGCCGCGCTGGTCGAGCGTCCCGACACGAGCTCGATCAGCAAGCTGGTGGAGCGGGCCAACCAGGACTCCGAGCAGCGCAACGCCAACCAGCTCGACGAGGCGATGGCCACCTTCGCGGAGCTCATCCTGGGCCGTGGCGCCCAGGTGCAGGCGCCCCCGCCGCCGCCCCGTCCGGCCGCCCGCCGCGGGCGCGCCAAGGTCTCGGTGAAGAGCTCGAACGGCGCCAGCGCCGCCGACACGGTCACCGACGACCCCGACGACGACTGACGATCCGTCGGCCCGATCAACCGGCTCAGCCCGGTCCGCACCTCAGCGGGCCGGGCTTCGTCGTGTCCGGAGGATCTTGCGTTCCCCCACCGCCGTCCGGCTGTGGTAAGGCAACCCCGGCGCCACCGCCGACGCCCGGCTGGGCTTCCCCGCCGCGCTGAGCGGCCCTACGGAGCTGCCCGCGGCGATCCCGGCTGGTGGCCAGGGCGGCGGCGCTCCCGGGATGCCGCTGCGAGCACGACGCCGCCTGAGCCCGTGTCAGGCGCGGATCGTGTCCAGCAGCAGCTCGGGGCGGGGCCGCGGCTCGTCGGCGACCGTCAGGCCGCCCTCCAGGGCCGCACGGGCTCCCGCGACGGCGTCGGGGGTGTCGGTGTGCAGCTCGAGGACGGGTTGCCCGGCCTCGACCTTCTCGCCCGGCTCCACGAGCAGCAGCACGCCCGCGCCGGCCTGCACGGCGTCCTCCTTGCGCGCCCGGCCCGCGCCGAGCCGCCACGCCGCCACCCCGACGGCCAGCGCGTCGAACCCGACGACCCCGGCCCGCTCGGCCACCACCGGCTCGACGTGGGACGCCACCGGTAGCGCGGCCGACGGGTCACCGCCCTGCGCGGCGATCATCCGCTCCCACACCGCGTAGGCGGCGCCGGAGGCGAGCACCTGCGCGGGGTCCACGCCCGCGATCCCGGCCAGCGTCAGCATCTCCCGGGCCAGCGCCACCGTCAGCGCGACGACGTCGGCGGGGCCGCCGCCGCGCAGCACCTCGACCGACTCGGCCACCTCCAGCGCGTTGCCCACCGCGCGTCCCAGCGGCACGGACATGTCGGTGAGCAGCGCCGTGGTGGCGAGGCCGTGGGCGGTGCCGATGCGCACCATGGTCGCGGCCAGCTCGCGGGCCCGCTCGGGCGTCTTCATGAACGCCCCCGACCCGACCTTGACGTCGAGCACCAGCCCGCCCGTGCCCTCGGCGATCTTCTTGCTCATGATCGAGCTGGCGATGAGCGGGATCGACTCGACGGTGCCGGTGACGTCGCGCAACGCGTAGAGCTTGCGGTCGGCCGGGGCGAGCGTCGGGGTGGTCGCGCAGACGACGGCGCCGACGTCGGCCAGCTGAGCGGCGATCTCCTCCAGCGACAGAGATGCGCGCCAGCCCCGGATCGACTCGAGCTTGTCCAGCGTGCCGCCGGTGTGCCCGAGCCCGCGCCCGGACAGCTGCGGCACCGCCGCCCCGCAGGCCGCGACGAGCGGCGCCAGCGGGAGCGTGATCTTGTCGCCGACGCCGCCGGTGGAGTGCTTGTCCACCAGCGGACGGCCGATGTCCCCGAACGACAGCACCTCGCCGGAGTCGATCATCGCCTGGGTCCAGCGGCTGATCTCGTCCGGCTCCATGCCGTTGAGCAGGATCGCCATGGCGAGCGCCGCCATCTGCTCGTCGGCGACGTCGCCGCGGGTGTAGGCGGCGAGCACCCAGTCGATCTGGTCGTCGGTGAGGCGGCCGCCGTCGCGCTTGGCGGTGATGACGTCGATGGCAGTCATGCCGCCTCCGCGGGAAGAAGCACGTCGGCGGTCATGACGCCGCCTCCGCGGGAAGAAGCACGTCGGCGGTCACGGAAGGTCCTCGGGCCCGAAGGCATCGGGCAGGATCTCGCTGAGCGGCAGGATCCCGCGCGGGGTGTCGAGCAGGCAGTCGGGCCCACCGAACTCGTAGAGCACCTGGCGGCACCGGCCGCAGGGCATGAGCAGCTCGCCGGTGCCCGACCGGCACGCGACCGCGGTGAACCGGCCGCCGCCGGTCAGCCGCAGCTGCCCCGCCATCGTGCACTCGGCGCACATCCCGAGCCCGTAGGAGGCGTTCTCGACGTTGCAGCCGGTGACGACCCGGCCGTCGTCGCAGAGGGCGGCGGCACCGACGTCCAGGTGGGAATAGGGGGCGTAGGCCGAGCCGGCCGCGGTGACGGCGGCCGCGCGCAGGGCCGCCCAGTCGAGCTCTCCGTGCATGGCCGTCACGATCTCACGTCCTCCGGCCGCTGCTCCGCACCCGACTCCGTCACGAGGCCGGCGTGGTGCTGACCTTGACCGTGCCCCTCACGATCGCCGTCTCGTAGGCCTGGAGATCGGGCACGATGTCGTCGATCCGGCCGCCGGACGTGGCGTAGCCGACGCCGCCCTCCTCGACGCCGAAGCGGGTGGGCAGACCGGCGACGTCCCCGGAGGCGACGGCCTCGACGTAGTCGCGGACGGCGACGTCCGCGTGCTCGAGCGCCGAGGTCAGGATCGCCGACCGGAAGGCCGCGGAGCCGGCGGCCGCGTACTGGTCGGAGACGGCACCGATGGCCAGGTCCCCGGTCGCCCGCGCCGCCTGGAATACGCCCCGGGAGGCGTCGCCCGCCGCCGCGTAGACGATGTCGGCGCCACCGCCGAACTGGCGGTGCGCCATGTCGGCGGCCACCGCCGCGGCGGCCGGTCCGCCGGAGCGCCCGACGTACCCCACGTCCATCCGGATGCCGGGGGCGACCGCCCGAGCCCCCTGGACGTAGCCCGCCTCGGACTTCTGCTCCAGCGGTGTCTCGGCTCCGCCGACGAAGCCGATCCGGCACGTCATGGTCTTCAGAGCGGCGGCCGCGCCGACGAGGAACGAGGCCTGCTCCTCGGCGAACACCAGCGCGGTGACGTTCGGCAGGATCACGGAGTCGTCGTCGACGATCGCGAAGCGGACGTCGGGGTGCGCGGCCGCGACGGCCTGCACCGCGCCGGCGTACGCGGCCCCGACGGCGATGACGGGGTCGTGGCCCTCGGTGACGAGCCGGGCGAGGCGTGTCGTCCGCGTGGCGTCGGTGTCGGCGGCCGACCCGGTGACCTTCGTGGTGCTGCCGGCGGGAAGACCGAGATCCACGGCGGCCCGGCCCAGCCCCGCGCCGACGGCGGCGTCGAGCGGTCCGCCGTCGAGGGCGACACCGATCGCGAGCCGCGCGGCGTCCGCCCTCGGGAGGGCGGACGGCGGAAGGGACGGGGTGGCCGGAGGCGTGGTCCCGGCGCTGATTCCCGTGGGCGTGCGGTTCCGGGCGCAGGCCGCGTCGGATCGCGTCCCGGTGCCGGCGGCACAACCCGCCACCCCGCCCGCCACCACGAACGCGGCGGTCAGCACGGCGGCCGCCCGCACCAGGCCTCGGTTGGTCCGCACCGGGGAACGCCTCCTGTCCGCGTCGGCCCGATCGGGAGGGACGACGACGGCGGCGACGGTAGCCGACGCCCGGCCCGGCCCGTGCCGGTCCCGGGTCCACTCCTCGGCGTGACGAAGAGTGACATCCGGCGTCCACGATCCGGCGGTCGCGCGCTCCGCAACGATCAGATGACATCCGCCGCAGCGCAGTGACCGTCCCAGCCCCAGGGATTAGCGTGTCGATTTCCGAAGATCCCGAAGAGGAGTCAGCCTTGGCCGCTTCACGTGGAGTGACGATCGGTGTGCTCGCCGTGGTGAGCGCGCTGGCGCTGACCGCTTGCGGCAGCAGGCCTGCCGACAGCACGGCAGCGCCCTCGGCCGGTGGCGGCGCGGCGTTCAACGCCTGCATGGTGCTCGACACCGGTGGCGTGGACGACAAGTCCTTCAACCAGTCCTCCTATGCGGGGATGGAGGCGGCGGCGAAGGCCGGCCCGAACATCAAGATCTCGTACGTGCCGTCGAACACGGCCAACGACTACACGCCGAACCTGCAGGCCGAGGCGAACAAGAAGTGTTCGACCACGATCGCGGTCGGCGGCCTGATGGCCGACAACGTCAAGGCCGTCGCCACGGCCAACCCGACGCTGAAGTTCGCGGAGGTCGACAGCGCCGCCAGCGGGCCGAACGTCTACGGCATGCAGTTCAACACCGCCCAGGGCGGCTTCCTCGGCGGCTACCTCGCGGCCGGCATGACCAAGACCGGCAAGGTCGCCACGTGGGGCGGGCTCAACATCCCGCCGGTCACGATCTACATGGACGGCTTCTGGGAGGGCGTGCAGTACTACAACGCCCAGAAGGGCAAGACCGTCCAGGTGCTCGGCTGGGACGAGGGCAACCAGAAGGGCGGCACGTTCGCGGGCAGCTTCACCGACCAGAACAAGGGCCTGCAGATCAGCCAGACCTTCGTCCAGCAGGGTGCCGACGTCATCTTCCCGGTGGCCGGCGGTGCGGGTCTCGGTGCCGGCGCGGCGGCGCAGTCGTCGGGCGGCAAGGCCAACGTGATCTGGGTCGACACCGACGGTTGCGTGTCGGCGTCGCAGTACTGCCAGTACTTCATCAGCAGCGTCACGAAGAACCTCTCCGGCGCGGTGCAGACCTACCTGACCCAGGCCGCGGGCGGCACCTTCCCCACCGGCAACTACGTCGGTGACCTGAAGAACGACGGCACGGGCCTGGCGCCGTACCACGACTTCGAGTCGAAGGTCCCCGCCGAGCTCACCACCGAGATCAACCAGGTCAAGGCCGACATCGTCTCGGGCAAGATCGCCGTCAAGTCCCCGAGCCAGCCGACCAGCTAGCACGGCGCGAGGCGCTCACCGTCAGCGAGGGAGAGATCGCCAGACTCTCCCTCGCTGAAGTTTCTCGCTGTCGATGGGAAGGCATCCGCGTGAAGCTGGAGCTCCGTGGGATCACCAAGCGGTTCGGCTCGCTGACCGCGAACGACGCTGTCGACCTCGTGGCCGAACCCGGCGAGATCCACGCCCTCCTCGGTGAGAACGGGGCGGGCAAGAGCACGTTGATGAACGTGCTCTACGGCCTCTACCAGCCCGACGAGGGC
>NZ_JAOPWR010000012.1 GCF_025965585.1 Pseudonocardia sp.
GTTCCCCCACCAGCGCGGTGTACGGAGACGTCAAAGGACGACCCTCGACCGAGACGCCGACGGCGTTGCCGGTGATGCGGTTCGCCGGCGTGCACGGGCCTTCCCAGTGATCCCACAGGTGGCCCGGCGAGCGTCGGGTCCGTGCGGCGCGTCGGCTATTCGGCGAGGCCCGGGCCCAGCGCGGCGATGTCCTGGCCCGTTGCGATCTGCTCATGTTCGACGGAGTCGCACTGCGGCCCGAAGTACGCGGGGCACGGGCTGGTGGGTGGCAGCGCGGCAGGGCTCGTGTCGGCGACGGGGTGCACGGTGGACGGCGGGGCAGCCGCTGCTGCTGCCTGGGGAGCGAGCAGCGTGGTGAGAACGGCTGACGTCGTCAGTGTGAGCTGCATGCCTGGTGCGTACCCGCCGAGTCGACCGATCATGCAGCCAGCGCCCAGGCAGGCGCAGATCCTTCGCGATTGGACGCACTCCTGACCGCGCGTCGACCTCGCCGTGGATGGCCTCCTCGGTGAGAACAGGATCGGCGGCGTGCACGCCCTTGCGACCTTGTCGAGGATTCTCGCTTCCATGAATCGTGCCCGTGCCGCCGAAAGAACCTCGATTCTCCGTCCTGCCCGCAGCAAGTCGAACAGCGTATGACGGATCTGGTGCCGATGATTGCCCCGGCTCCGGGAAGGAGTTTCACCCGGGCTGCTGTCGCGGCGGTCGCGGCCCTGCTCAGACGGGTGTGACAGCCGATGTCGCGCCAGGCGCCAGGCCGCGGGACAGCCGCCGCAACAGATCATCGAGCAGGTCGGCATCGGGGCCCAATATCGTGCGAAACTCTTGTTGCACCTCGGCCGAGACGGCATCCCAACTGGCGAGCGTCTGACGCCCCCGGGGAGAGGCGACGATCAGCACGCGTCTGCGGTCCTGTTCGTCCGAGCGACGCAGCACCAGGTTCGCCGACACCATCCGGTCGACGAGCTTGCTCAACTTCGGCGCAAGCAACATGGCGTGGTCCGCGACGACGTTCATAGGGCAGCCACCCCGCTCGACGAGCAACGACAGGATCCGCCATTGGTCGATTCCTGAACCCTGGGCCTTGAGGGCGTCGTCGAGCCGTTGGGTGACAGCACGTTCCACCAGGGAGAGCAGCCGTAGAGACTCGTCGCCGACCAGCGCGGATCGGTCCGGTCGTGCTGCCATTGACGAATGCTATCCCTACGATTGGAGTAGCACGATCGTTGCGGCAGATGGATAGCGTGTCCGCATGGCCCCGCTCGTCGCGCCCCGGCAGCTCACGGTGCCGCCTGCGCATGAGCGTGACGTCCTCAACATGGCGCTCGTCATCCCGCTGCAGGGGCCGGCCGGGATCTTCGGGCCGTCCTGTGAGAGCTGCGCCACGCTCGCCGTGGAGGATATCAACGCCGAGGGCGGCGTGCTGGGCCGCGAGTTGAACCTCGTCCCTGTCGACGGCGGGACCGCACCCGCGACCGTCGCGGCAGAGGTCGACGCCCTGATCCGCGTCGGCGCGATCGAGGCCGTGACTGGCTGGCACATCTCCGCGGTTCGTGAGGTCATCGCACCCATGATCGGCGGGCGCGTCCCGTACGCGTACACGGCGCTCTACGAGGGCGGCGAACACCGTCCCGGTGTGTTCATGACAGGGGAGACACCCGACCAACAGCTGGGCCCGGCTCTCGACTGGTTCGCTCGATCGGTCGGTGTCCGACGGTGGACGATCGTCGGCGACGACTACGTGTGGCCGCGCAGCTCCGCCCGGACCGCGCGGCGGTTCCTGCGGCAGATCGGCGGCACCGTCTGCGACGAGATGTACGTCCCGCTCGGAACGACGGACTTCTCCGAGGTGCTGCACCGTGTCGAGGCGAGCGGTTGCGAGGCCGTGCTCATGCTGCTCATCGGCCAGGACGCGGTCGAATTCAACCGCGCCTTCAGCGCGTGGGGTCTGGACCGGGATGTCCTGCGCTTCAGCTCGCTGATCGACGAGAACGTCCTTCTCGCGTCGGGGGCCGACACCACGCGTGGCCTCATGACGTCCGCGGGGTACTTCGAGGATCTCGCGACAACCTCCGGCCTCGACTTCGCGGCCACCTACCTCAGCCGGTTCGGCCCGGACGCTCCAGTGCTGAACAGCCTGGGTGAGTCGTGCTACGAGGGCGTGCGGCTGCTCACCGAACTCATGCGTCGCGCCGCCTCGGTCGAGGTCCAGCCGATGACCTCCGTGTCCGAGGGGCTGTCGTACGAGAGCCCGCGCGGCACGGTCGAACTTCGCGACCGGCACCTGCGGCAGACGGTCTTCCTGGCGGTCGCCGACGGCCTGCTGTGGGACGTCATCCAGCAGCTCTGACGCCCACCGAACCCTGAGGTCGGGCAACTCGGACGTCGCGCATCGGTGGCGTTGTCCCCTGCCACGACACTGTCCTGCTCCGAGGCGCGCGTCGCGTCGCAGTGCGCCGCGTTGACATCTGTGGTGACCGAGAGTATTTTCCTAGGAAAATTTTTCCACCTGGGGTCGCCAACTCTGCAGCTCAAAAGCTGGAGAGCGCGCGAACCGCGGTGGGCACACACAGAGCGTGCGCAACGTGACTACCCGAAGGGTTGAACGATGGCGACGTACGGGTATCGATGCGATGTCGACGGTCCGGTCGACGTCAAGCTGCCGATCGGCACGGCGCCGGCCACGATCGCGTGTCCGAACTGCGGTGAGCCGGCGGCGCGTGTCTTCACCGCTCCCATGCTCGGACTCGCCGACCGCAGGCGCCTGGCTGCGATCGAACACGGCGAGAAGAGCCGGGACGAGCCGGACGTGGTCTCCGCCCCGGCGGGTGCGCCGCGGAGGCAGACCCGGATGGCGCCGCCCAATCCGGCCTTCGCCCGCCTGCCCCGGCCCCTGACCTGAACCCGCGGCCGCCTCCCGATGCCGAGACCTGTCCGGGAGGCGGCGGTTCGTGCACGGCCGTTGGAGGGCGCCGGCCCGGCGGTGCCCCACTGTCACCGCCCGATTTGAGGAGTCACGCCATGCCTGAGGTTGTGTTCCCGCTCGACTCGATGAAGCCGTTCACCGAGCAACGCATCGTCGGCCACAACAGGTGGCACCCCGACATACCGGCGTTGGTGCAGGTCAAGCCCGGTGACACCTTCCGCGTCGACTGCCGGGAGTGGTTCGACGGCGCCATCCAGAACAACGACTCCGCCGACGACATCCTGCACGCCCCGTTGGCCGGGGTGCATGTGCTGTCCGGCCCGATCGCCGTGGAGGGTGCCGAGCCCGGTGACCTGCTGATCGTCGACATCCTCGACGTCGGTCCGATCCCCCAGGAGGACTCCGGCCCGCTCGCCGGCCAGGGCTGGGGTTACACCGGCGTGTTCGCCACCGGCAACGGCGGCGGCTTCCTCACCGAGCAGTTCCCCGACGCCTACAAGGTGATCTGGGACTTCCAGGGCGGCAAGGCCACATCCCGCCACGTACCCGGAGTGTCGTTCACCGGGATCGTGCACCCCGGACTGATGGGCACCGCACCCTCAGCGGAGCTGCTGCGGAAGTGGAACGCCCGCGAGGGCGCCCTCATCGCGACCGACCCGAACCGGGTCCCGCCGCTCGCCCTGCCTCCGCTGCCGGACTCGGCGATCCTGGGCAACCTGCACGGTGACGAGTTCGACCGGGTCGCCGGCGAGGCCGCGCGCACCGCGCCGCCGCGGGAGAACGGCGGCAACCAGGACATCAAGAACCTCACCAAGGGCTCGCGGGTGTTCTACCCGGTGTTCGTCAAGGACGCGAAGCTGTCCATGGGCGACCTGCACTTCTCTCAGGGAGACGGAGAGATCACCTTCTGCGGCGCGATCGAGATGGGCGGGTTCATGGACCTGCACGTCGACCTCATCAAGGGTGGCATGGCCACCTACGGCGTCTCCGAGAACGCGATCTTCATGCCCGGCAACGTCGACCCGCGCTACGACCAGTGGCTGGCGTTCTCCGGCACCTCGGTCACCCTCGGGGGCGAGCAGCGCTACCTCGACTCACACCTGTCCTACCAGCGCGCCTGCCTGCACGCGATCGACTACCTGCAGAAGTTCGGCTACAGCGACATCCAGGCCTACATGATCCTCGGCGCCGCCCCGATCGAGGGCCGCCTGTCCGGGGTCGTCGACATCCCGAACTCCTGCTCCACCGTCTACATCCCGACCGCGATCTTCGACATCGACGTGAGGCCCGGCAAGAACGGACCCGCGCAGATCGACCCGGGCATGGGCGTGCCGAAGGCCAGCGCCTGACGCCCTGACCGACGCCCCGTCTACCGCCACCCGGGTGCGGGGGCCGTCTCCCGAACACGGCCCCCGCACCCTCCCCGACCTCACCCGCCGCCCGGTGCGGCGGCCACCCGGCCCCACCACAGTGGGCCCGCGACCGGGTTCCGTGTACGTACTCCAGAGAGGTGCTCACCCATGGGAGCCGTGGGACTGCTGTTCGTCGGAGCCGTGCTGTTCATCAACGGCGCGATGCTGCTGGGCTGGGTCAACGGGAAGTCGGCAGCGCCGATGAACTTCTTCGTCGGCGCCCTGCAGATCATCACCCCGACCTACCTGATCTTCACCGCCAACGGCAACACCGACACCATCCTGTCCGCCGCCGGGCTCTACCTGTTCGCCTTCACCTACCTCTACGTCGGGCTCAACCTGACCTTCGACCTCGACAGCACCGGACTGGGCTACTTCTGCCTGTTCGTCTTCATCTCCGCCCTGGTCTACTCCGGGCTGAACTTCGTCCACTTCGGCGACCCCGGTTTCGGCGTCATCTGGCTGTACTGGGCCTTCCTCTGGCTGCTGTTCTTCCTGGTTCTCGGCCTCAAACGCGACGGCCTCAGCCGCTACACCGGCGCGGTCTGCGCGATCCAGGGCTGGGTCACCGCATGGGTCCCGGCGTTCCTGCTGCTCACCGGCCGCTACGCCGACTACAGCAACCAGATCGCTATCGCGCTCGCCGTCTTCGCCGTCCTCGTCTTCGGCGGTCTCTACGTCATGATGGGACGGCGCGGCACAGGCGTGGCAACGTCCGAGCCCACTCCCGGCGAGCACGTGGCCGTCTGACCCGGCTCCGCAGGCCCGGCAGCGGTGCCACCCATCGGGGGTCGACCATGACGCCCCACCCGAGCACACACGCGGGCGGGACGCGGTGGCGGCCGTCGCGACACTGACCGCCGTCGCCGTCGTCCTGCTCACCTTCGGCACGACGTACGCAAACACAGCGCTGCCCCTGACCGGTGGCCTCGCGGTGACTGCCACGGCACTCTGCGTATCGAGCACGAGCTCCCCCGGCCGGAGCCGCCCCTGAGCGCGACTCGTAACATCGTCGTCATCGCGAGTCACCCGCAGGTAAACGCGGGTCGTCACCGTGATCGGATGTGCCGGGTTCCGAGCCCCGGCCGGTCAGGACCCCGGAGGCGGCATGCTCAGTAGGGACGAGGCCCGTGCATGGGCCGAGATCGAGCGCC
>NZ_JAOPWR010000020.1 GCF_025965585.1 Pseudonocardia sp.
CCTACCCGTGAGCCGAACTCAGCCATCAGTCGTTCGGTCACGTCCGGGACGGACAACATCTGATTCCTCGTTCTCACCGCCGTTGTCGCTGGCTGACGGCACCGCTCGAACGAGCGGGACAGCTCCGGAGGTGGACATCCGGCGGGCCATCCGAGAGCCGCGCCCGATGACAAACCAGCCACGGCAACATGGTGGCCGGGTCGACCGCCTCGGTGCGGGTGGGGTCGGTCGCCGTCGCTTGCCTGTACAGATCACCGGCGGGCAACTCCCTGGAGTAGCGATGGACCGGCCAAACCGCGCCCGCTGTGCCTGTCCCCCGATGATGAGCCCGACTAGTACACCTGGGCATGTACGGCCAAGCCCGCCGGGCTTGCGCGTCAACGCAACGCACGATGCTCTGCGCGCCGGCGGCCGTCCGAATGCCGCCGCGGCCGTCGGCCGAGGATGGCCTGCTCGGCGTCGGGGTCAACGATCGCCGTCAGCGTCTCGAGGATCGTGTGTCTCGGTCTCCAAGGCATCGACCGGATCGTGTCTTTCGGGGCCGCTCGTCCGCTGGGTCGACGAGAACGCCGTGGCGTGCGGATCGCGGTGGACATCATCGGATCGGCGGTCGTCCGAACGGCGCGGCTGATCGGCTCCCTCGGACTGTGTTCCGGCCACTGCGGATCCAGCGTCTCGTTCGCCTCGGGTACCGCTGCGGGTGCTTGCCCGGTTGAGGTCGCGATCAGAATGACGGCGAAGATATTCCTGCTCGAGCTGGGTGGTACGGCTGGTGTGCTCGGCCAACGCCTCCGGTGCGCCATGGAGGAAGGCATCGTGCCGGGTGGCATGTAGACGCTCCAGCTCATGCAGCAGCTCGTCGTCTGCAAGATCTTCAGATCGTGCCCTGGGCATGTTGTCCTCCCACCACCTTGTAGACCTGAGGCCTACCCCTTCGCCTTGCGCAGCGCAACCAAGCTGGTTCTGCCCGGGTTGAGGCGGTCGTCGGCGCAGTTGATCGGTGGCGACTCGACATCGGGGCGCGCCGGGTGGGAGTCCTCGCTCGAGTGCGGCGGTGCGACGACGGTGTCGGCGCGAGCGCGGCAAGCGGGTAGTCATCCCAGCGCGGCTGCCGGCCGGGCAGGCCACCATCGCCGTCCTGCTCCACTACGACGAGATCGCCCTCACTGACGACCTGCGCCTTGCACTGTCTTCAGGATCGGTCATCGACCACGCCATCGGGTCCGTCATCGCTCACCGCCGCTGCCCCCCGACGAAGCGTTCGCGACCCTGCGGGCGGTCTCTCAACGCCGCAACATCACACTCCGCACCATCGCCGAAAACCTGGTCGCGGCCACCAGCCGCGGCACCCAGCCGTCCACGATCTGACCACGGCCGGTGATCTCGATGAGCATGCCGGTCTCTTCGGTCGTCTCTCGGATGGCGGTGGCCGTCATCGTCTCGCCGAGTTCGTGACGGCCGCCCGATAGCGCATGAAGCCCGCTGTCCGTGCGGCGGATCATCAGCAGGCGGCCGGCGTCGTCGAGGACGTACGCGCTCGCCGTGATGGGGATGCTCGTCGGTCCGGGAGCATCTGGGTCATCGAGGTAGTCGGTGCGCGCCACCCAGTCTCAACGCTGCCCCGGACACGACTCTGACCAGCCGCGGCCCGTCGGGACACAAGAGCAACATACCGAGTTTCACACCACGTTTGATGCCACGTCGCACGAACCAGGCCATGAGCCTGACCTGAAACCACTGGTCAGGCATGGAGCCGGGGGTCGGGATCGAACCGACGACCTACCGCTTACAAGACGCCCGCTCCACGACGACCAGCTCACCTACCAGCACCGACGCTACGCATCCTCGCCTCCGACGGCCGGTCTGCCCACTCTGTCCGCCGTGGTTTCGCGGCACATCCCGTGGCACAGTCGGCGCCTTCGACCCAGTCACGGTGAGTGACAGCCGAGCACTCAAGTCTGCAACGGGGACGCGGCACTCGCTACTGGTGCGATGATGACTTGAGGAGGTGGCCGCCCATGAGCATGTCCGCAGCAGACGGTGCCCACGAGTTCGTCGTCGCACCCGAGCTCGCCGAGGTCGCCGAACGGCTCGGCGTACCGCTGCACGCCGGTGACCGCGTCCGCTTCGAGGTCATCGAAGGAGACCGGGACACCACACCGCGCCGCCGCAAGCTCGGCTGGCTGGGCAGTGTCAGCACCGGCGAGCACACCCTGAGCGAGCGGCTCAAGGACGACGTCCGAAACGGGATGGGTCGTCGAGCTGAGTGAGATCCTCGTCAACGCCGGCCCTCTCATCGCCGGCTTCGACGACACCGACGTCTGGCATGAGGAGTGCTCTCGGCTCCTCGAGACCCTGCCCGGACCGCTCCTCGTTCCGGCGACCATCGTCGCCGAGGTCTGCTACATGATCAGCCGGTACAACTTCGGCTCAGCTGCCGAAGCCGCGTTCTCCGATCGTTCGCCGACGGCGACCTCGTCGTGGCCAACCTCGTCGAGGACGACTTCGAACGCATGGCCCAACAAGTCGACCAGTATGCCGACTTCCCACTCGGCGGCTCCGATGCGAGCGTCATCGCCATCGCCATCGCCATCGCCGAACGACGCTCCATCACCACAATCCTCACCACCGATCGTCGCCACTTCAGCGCGGTCCGCCCGAAACACATCGAGGCGTTCGACCTCCTGCCATAGCCGGGCAAGCATCGACATGGAGCCGGAGGTCAGGATCGAACTAACGGCCTAATACTCCAGCCGCACTTCGTGATGTTGATGGTCTAGGCTCTCGATCTTGTGGACGGTGATGCGGATCTTGCAGCGTGGGCTGTCGGGTTGGATGGGTTGTTCGCGCAGGTCGCCGGCCGGTTCCTGCGGGCGGAGCCGCGCCGGCGGGCGCGGGCGTATGTGCGCGGGTTGCTGGCGCCGTTGGCGGGCAAGAACGGCTGGACGCTGGCCGAGGTCGCGGGGGACGCGACCCCGGACGGGATGCAGCGGCTGCTGAACTCGGCGCACTGGGACACCGACGGAGTGCGTGATGACGTGCGCGGCTACGTCGTGGAGCACCTCGGCGACCCCGCCGGCGTGCTGATCGTCGACGAAACCGGGTTCCTGAAGAAGGGCCTCAAATCCGCCGGCGTGCAGCGCCAGTACTCCGGTACCGCGGAACGGGTCGAGTACTGCCAGCTCGGGGTGTTCCTCGCCTACGCCACCGGCAAGGGCCGCACCCTGATCGACCGGGAGCTGTATCTGCCCAAGTCCTGGACCGCCGACCGGGACCGCTGCCGG
>NZ_JAOPWR010000051.1 GCF_025965585.1 Pseudonocardia sp.
CCGGTGCAGCGGAGATCCACGGTCACGCGGTAGGCGGTCTCGAACCGGTCGCCGTCGCGGTAGTGCATCGGCGGCAGATACGGTTGCTCACACTCGTCGCCGGGAAGCGCCGCGCATACCGACCCCGGAGGTGTGCCGCGTCATAGACGCGGACGACACGGTGAGCAGCGGCCGAAGCGCCAACGGCCCTCGCCAGACGCGTTTCGCGGTCCCAGGCTCGGGGTCGTGTCAGCGATGGGTGCTCGATGATCGGCCGCGCCTTCAACTCATTATTGGGTTGAGCTACCGTCGACTCATCGCGTTGCAAGCCGTCGTGTTAGGTCAGCTCCACCCGGTACGGCTGCAGGATCTCGGCCTCCCCGGCGCCACACACCCGAACTCGAAGCCCAGGTGCTGCGCGGCCGACATGCTTAGGACAGCCCGGTGGCCGTGACGGTGCGCGAGACCTGATCACCAGACCAGGTTCGGGAAGCTCACCCGCTGCGTGACCGCGACGCCCAGGTGCTGCTGTTCGCTCACGAAATGAGCGTGCCGTTCACCAACAACCAGGCAGAGCGCGACCTCCGCCCCACCAAGACTCAGATGATGATCAGCGACTGCCACCGCTCGGGAACCATCGCGAAAACATGGCTCCGCATCCGCGCCTACATTTCCACAGTGCGCAAGCACGGCGACAACGTCATGGACGCGCTACGCGACGCGGTCACCGGATACCCCTATAACCCACTCCTGACCACGTGACCTGAATAGTTACCACATCATCGGTGTAGACAACCACGTCGATCGACACGAGCGACCTCCCACCGGAAGCGCGTCGCCCTCGCGTCACCCCTGGGTAGCGACGGCACCTGGCTCGTCGGCCCCGGCGTCACGCTCCACGGAATGCCGGCGGCCGCTTCTCCAGGTAGGCGTTCGCCGCCTCGATGCTGTCCGCGCTCCTACCGGTGTCGAGATAGCGGCGGCACTCGGCGTCGAGGTACGTGCCGAGCGACATGAGCTCCGCGTCCGCGAGGTTGGCCTTCATCGCGCGCAGGGCAAGCGGCGCCGCGCCGACGAGGTCGCCGACGACCTCGTCGACCCTCGCGGCGAACTCGTCGTCCGGGGCCGTCGTGCCGACGATGCCCAGCTCCAGGGCACGCCGCGCGTCGAAGGGCCCTGGCCGGAGGAAGAGCTCCCGTGCGCGGGCCGGCCCGACGACGCGCGTCAGCGACCAGATCCCGGCGAAATCGCCGGAGACCCCGGCGGTCAGGAACGCGGTGTTGAACCGGGCCCGTTCGCTGGCCACCCGCAAGTCGCACGCGGCTGCGAGGGACAACCCGGCGCCGGCACAGGCCCCGTTGATCGCGGCCACCGTCACCTGCGGAAGGGACACGAGCAGCTCGACGACCCGCACTGCCCGCCGGATGCGGGCCAGTGACTCGGCTGGGTCACCGGTGATCAGTCCCTGGCCGGTGGCGCGCAGCGACAGGTCACCACCGACGCTGAACACTCCGCCGGCGCCGGTGAGTACCACGACGCGGATCCCGTCGTCGCCGGAGATCGGCTCGACCGCGGCCAGCAGCGCGTCGAGCAGCTGCGGGCTCAGTGCGTTGCGGCGCTCCGGCTGGTCGAGCGTGATGCGTAGGCATGCGCCCGCCCGCTCGATACGGACGAGCGCGCGGTCGACGACGCTCACCGCCGCCGCCACACCGGGTCGCGCTTCTCGGTGAATGCTCTGGCGCCCTCGCGGGCGTCCTCGGACTCCCGGACCGGATCGGTCCACGGCCGCTGCCGTTCGAAGCCCTCGGCCAGCGGCCAGTCCTGGGAAATGCGCAGCACCGCCTTGGATGCCGCGACGGCGAGCGGGCCGTTGCGTGCGACCGCCCCGGCGAGGCCCAGCGCCTCCTGCAGCGCCGTGCCGGGCTCGACCAGCCGGTTGACCAGCCCGAACTCGGCCGCCCGCGATGCCATCACCAGGTCACCGGTGAGCACCATCTCCATGGCCTTGTGGAACGGGATCCGCCGCGGGAGGTTGAACAGCGCGCCACCGGCCGGGGTGAGGCCCCTGCGGACCTCCGGCACCCCGAACACGGCGTCGGTCGCGGCGACGATCAGGTCGCAGGCCAGGACGATCTCGAAGCCACCGGCGATCGCGTGCCCCTCGACCGCGGCGATCAACGGTTTGGCCGGCGGCCTGCCGGTGACGCCGGCGAATCCTCGGTCGGGCAGGGTCGGCGACTCACCGGAGAGGAAGGCCCGCAGGTCCATGCCCGCGCAGAAGGTGCCGCCGCTGCCGGTCAGGATCCCGACGGCGAGGTCGTCGCGGGTATCGAGCCGGTCGAGCGCGGCCGCGATCTGCTCTGAGACGGCCCGGTTGACCGCGTTGCGCCGGTGCGGGCGGTTGATGGACACGACCAGGATCTCCCCGTGCTCCTCGACCACTACCTCGGCGGTCGGCGGGCTCGCGTCGGCGCTCACAGTCGCTCGATGATCGTCGCGTTGGCCATTCCGCCGCCCTCGCACATCGTCACGAGACCCCAGCGCTCGCCGGTCGCCTCCATGCCGCTGAGCATCGTCGTGATCAACCGGGTTCCGGAGGACCCGAGGGGGTGTCCTAGTGCGATGGCCCCCCCGAGGGGGTTCAGCCGGGCCTCGTCGATCCCGAACTCGGCGGCGTACATCAGCGGCACCGGAGCAAACGCCTCGTTCACCTCGAAGTGCCCGATGTCGCCGATGTCCAGTAGGCCCTTCCGCAGGGCCTGCTGGGTGGCGGGTATCGGGCCCGTCAGCATGAGCACGGGGTCGTCGCCGCAGACGGCGAAGGAGTGGAAGCGGGCCCGCGGGCGCAGCCCGAGCTCCTGGGCTCGCTTCTCGCTCATTATCAGCACCGCGCTCGCGCCGTCGGCGATGGACGAGGAGTTGCCGGCGGTGATCCGCCACTCGATCTCCGGGAAGCGGGCGGTCATCTCCTCCGACCGGAACGCGGACGGTAGCTCGGCCATGCGCTCGAGCGACGAGTCGGGCCGGATGGTCTCGTCGGCCGTGACCAGCTGCCCGTCGGGTCTGCGGATCGGCGTGATCTCGCCTGCGAAGACCCCGCTGGTTGCGGCGTCGTGCGCTCGGACGTGCGACTGCACGGAGTAGGCGTCGAGCCGTTCGCGGCCCTGGCCCCACTTCGCGGCGACCAGCTCGGCCGAGATGCCCTGGCCGACGAGGCCCGGTGCGAAGCGGGTCGTGACCGACGGGCCGAAGGTGTCCTTGCCCAGCCGGGCCGAGGCCAGCGGCACCTGGCTCATGGACTCGACGCCTCCCGCGATGACGATGTCGTAGGCGCCGGCCAGCACGCCCTGCGCGGCGAAGTGTGCGGCCTGCTGGCTGGAGCCGCAGCGGCGGTCGATGGTGGTCGACGGAACCTCCACGGGGTATCCCGCGGCCAGCCACGCCATCCGTCCCGGCGTGGTGGCCTGCTCGCCGGCCTGGCTGACACAGCCGATGATGACGTCCTCGACGAGGCCGGGGTCGAGGTCGTTGCGCTCGACGAGCGCGGTGAGGACCTGCGCCAGCAGCTCGACCGGGTGCACCGTGGCGAGGGCACCGTTCGGCCTGCCCCGGCCGACCGGCGACCTGACCGCGTCGACGATGACTGCCTGCGTCATAGTTCGTGTCCTCCTGTCGTGCGCGACGGCGACGGCGCCGTCGGACTGGTCCTCACCGGCGCGTCGAACCCGGCGTCGGAATCTCGAGCGACGCGGCGCGCCCCTCGTTGCTGCGGAAGTCCGGCCGGCGCTTCTCCCGCAGCGCGCGGACGCCCTCGGCGGCGTCCTCCCCCATGAACGACAACATCTCGAAGCCGAGCGACGCCTCGAAGATCGGCGCGCCCAGCTCGAGCCATCCGTTGAGCGCGCGCTTGGTCCAGCGCAGTGCCATCTGCGGCCCGTCGGCGAGCTTGGTGGCCACGCGCAGGGCCTCGTCCATCAGCGTCTCCGCCGGCACGCACTTGCTGACCAGGCCGATCCGCTCGGCCTCCCGACCGTCGATGAACTCGGAGGTGAGGAGGTAGTACCGGGCCTTGGCCAGGCTGCACAGCAGCGGCCACAGCATCGCCGCGTGGTCTCCCGCCGCGACCCCCAGCCGCAGGTGGCCGTCGGTGAAACGGGCGTCCTCGGCGATGATGCTGATGTCGGCCATCAGGCCGACGACCAGCCCGGCGCCGACGGCGACCCCGTTGATCGCGGAGATGATCGGCTTCTCGCAGTCGACCAGCCCCTGCACCAGGTCGCGAGCCTCGCGCATGAGCATCGCGGAGCCGGCGAAGTCGCCGACGGCCTCCTCGATCATCCGCAGGTCGCCGCCCGCGGAGAAGGCCGAGCCTGCTCCGGTGATGACCGCGACGCGGACCGCGGGATCGCGCGACACCTCGCGCCAGACGTCCGCGAGCTGCCGGTGCAGCACCTCGTCGGTCGCGTTGAGCGTGTCGGGCCGGTTGATCACGATCACCAACACGCCGTCGGCACGCTGGTCGAACAACAGATCGGGGAAGTCGTCGTGCCACACAGCAGGTCTCCAGGAGGTCCGGACGGGCAACGGGCAAGAGGGACCGGTCAGCTCATCGTGTAGCCGCCGCTGACGCTCAGGGTCTGGCCGGTGATGAAGGCCGCGCGCTCGGAGGCGAGGAAGCAGACGGCACCCGCGACGTCCTCCGGCCGGCCCAGGCGGCCCAACGGGTAGTGCCGGGCGATGGCATCCTGGGTCGCCGGGTCGCGGTAGACGGAGTATTCCTCCTGGTTCCAGAGGCTGCTCCCGCTCACGTGCTCGGGCAGGTCGGGCACCGTCGCGCCGGGGCAGACGACGTTGAAGCGGACCCCGGACCGGCCGTACTCGCGGGCCAGCGTCTTGGACAGTGAGATGACCCCTGCCTTCGCCGCCCCGTAGGCGCCCTCCTGCTTCTCCCCTATCCGTCCGGCGTCGCTGCCGATGCTGACGACCGACCCGGACCGGCGCTTCACCATGGCCGGGAGCACCGCCCTGGTCAGGTTCATCGTGCCGATGAGGTTGATCTCGATCAGCTTCAGCGACTCGGCCGGGTCCTGGTCGAGGAACCGGGACCGGCGCGCCCAGCCGGCGTTGTTCACCAGCACCTCCACCGGACCCATCCCGTCGGTGACCGCGGCGACCGCCGCGGCCAGGCCCCCGGGGTCGGTGATGTCGGCCCGGACCGCGAGTGCGTCGCCCGCCCCGCACGACCGTGCCGTCCCGGCCACTCGCTCGGCCTGCTCGGCGTCGAGGTCGAGGATCGCGACGGAGGCTCCCTCCGCGGCCAGGGCGAGCGAGATGGCGCGGCCGATGTTCGAGGCGCCGCCGCTGACCACCGCCACGCGGCCCGCGAGCCCTAGCTCCATGCGCGCACCCCCGTCATCGCTCGGCCGCCTCGACCACGGTGATCGCCAGGAGCGGGCAGTTGTCGGCCGCCTCCTCCAGCTCCTCGAAAGCGGCGTCGGCTCCGGCCACGTAGGACGCCTGCCCGCCCGCACCGATCATGAACGCCCCCGGTGCCAGGGACACGCACATCGCCGTCCCCATGCACCGCGCATGGTCGACGTGAGCCCGTTCGGCGCTGATGGCTCTACCTTCCCTTCGGACGCTGGAGCCCGGCCGGCAGCGCTCGTGGCACGTGTCCCGTGAGGACTGTGATGAGACGGCGCCCCTGCCGGTCCCCGACGAAGGACCGACGTCCAGGAGGGCGTAGTCCCGCGAGGACTGGTTCAACAGCACGACGCAGCGCTTGCCCGGCCCGCCGAGCATCACGTTCACAGCGGACGGAGGGCCCGTGCCGGGAATCGGTATCAACTAGGCGGAAGAATTCCACGACATCACCCTCGGAACGCAGGAAAAAGGACTGGTCGAGCAGGTCCGCATCGACCACGAACCCGCCAGGATCGCCGCGCCGATCGAACCCGACCCGTCGGTCGAGGTCCGGGTCGTGCTGGAGACCCGTGACGGCCTGCTGGTCGAGGCGTTGACCGACGCGGGGTTCACCGTGGTGCCGGTCAATCCCGCCCTGGTCGCGCGCCGGCGCGGTCGGGCGCGGAAAGAAGGACGACGCCGAGGACGCCCAGACCTGCCGCCTGCTGGCGCTGGACCGGCACGCCGCGCTCAAAGCCCTCATCCCCCACGGAGAGATCGGTCGACATTTCACCGGTTCCACCACCCGGCCGGTGTGCAGTGCTACACCGGTTCCACCCCGGTCACCCGCCGACCCGGCACGAGCGATTTCGTCGTCGCTCGCAGGCCGGCCCACAACCACCACCTCGGCGCCGCGGTCCATCAATCGGCGTTCCGCAGCCTGCAGCGCAGCCACTGGGCCCGCGAGTTCCACGACAGCAAAACCGCCGCCGGAAACAACCCCCACGCCGCGCTGCGCGCCCTGAGCAACCGCCGGCTGAAGATCCACTGGCACTGCCTCACCAAGGGCGTGCCCTACGACGAAACCGTGCACGTCGGCAACCGCAACCGGGCCCTCGGACACGCCGCCTGACCCCGAGGTCGGCAGAGGGTGACTCATCCGGCCGCCTCCAACCGGCGGTCGGGTCCGAGGTCGACCGCGAGCGCCGCAGGCTCGCGCCCCACGATCACCGGGCGCCACTCGAGGTCCTGTGGTGGGACCTGCAGGTCCGGGAAGCGCGCGAGCAGCATGCCGAGGCCGATCCGCGCCTCGGTGCGGGCCAGCGGGCCGCCGAGGCAGTAGTGCACACCACCGGCGAAGGCCAGGTGTCCGGCCGTGTCGCGGGTGATGTCGAGCCGGTCCGGGTCAGCGAACCGCGCGGGATCGCGGTTGGCGGCGGAGAGGACGAGCATCACCTTGTCGCCCGCGGCGATGTGCCGATCGCGCAGCACGAAGTCGGTGCGGGCGAGCCGGGTGATGGCGAAGGCGGTGCCGCAGAAGCGGAGCAACTCCTCGACCGCGCTCCCCATGAGCTGTGGAGCCCGGCGCAGGAGCTCCCGCTGGTCGGGGTACTCGCTGAGGGCGAGTACGGAGTTGGCGATGAAGCCGGTCGTCGTCTCCTGGCCCGCGAAGATCAGCATGATGCAGGTGGCGACGACCTCGTCCTCGGAGAGCAGGCCGCCCTCGTGCTCGGCACGGGCGAGCGCCGACACGAGGTCCTCACCGGGGCTGCGCCTGCGGCTGCCCGCCATGCCCCGGAAGTACATCTCCATCTCCTGCATCACCGACTCTGCCTGCTCCCGACGGCCCTGGCTGGAGCGTCCCTCCAGGACCAGCGGCATGATCTCCTCGGCCCAGACGCCGACCTGCGGCCGGTCCGCGCGCGGGATGCCCAGCATCTCCGAAATCACCGAGAGCGTCAGCGGGTGCGAGAAGTCGCGGATGACGTCGATTCGCCCCCGATGGGCGGCGGCGTCGAGCAGGTCGGTCACGGTGCGCTCAATCCCCGGCTGCAGCCGGGCCACCGTCGACGGGGTGAAGGCTTTGTTCACCAGCCGTCGCAGCCGGGTGTGATCAGGCGGGTCGGTGAGCATCAGCCAGGACCCGAGCACCCGGAAGGTGGCCTCGCGGAGCTTGCGCTGCTCGGGCGTGGCCCTGTGCAGCGCGGGAGCCACCGTCGCGGCCGAGATCTCCGGACTGCGCTTGAGCAGGTGGTCGACGTCATCGAAGCGGGTGACGATCCACCCCTTCCACCACTCGTTCCAGCTCACCGGTTCGGTGGCGCGCAGGTGGGCGAAGTACGGGTGTGGATCGCTCCAGGTCGCGGCGTCGAGGAAGTTGGCGGGGTCGGCTTCCGGTGCCATACCGATCAGGGTCCTTCGCCTCGCGTGTACAGGTCGTGGTGGTCCGAGCGCAGGGCGACTTTGGAGATCTTGCCCATCGCGGTCTTCGGCAGCGCGTCGAGGAACACGACCTCCTTCGGCATCTGGAATGCGGCCAGGCGTGCCCGGCAGGCGGCTCGGACATCGTCGGCCGTCAGCGCCGCGCCCGGGGCGCGCACGACGAAGGCGGTGACGGCCTCGCCCCAGCGTTCGTGGCCGAGGCCGACGACGGCGGCCTCGACCACGCCGGGCAGGCCGTAGAGGATCTCCTCGACGTCCCTCGGGTAGACGTTGGTGCCGCCGCTGACGACCATGTCCTTCTTCCGGTCGATGACGTAGTAGTAGCCGTCCTCGTCCTGGTAGCCGATGTCGCCGGTGTGGAACCAGTTGTTCCGGAACGACTCGCGGTGGATCTCCGGCTGCTCGAAGTACCCCGCCGTCACCGGGTCGCCCCGCATCACGATCTCGCCGGTGCTGCCCCACGGGACCGGCCGGTCGTCGTCGTCGACGACGCGGACCTCGTGGCCGACCTTGGGCCGGCCCACGCTGGTCGGCCGCGCGTCCTTCTCCGCGGAGGAGGCAACGATCCCGCCACCCGTCTCGGACGACCCGTAGATCTCGCAGACCCGGATCCCCAGCTTGCGGACCCGCTGGAAGATCTCCACCGGGAGCGTCGCCCCCGCGCTGTAGAGGCGCTCGAAGGAAGACAGCTCGGTGCTGCCGGCCAGCGGGTGGTTGACCAGAGCCGTCGTCATGGTCGGCACCGCCAGCATGGTCGAGACGCGCTCCTCGGAGATGGTGCGCAGCACCTCACCCGGTTCGAAGGCGCTCGCGATCACGCACGTCATGCCCATCATCGCGTAGGGCAGGAAGCTGAGCACCTGCGTGCCGGCCATGCACAGCGGCGTGAGGACCAGCCCGATCTCGTATTCCTTGTACTCCGCAGACAACGAGTTCGTGAGCAGTTTGATCGTGAGGTCGAAATAGGTGTTGACGGCGCCCTTGGGAATTCCAGTGGTACCCGACGTGTAGAGCAGCACGGCCGCGTCGCCCGGGCGAACCGCCGCGAACTCGAAGGGACCGTCCGCGGCACCGTCGGCAAGCATGTCCTCCACCCGCGGACCGTCGGCCGTGTCGCTACCCCACGTGACAACGAGCTCAGCCAGCAGGTCGCACTCGACCTCACGCAGCCGCTCGCGCACGCTCGCGACCGCCACCACCGCGCGGGCGGCGGCGTGGTCGAGCTGAACGGCGAGCTGCGCCGCCGAGAGCGCCGGGCTGACGAGTACGACGACCGCACCCGCCTTCATCAGGGCGAACTCGATGTAGACGAAGGCGAGGTCGTTGCCACCCACCACCGCGACGTGGTCACCGGTGGCGATACCGAGCCGCCGGAATCCGTGAGCCAATGCGTCGGTGGCACGGTCGACCTCGGCCCAGCTCACCCGCTCCCCACCGACGACGTAGGCCGTCTTCTCCGGGAACCGCAGGGCGTTGCGCCGCGGGATCGCCCCGGGCTGAAGGAGCCCTACGGGCGCGCCCGACAGCTTCGCGGCCGTCACCTCCTGCCATTCCCGGACAGGCTCGTCCGTGATAGCACCGGGGAACGACCCGACGTCTGAGAAATCGTCGGGAACAACCACTTTCAGCGTGGGATCTGTGCTCACGACGGCTCCCTTGCCGACCAGTTTGAACGATGGTTAAGTGTTGACGAAGGTAGCAAGGGACCACGGCAACAGCAAGAGTGCGTCCCGCTTCACGACGTCCCAGGAGGCAGCGGACATGAAACTCACCACCGGATCGGCGATCGTGACGGGTGGCGCGTCAGGTCTCGGCCTGGCCACGGTCAGAAGGCTCGCCGCCGCCGGCACGCCGACCGTCGTGCTCGACCTCCCTACATCGGACGGCGTCGACATCGCCAAGACCGTCGGTGAGAAGACCGGGACCCCCGTGGTCTTCGCGCCCACCGACGTGACGGAGCCCGATGCAGTGGACGCCGCCCTGGACGCGGCCGAGGACCTCGCGCCCGTCCGCGTGCTGGTGCACTGCGCCGGTCGCGGAGGTGCGGTGCGACTCGTCGACCGCGACGGGCTCCCCGGGTCGTTGGATCTCTACGAGACCGTGGTGCGGGTCAACCTGATCGGCACCTTCAACGTGCTGCGACTGGTCGCGGTGCGGATGGCCCGCACGGAGCCGGTCGGCGACGAGCGCGGCGTTTGCGTGCTGACCTCGTCGGTAGCCGCGTGGGAGGGCCAGGTAGGGCAGGCCCCATACGCGTCGGCCAAGGCCGGGATCGTCGGACTCACGCTCGTAGCCGCCCGGGACCTGGCCGGCAGGCTGATCCGCGTGTGCACGATCGCGCCCGGCCTGTTCGACACCCCGATCCTCACCCGGGTGCCCCAACAGGTCCGCGACTCCCTCGGCGGGTCGGTCCCGCACCCCCGCCGCCTCGGGGTCCCCGACGAGTACGCCTCGCTCGCGCTGCACATCATCGAGAACCCGATGCTGAACGGCGAGACCATCCGGCTGGACGGCGCCATCCGAATGCCGCCCCGGTAGCACCCCCCGGGCTACCGGCGAAGGCCTGCCACGAGTTCGGGGACGTGCCCGCTCAGCGCCGAGAGCGCCATGACCCGCAGGAACTCGCCCAGCTCCGCCGACGTCCGGTCCCAGCGGAGGCTCGGGGTGCTGTTGATCATTGCGAAAGTGGCCTGCACCGCGGCGCGCGCCACCGTCGCATCGACATCAGGGGCAGCAGCGCGGATGAGCGTGGCCCACGCGGAGACGTACTCGCTCATGAGGCGGCGCACCTCGTGCTGCTGCGACGCGGTGAGGTTGCGCAGCTCCCGGTCGTGCACCGTGCTCAGCGTCGGGTGGTCCAGCACGAAGTCGATGTGGAACTGCACCAGCACACGGAGCGTCGAGACCGGGTCGGCAGCCGCCGACACCAGGGTCCTGGCCTCGGCGAGGAGCCGCTCGCTACGCGGCAGCAGGAGCTCCGCGAGCAGCTGCTCCTTGCCGGAGAAGTAGTAGTAGAGCGCAGGCCCCGACACTCCGACGGCGGCGCCGATGTCGTCGATTCCCACCGCCTGGTAGCCGTGCCGCGCGAACAGCTCCGCGGCGGCGTCGAGAATTTGGTCTCTCCGCTTCACGCCGCCCAGAGTATGTCCTGCGACCGCTGCGGACGGACGTACGTGCGCCGGCACACCCCAGGCGACGGCCCACAGGCGTCACGCGCGCCAACTTGACAATCGTGATCGGCTGCCCTACTTTCCGTCGAACTAAACGACGGTTAAATGAAACGGAGACCGACGCCCGCTCCCGGCCGTAGGCTCGGCGAGCATTCCTCGGTTCGCACGGGCTCCGTTTCGCAGCTCCCCCGCTCCCGTTTCGTCACGCGTTCGCCAGGAGATCCGATGCGCCACTGGTTGCGATCCGTCGTCATCGTGCTCGCTGCCTGTACGGCCGGAGGACTGGCCGTGGCGGCCCCCGCTGCCGCAGCACCGGGAGCAGGCTGCCACGAGTACGAGATACCGGTCTCCGTCGCGCCGGGCCTGCCCGCGGACCAGCACATCGCCGGCGAGCTGTGCCTGCCCGATGGTCCGGTGCCGTCGGTGCTTCAGATCCTCGTGCCGGGTGCTACGTACAACCGCACCTACTGGGACTTCCCGATCTCGCAGTACTCCTACGTCGACGCCGCGACCGCGCGGGGTTATGCCGTGTTCGCGATGGACCGGCTCAACACGGGAGCGAGCTCGACGCTTCCACCGGCGGCGGTCACCGTCGAACTGGACGCAGCGACGCTGCACCAGGTCGTCACAGCACTGCGCAGTGGCGCAGACACCGGAACGCCGTTCCGCAACGTCGTGACCGTCGGCCACTCCTTGGGATCCATCATCACCATCGATGAGGCGGCGAGCTACCACGACGTCGACGGCCTGATCGTCACTGGCTTCAGCCACTACGTGAACCCGCTGTTTGTCACGAACACCGCCACCGCACGGGTGGTCGTGCCGACCCAGCTGGTGCAGGGCGGCTCCCCATACATCCAGAACCGCCCGCTCGGCGACCTCACCACCCCGGCCGGCGGCCGTGAGCTGAACTTCTACGCGCCGGGAACCTTCGAACCCGAGGTCCTGGCGGCCGACGAGGCCACCAAGGACGTGATCACGGCGTCGGAGCTGGCTACGTTCCCCGTCCCGCAGAGCGGCGTGGAGTCGAACCTGATCACCGCGCCCGTCCTGCTGGCCATCGGCCGCTACGATTTTCCCTTTCTGTGCGGCACGCAGCATTGCACCGGCGCCGCCATGGTCGAGCAGTTCGAGAGGGTGCGTTTCGCGGCAGCGCCGGAATTCGACGCCTTTGTCGTTCCGAACGCAGGCCACGACATCAATCTCGCCCGCACCGCGCCCCTGTTCTTCACCGAGGCCGACAACTGGATTACGAGAAGATTCGGTACGGCCGCATGAGGTTCACCTCCGCGACGATGCCTGGTATCCAACCTCTCTCGCCTTCGACGCGCCACTGAGGTGATCTCAGTCAGATTGGTAGGACTTCCTGGGCGACACGCCCATAACGGGCAATCCAGACGCTTGTAGCTGAGGAAGTGGGGTCCTCGACAAGGAGTTCTCACCACAAGATCGACCAGGCAGGGGACCCCACCTGATCGCCTATCGTGCCGTGCTCGACGTTCCCGTGAGCTGTCCGGGAGGTGGCGAAGCTGTTGCGCGCCGAGCGCCGAACCCGCGGACATCCACACCTCGATCAAGCAGCCCGCCACGGCCAGGTCCTCACCCCGGCCAACCACGCCTACAACACGCTGCTGCGCTCGGTCCGCTGCCGCGGGGAACGTGGCTTCGCCCTACTGACCGGCCGCTGGCGAGCGCTGCGACGGGTCACCGCCAGCCCCCGCAGAATCGGCGACCATGTCAAAGCCGCACTCGTCCTCACACATATCGAACAAGTCCAGCTACGCAATTCTTGATGGGATCACCTCATTGAACTGCTACGCCCCCGCCGCGGTCTTCCGCGCACGAACATCCGCAACCATTCGCGGCGGACCGTGGTCGCGGACCCCATTCCTAGTGTCGCGTAAACGAGGTTCGTTGACCTGGGCGGCAGTGGCCGAGTAGATCGTCGGCGGTCCTGGTCCAGACGAACGGACGGCAGCGGTCGTTCCAGCCGTCGATGAACCGGCCGATGGCGCCGATCAGGTCCTTGACGCTGCCGTAACTGCCGCGGCGGATGGCCTGGCGGGTGATGATCCCGAAGAAGATCTCGACCATGTTCAGCCACGACCCCGAGGTCGGGGTGAAGTGCAGCGTGATCCTGGGGTTACGCGCCAGCCATGCCTTCACCGCGGGGTGCTTGTGGGTGGCGTAGTTGTCCACGACCAGGTGCAGCTTCCGGCGCGGGTAGGCCTTCGCGACCTGCTTGAGGAATATCAGGAACTCCTGGTGGCGGTGCCGCGGGAGGCAGGCCTGCTCGACCCGCCCGGTGGCCACCTCCAACGCGGCGAACAAGGTGGTGGTGCCGTGGCGGACGTAGTCGTGGGTCTGCTTCTCCGGGATCCCCGGGCGCATCGGCAGGATCGGCGCGGTCCGATTCAACGCCTGGACCTGCGACTTCTCATCCACGCACAGCACGACGGCCTTGTCCGGCGGGTTCAGGTACAGCCCGACGACATCGCGGACCTTCGCCTCGAGCTCCGGATCGGTGGAGAACTTGAACGTCTCCGCCCGCCACGGTTGCAGGCCCCAGCGTCGCCAGATCTTGCCGACCCAGACGTGCGAGATCCCGAGCTCACCGGCCAGCAACCGTGAAGACCAGTGCGTGACCCCGAGCCGCTCGGGCGGCGGTTCCAGGGTCGCCAGCACCACGGCGACCTCGTCGATGATCGGCCGGCGACCCGGCTTGGGGCGATCCGCCAGACCGCCCAGACCCTCCGCGGCGTACCGCTTCTTCCAGCCGATCACCGTCGGCTTCGAGACCCCGACCCGCTCGACGATGTCCTTGACCGGCACCCCGTCCGCGGCCAGCAACACGATCCGCGCCCGCCGGGCCAGCCCCGCCGCCACCGACGGCGCCCGCAGCCACGACTCCAGCACCTCGCGATCCCGCGGCGGCACGTCCACGGTCACAGTCAACGCCACAAGCCATGATCCCGTGAACCGGTGCCG